>JBEBCJ010000064.1:0-7303 GCA_041157865.1 Bacteroidota bacterium
ATCGATGATCTCTGCATCAAGCCCTGAGAGCTCAACTGCAGATTTAGCCCGATGCACCATTTCACCCCATGCTACGATCGTGACCTGTGTGCCGGGACGTACCACGGACGCAACGCCGAAGGGAACGGTGAATTCATCACCAGGATAGACTCCGCGTCCAGGTGCTGTGTCTTGTATGGCACGATGCTCAAGGAAAAACGTTGGATCATTTCCACGTAATGCAGTGCGCAGAAGTCCGACCGCATCTTGTGCATTTGATGGCATGGCAACACGCCAACCGAGTGTATGAGCGAACACTGCCTCACCACTCACGCTGTGCCATGGGTCTCCTGTCCGTTTCGAGAAGCCCACAGGTATGCGCACCACCATTGGTGCGGCAAAATCGCCATTGGTGCGCCAGCGTATTGTACCACAATCATTGATCTGCTCTGTTGCAGGATCGAGATACTTGCGGAACTGAATTTCCGGTACGGGAACAAGACCTGCCATTGCCATACCTACAGCACGACCGATGATTCCTTCTTCACTCAACGAGGTATCAAACACCCGCTCTGCACCGTGCTTTGCCTGCAGGTCCACGGTTGCACCATGGACGCCCCCTTTCAAACCAACATCTTCACCGAAGACGAGCAACCGATTGTTATGCTTGAGTTCGAAATCCAAGGTGCGCTTTACTGCTTCGATAAGATTGATTCGCGGACCGTCTTCGTGTTTTTCTCCGGTAGCGGACATCGGTGCAATGCCTGCACCAGCGAGTCCGCCATGTTTCGGCACTCCTCCGTCATCGAAGAGTTTTGTCAAGGCATCTTCTGGAAGCGGCTGATCTTGGGCAAGAGCTGCCTCACAGGCTGCACGGACCTGTGCTTCGATCTCGGATACGAACTCGACCCAACTATCTTCGGTAGCATAGTTCTTGCGGATGAACATTGCCTTGAGCTTCTCAAGCGGATCCCGTTGAAGTTCCTCTTCTTTCTGCTCTGGTGTCTTATAAGACTGGTTGTCGGCACCACTGTGACCGCATATGCGGGGCACACGAACACGCAGAAGAGCCGGCGATTGCTTTTCGCGCACATGCTCGACTGTCTTCGAGATCATGCGATCTGATTCTTCAGGATTTGTTCCATCGATCTCCACGATGCGCAGAGCATTAAACGACCCCAAATTCGCTGCGATGTTTCCGCCGGGCGTCTGCATTGTTCCCGGAACACTGATACCAAATTGATTGTCTTCGATAAAAAAGATCATCGGCAGCTTGAGCGTGGTCGCAATATTCAGCGCAGCCCAAAAACCATTCGTTGCCGTCGAGCCATCACCACCAAGTGCAACAGCCACTGCCCCTTGCCAAGCAGCATCTCCTATCACAGATGCATGATAGCGTATTGCCTGAGCCCAACCCACGCAGGGTGTATACTGCGCGCCAACATCACCTGAGGCCGGCAGAACTGCTACTCCCTTTCTGTTATCCAAATGATGCACCACACCGATGTCACGTCCACCATTCCTGCTTCCAGAAAGGGCTAAGGGGCCGGCAAACGCCTCCTCGTATGTCATGCCGGCTGCAAGTACCAGCGGACGCGAACGGTAGTAGACCGTTGCTGCGTCATGACCGTGGCGGAGATATTGACCCAGAATAGCCTGGGCAAGTTCATGCCCCTTGGCAGAGAATTGATAGGTCACCTTGCCTGAAGGTGCAAGCTCGCTTTCTTCGATCTGATCAATCAGTCGAGAGGCGATTACCGTGCGGGCGGTTTCGAACCATTCGCTTTTGGTCATAGGGGGCGCTGTATTTGTCAGTTGGTATAGGTTGCAAAAGTACGCCGAGTGGTAGATTTGCATGACATTTTTCGTACTTGTATGAAGGTAACCAACGTGAACCGTTATTCGTTTATCGCAGGGCTGCTTGCTGCAGTCATCCTGGGTGCCGTGTCCACGTCAGCCCAGTTCAGCTTCCCGACATATGCACCGAAGGATTGCATGGGCGCAGCCCAAAGAGCCATTACTGGAGCTACTGACACGAAAGTTGTCGGCATCGTTGCCATTGGTGTCGATGTTCCCCTGGGTGCAACGCCTATCAACATTGGAATGAGTGCCAAGGATGGTAAGGCCACGATGTGGGTGTACCTGGTTCGCAGTGCTGAAAAAGACACTGTCGCATTTGTACCCCTGATCCGCCTGCTTGGAAGCTGCAACCCGCCGCCGATTCCAATTCCTGACGATGTGTTCGACCCAGCAGATGCTCCTCAGAGTGCATTGCCGGCAGACTTTACACAGGGGGCCGCACTAATCACGGCGCTGAATAAGGACGCAAAGTTCTCGCGATTCCGTACCGCCTATCCGGACAGCAATGCATCCTTGGCCATTTTGTCCGTATCCGAGGGCGGTGCCGGTGGAATTGGTCTGGGAGATGGTAACGTATTCTGGTTGCTTACGTGGAGTGCTTTTGCAGACAGCGCAGTCGTTGATACAAACTCGAATGGTCCAGATCCGGGATTAACATGCATCCATAACATCACAACAGGCGAGACATTCTGTTTTGACTCGTCCGATGTTACCAGCATTGCTGACGAAGCCCTAGCTCAGGGATTTGCCGTTGCTCCGAATCCTGCCTCCGATCAAGCGGCTCTTACAGTTCCATCATCATGGAACGGCACAGCCGTTACCATTGCGGCGATCGACATGACAGGTCGTGTGTACCCTATGGGCGAGTCGATACGACTTGATGGCATTGCTCTTCCGCTGAATCTCTCAGGTCTTCCATCAGGTATGTATACTCTGCACCTGCAGAGACCGGGCGCCAGCATAGCCATTCCGATGTCGGTATTACGATAGACCAGAACACTTCACCACTTTCCGTCCCGACTCAATAACGCATTCTATGTATAAGCATCTACAGTCAGCAGATCCCGAAGTCTTCCATGCCGTTCAGGGCGAGTACGACAGACAACGTGATAAGATTGAGTTAATCGCAAGCGAGAACTTTACATCACTCAGTGTGATGGAGGCTCAAGGCAGCATCCTCACAAACAAGTACGCAGAAGGCTATCCAGGCAAGCGCTATTATGGCGGTTGCGAATGGGTTGATGTTGCAGAGAACATTGCCATCGAGCGCCTCAAGCAGCTATTTGGTGCTGAATACGCAAACGTGCAGCCACACTCGGGTTCGGGAGCGAACATGGCTGTGTACTTCACGTACCTTAAGCCAGGAGATACGGTGCTTGGGATGGATCTATCCCATGGTGGACACCTTACGCATGGTTCGCCGGTGAACTTCTCCGGTATGTTCTACAACTTCATTGGTTATGGCCTCAATCAAGAAACTGGTCGTATCGATTATAACGTTGTTGAGGACCTTGCCAAGCAGCACAAGCCGAAAATGATCACCGTGGGTGCAAGCGCCTACTCACGGGAGATCGATTTTTCGGCATTCCGTGAGATAGCAGACAAGGTTGGAGCGTTTCTACTTGCTGATATTGCGCATCCGGCAGGTTTGATTGCCAAGGGGCGCCTTATGAGCCCCGTACCGTATTGCGACATCGTCACATCTACAACGCACAAAACACTGCGCGGCCCGCGTGGCGGCCTCATCGTCATGGGCAAGAACTATGAGAACCCATTCGGCAAGGTTGCTCCAAAGAGTGGTCGTAAAAAGTTGATGGGCGAACTCATCGATTCAATGGTCATGCCCGGTATACAGGGCGGACCGCTCATGCACGTGATTGCGGCCAAGGCTGTTGCTTTTGGAGAGTGCCTCACCGATGAGTTTGATGAGTATACAAAGCAGGTGGTGCGCAACGCAGCTGCTATGGCTGATGAGTTGATGAAGATGGACTACAACATCGTTTCAGGTGGAACAGAGAACCATTTGATGTTGATCGACCTGCGCAACAAGAATGTTACTGGAAAACAGGCAGAGAATGCACTCGACGCCAGTGGGATAACCTGCAATAAGAACGCCGTGCCGTATGACACACAGCCACCTCTTGTAACAAGCGGCATCAGGCTTGGTGCAGCGGCCATGACCAGTCGGGGTATGAAGGAAGATGATATGCGCCAAATTGCGCGCTTCATCGACCGTGTCATCAGCAACTTCGGCAGCGAAGAGAACTACAAGAACGTCAAGCATGATGTGCAAACGTTCTGCCGTCAGTTCCCTCTCTATCCATCGCTTACATCGGTCTAATCGCGTACGACCCTACAGCAAGATTCATGATACGAATCCCCTTCTTCCTTCGATGGATCAAGGGGATTCGTCGTTGTTGTATGCTGTGGAATGCGCCGACACCCTTCTACGGTAACACTCTACCCTTTAGAGTAACTCTCTGGGAAGATCTCTAGCATTGCATTCAGGATGATGTTCCTGCATGGACAATCATCACCATGTTTCATAAAGCTGGAGTCACCACCATGAATGCTGTTACACGCTTCATTCTCCGCGTGATCGTTATCTGTTTCGCTGGCACCATTGCGTATTCGCAGACAGTGCCGTCAACCTCGCCACGTTGGGGGCTGCACGCGGGCGGCAACTACAATATGGCCGGCGTGGGCTATGGGAACTGGGCAAAGGACCCCAATCGTAATGGACCGCAATTCTCTGAGCTCGTCTACAATGATGGTCAGGGTGGCGGACTCTACGGAGGCCTAATGCTTCAGGCATCCATCACAGATGCATTGCATATCGGCACGAGAATCTCGTATGACAACCGCAGCCTTGTAGCAAATGATGATACGTCGTTTCCAAAGCCCGGCACTATCCTTACCACAGGCTCGGGACAATACTACAACGACGAGTATACGTTCCACATGGACTATCTCACTTTGGAGCCATTTCTTAAGTATTACCTTGGCTCGAAGTTCCACATAACCTTAGGCGTTGGTCTTGGCCTTGCACTAAACAGCAAGTTCGACTATGCACCAGAGGCAGGTGCAAAGCAGTCTGATCTGGATATCGCACAAACAGATTCTGTGAAACACAAGATTACTGGCTCAGGCTTTGCCGGCGTAGGCTATGATTTCTTTCTCTCCGATCCGACAAGCCGCAACCAATGGATTCTTACTCCATTTGTTGAGACGTCATACATGATCAGTCAGCGAGGCGTAAACTATACCAGTCAGAACTCATTCAACGATGCCTTGAGCACCGTATCGCTTCGCGCTGGTCTCTCACTGGCATTCGGTCTTGCTGAGATCTTCGAGACAACGGCCCTACCAGAACCAAGCCAGCCCTCGGCTCCCCCAATTGCAGCGCCGACGAAGCTGTTTGAAGTAGTCGATCCAACCGATGGAGTATACTCCAAGCGTGTTGAACGAGCCGAGTTTCCGCTACGACCTTATGTGTTCTTCGACAAAGGCTCTGCCGAGATCCCGGGCCGTTACAACAAGATTTCACGATCACAGACGCGCCTGTTTGCAACTTCGTCGGGACTTACGGCTGATGACATTGCCAATACCGATGTACGGCCAATCATTCAAAGGGATATCTATTACAACATCCTGAATGTGATGGGATATCGACTCTCAAGTATTCCTGGATCAAGTGTTGAGCTCTATGCATCCGATCCAAACAACAAGGACGCTCGGGCCTATGCAGAAAGCGTTAAAAAGTACCTTGTAGATGTTTGGAACGTGAATCCAAATCAGCTCACGATTACTGCAGGCGAAGCAGATCCAATGTCAGGAACTGCACGAACTCCAGCAACGGACCTTGCTGCTGTCTCAGATGAAAACAGGCGCGTACATTTCCGCAACATGAAACCCGATCAGCTGGGTGCTCGAGTGCCAGTATCATCGATTCGTACTGCAGAAGTAGACCACGAGGTGTACGTCGATATGACATCGATGCGCAACGTTCTGGAATGGAGCGCCGTGATTTCTGGTAATGGCACGAGCAGGTCATATGGACCCTTTCGGGGTAGTAGCGCCTACCTTGATCCAACGGGACTCATTGGCAGTGACATACGTGCACAGAAGCACACACTAACAGTTAATGCCAAACTTCGCGACGGAACGATGCAGACACAATCAGAGCCCATTACCCTGGTACGAACCGACCGCGAGGGTACTTCAACAAGCCATCGCCTGATCTTCGAATACAACGAAGATGACCCTGTTACAAGGTCTCGTACATTCCTTGTGAGTAACGTGATTCCACAAATCCGCAACAACTCCAAGGTCTATATCTATGGTCATACAGATGCCGTTGGCGGGAAAGGCAATCTCGACCTGGCGATGAATCGCGCAGACCAGGTGATGGCGATCATCAAAGACCAACTCAACGTGCGCGGCATCACAGGCGTGCGCCTTGTGGCAAGCGCGTTTGGCGAAGATGAGCCTGCATTCAGCAATGAGCTGCCGGAGGGCCGCATGTACAACAGATCTGTTGTAATTGACGTTGTGCCTTGATTCATCGTGGCACAACAGACATACAGCATACGGACATGTCCGGCAGAGTATACTCTGTCGGACATCGTTCGTTACACGGTACGAATTGCCTTCGGAGAGATCGTAAAATCTGCCGATGTAGGTTCAACGCCATGTCTGATTCGTAACTCTGCGATATGGGCGATCATCGCCGCATTATCGACGCAGTAGCCAATGCGGGGCGCAACAACTGCGATGCCGTGAGAATCTGCACGTTCACGCATTCTATCGCGCAGGCGGGAGTTGGCACTCACGCCGCCCGAAATCGTAATAGCAGAGACGTTGTACTGTCTTGCAGCCCTCAACGTTTTCTCAACAAGCACATCAACAATGGCCTCCTGCACTGATGCGCAGATGTCATGTACCGGTATCTCTGCGCCTGTGTTCTTGAGCAATTCAAGAGCTCTGCGAACCGAAGTCTTCAGTCCGCTGAATGAAAAATCATATGTGCCGTCATGCATCAATCCACGAGGGAATTCGAACGCAGAAGCATTCCCGAGTTGTGCACGAGCATCTATCTCGGGTCCGCCAGGGTAACCCAGTCCCAACATCTTCGAGACCTTATCAAACGCCTCTCCCGCAGCATCATCGCACGTTGATCCGAGCACCTTGTACGATACAACATCCTCGATAAAGAAAATGCTGGTGTGTCCGCCACTCACAACAAGACTAATGCTTGGAAACACAAGATCTGACTGCTCGAGATAGCCGGAATATAGATGTGCTTCGATATGATGAATTGGATAAAGGGGCTTACCATGCGCAAGTGCGAGCCCCTTTGCAAAGTGCGTTCCAACCAGGAGCGATCCTGCTAATCCTGGTCCGTATGTTACAGCAATCGCATCGATTGCACCTATGCCATGGCCTGCTTCTGCTAATGCTGCCT
>JBEBCJ010000065.1:0-10777 GCA_041157865.1 Bacteroidota bacterium
TGCAAACGGTCCAGCATTCGACCCTGAGTGGACTCCTATACCAGGTACAACGACAACCGTTGGCCTGATCAACATTGACCGTAACAATGATGATCCGTCTAAATCGAAGGGGACATTCGCCTTCTACGATTCGTCAAAGCCACGTCCATTTGCGCGCGAGGAGTTTACCGTTGAGTTTTCTGTAAAGCCTCTTATCTCGCTTGTGTGGATAGGAGTGATCGCGATGGTTACGGGCTTTGGATTATCTATCGGACGTTCGCTACGGATGTTGAAGAAGCAATCTGCGCTCAGGCTCAGCCAAGATGGTCCAGGTGCCGGCGGTGAGACCAAGGTCATTGATACGCAGACAGCCGATTCCGACACGAATAAGTCGTAGCGTAGGGTGGCCAACGGCTGCAGTCATTCGCCGAACCTGCCTGTTCCGTCCTTCTGTTAACTCAATGTCTATCCATGATGTGGGCACATTTGCGCGATATCGTATTGGAGGATGGCGGTCTTCAATTGCTGGAGCAGATTCTAAGATTGACACTCTGCAAGGTGTTGTAATCCTTCCTTGAACCATAACACCGCGCTGCAGGGCTTCAATACCCTGGTGTGTCATTGTTCGTTCAACCTGGGCCCAGTACCTGCGAGGGTGGCCGTTCTCCGGCTGCAGAAGTTTGAAAACCAGTTCCTTCTCGTCGCTTAGAACAAGCATCCCTTCGCTGTCGGCATCTAAACGTCCGATAGGGTAGACATCGCCTGGCAATCCATAATCAGCAAGCGTGGCCCAGGCACTGCCAATTTCCTGAGTGAACTGCGAAAGCACGCCGTAAGGCTTGTGAAGAACGATGATCATCGCTCGAAATATACCCCTGCCGGCAGGTACTCTTGCGAAGAACCGAGATTGCGACCCAGCACATCATAGAACAAGGCACGTGTGCGAGTTCTTACGGTCGGGTCAAACAACCGTTTGTTTGAATTCTCTTCACATATGCCAAGAGTCTCAACGTCTCCGTTGATGGTTGATGTACGCACGGGCACTTGCAGACCCGATGATGTCTTCCAAATGGTGTTTTCTATAACGGCGCTGCACTCACTAACCATACCTAGTGTGTGAATGCCACGGATGACACCAATGGTATCACCAACCCGCAGTGTGTCAAACTGGTGACGTAATGTGGCAACAACACGCATATTATCTATCGCTAACGAGTCTTGATTCGTAGGCACAAAGATTGTACCATCAAATGAGACACTGCATCGTACTTCTCGAATACCTGATAGCTGCAAATTGTCTGCATTATCGATGCTGTCTACAACAACTGCTATTGTATCGACTGCACCTGCAAATCCACGCGCATCAAGTGTGCGCAGTCGCAATGATGGTTCAAAGAGGCGTTGAAATGCCATGCCCCCTGTGTATCCGTATGATTCTGCAGGACCGTATCCGTAGACGATGATACCAAACGGTTCATCGCATGTGGCGAGGTGATTGCCTACGTTGACCTGATACGTAGTATACGAAAATGACGAACCAGGAATGGGTATGACTTGCGATGGTGCAGCACCGTTTACACGCAAACTATTGATCGCAGATGTGGGAGCAAGACAAGTAATGTAATGCGCGGTATAAAAGGCTGTGCCGCTAATACGCGGTTCGATTGTTACAACTCTATACTCATCAAGGAACTGTTCGTATGGTGGTACTACAATAAGAGACGGATCACCAGGCTTGAATAAGCTATTCGTTTGCCGGTTGGCACTTCGATCGATGATTGTGACCAATACTGGCTGTGTAGCTTCAATATTAAGAGCCCTATCAAGAGGAACATCCCAATGCTTTGCTGCGTCAATACGCCAGGGCGTGCTTCCGTTAACCTGAACAACTGTACTGTCGCGCTGTGCAAGAATCCTACATACCGGAACATCGTCTACGTTGAACGGTGGATCTGCGCTGGCCGGAATCATCGGTGGCACAAGTATCCTGCGTCCCCATGTATCTGTCCCCGGCATCTGCTCGACGAGGCAATCCCGGCTTGCTGTTCCACTAAGTACAGGAACCTGTGCGCGTCTGTGCGCGGCGATAGCCACTATGGGCTTGTTTGCAGAAATTCTAGAGCCTGTCAGGTCATCGTGGATTCTGCCCGATGAGACTCTAGCTTGTAGCAGGTACGATTCACCTTGATTGAGGGTTACAGTCCGTCGTGAACCATTGGTCCTGCCAGAACGATCGACACTGAGTTCAACAACGACATCGGTCGAATCCTGGGTTGCTACCAGTACAAATTGACTAGGATAAGGGATGTTGTTGCCCGCATCAGACTCATAACTCGAAATGATGTAGTCAGATGACAGAGCATCCGTAGGTAGCACAAGCCATGCGTCGCTGGTGTTATCGTCACGCATCATAGCATAGACCGTTACGTCGGAGGTAGACGTGACGTGAATGCTGGCAGGGTTTGGTCGTTCATCGTCTTGGCCAAAGGCACCTAACTGTGTAGCTCCCCGCAGCTCATACAGATCAGCCGAGAAACGAAACTCCCAGACAACATTGGCCGGTACCTGGACCGAGTACTTATCAATTGTTCCGTCTCTACGGCGTGCATCTACCTTTACCTGACTTGCCTGAGTTGTGGCCACGAACACGGCCACTATAGCAGGATCGTTCGTTATGCCCGAAGTATGGTCATTCGAAGGCACAGCAAGCCAGAAATCCTGTCCTTTGCTGTCGCGAAGCAATTGTGCTGACATGCCAGTGCATAACAGCGTGAATATGACCAGGGTAACTACGTGCCGATACATCGTTGAAGCAAGGTCTCCATTTGTTGTGCGCTTTGATCCCAGGAAAACTGTCCCGCCCAGAGTACACTTGAATGCGAAAGACGATCAAGGCGCTCGTGGTCGGACAATAGCGACGAGATAGTTTCACTAAGAATGCGAATATCGCCATAAGGATACAGCAATCCTGATACGTCATTCTTTACTGAATCACGCAATCCGGGTGAATCGGCAGACACTACGGGTGTACCGCACGCATTTGCCTCAAGATTCGTTATACCCCAGCCCTCCTTCATTGACGGATTGACTACTATCCAGCTTTGTGATAGTAGTGAAATCTTGCGCTCATCATCAACATACCCGTGGAACTGCACCGAAGCCTCAACTCCCAGACTGCGTACTATTGCCTTCAGTCGTTGTTCGTCATCGCCCCGGCCAATGATCCATAGTAATGCAGTGGGATGCTGCACTAGAATGGTGGAGAATGCTCTAAGCAGATGTTCAACAGATTTGTATGACTTCAATCTTCCAAAGTACGATATCACTGGATCGGGGGCTTTGTTAGCAACCCGCATCGGAAACACAGCCGAATCAATGCCGTTATGGATTATTGTAAGGTTTGCAGATGGTAGACCAATCTCCGCACACTCAGCCCTTGTGCTGTCGGAAACAACAGCCATTTGCGTGTGTTTGTATACATGCGGTATGCGTCGTTCGGATAGATGAACGTACAATGCTGCAGGCAGGGAGGCCTCGGCGAAGATGCTCTTGCCAAACAAGTGGTGTACGATGCCGACAATGGGTCTGTCGATAAACAGAGGCGTCATCAGAGGGATCTTGTTGATGTCGTCTACTACGACGTCAACATCCAACGCCTTGCCTGTATTCTTCCACCACCGTCGGACATGAAGGTTATAGGTCATACGCGACCCAATTCGATGTACCGTCATACCGTCGAGCTCGGCATTGGCCGGTGCTCCCTCAAAGCCACACGTGACAAGGTGAACAGTATGACCACGTCTTACGAGTCGGGAGAATATCTCATGTAGGTGCGCCTCCGCGCCCCCAGACTGAGGATGCATGCGATCCTGCCAATTGAACACGAGGATCTTCATCTTCTAACGAGGCGTTTCTACGATGATCTCAACAGTTCTCGAATAGAACCGACCCTCTGGTGTTTGGTTGTCATAAAGGGGCAGCGACTCACCAACACCAAGTATACTTGTTCGCTCAGTACTAAGCGCAGATGCCACGGCCTTGGCCCGACGCTCGCTCAATGATTGGTTGTAGGCAGCATCACCTACCCGATCAGAGTATCCCACAACCTTTACGACAGAACGAGGTGTGATGTTTTTCTTGACCTCTTCGATCAGTATCTGGTTCTCAGACGAAATGTCAGCTCTATCAAAGCCAAAAAGTATCAGTGAATACCTGTCGATGTTCTTATCGGTACCACCCATCTTGGCTTTGTCGCTTAGCAGGACCTCACTGACAGCTATCGACTGAGCATCCGATGGTATAACCTTACCACTAGAATCCTGCACCACAAGCATATACTCCATGTTGCGTACGCCTCGCGGAATAAAACGCGCTGTCTCGGCAATGCGCCAGTCTATAGCAGCCGGAGGTGCACCTTGTCCATGTAGTGCCTTGATGATCTGCTCATTCTGTGAAACGAATATCGTCCACGACTTAAGACCGACATTGTTTTGTACCGATGGTGTAAATCGCATACCAATCGGACTGAAAACCTTCATCGTATCCTTCGAACCAACAGGTGCAAGTATCAGAGGATCATTTGATGTTATCTCGACACGCATGTTCTCAGCAGCACCATCGGCGTCCTCAGATGAAGATGCATTCGAGGGTAAGCCGCGATCTTCGACTGTAATCCTGTTTGCATCAACACTCCACACATCTACCAGGTAGGACTTTACAACAAGCGCTCTGCGCTTTGCCAGGTCGTCGCTCAGAGATTCCTCTGACTTGTCGCGACATCCGACGATAGATAATGTGGCCTCAGGCCTGTCTAGCATGCGGCGCCCTACGACGTTGAGCATTTGGTAGTAGGTGACCATTGCATCGAGGTTATAGAAGTTCTCGAGTGAATATGATTCTACCTGTTCCTTTGCAATCTGGCGATATCTGGACGAAAGTGCATTGGAGCCTTTTTCAAAAAACACATACGGTAGCAGGGGGCGAACACGGTTCGAAGCAAACTCTTCGATCCGAATGTTCGAAGAAGCTGATGCCTCGCCTGCGTCATTTATACCAGATGCGACAACAGTCGGAACAGGCACAGATGATATGTCCACACTCTGACGCTGTGGCGCGTTGCGCGCAATGTCAAAGAGCTCTATATCACTCAGCTCTTCCTCTACTGCAGGTGGAATAAACGAAACTGCTAGGCCTGCCCGCATTCTCTGAATGAGCCAGGATGTGTTGGCAAGGAGGTTGGTCGGACTTAGTGTTACAAGCAACTCGGGAGCAACATAGATCGTTCGATCAGCATTTGCTGCAAACTCATATGTAAGACCACCAGTGATTCCAGCGTAGATTCCGTTTAATGACTCGAGCTGTCCACTACGGCTGTTCCGAGAACGCGCACCGTTTGAAAATGTGGCATTGCTAGGAGTGAGAAGAACCTCTTTTTGTGCATACGTTCCTGATAGGTTGTAGCCGAGACTGACCCCTGCAAGGAACTGCAGTTTTGAATCAAGATTGATCCTGCCGAGCACATCGGTTACAAGCATCGACGATGATACATTTAGATCGTGTTGGACTGTAGCCGTCTCACGCACGCCACGGTTGAATATCTCAAGTGCCTCTGTCGTTACCAGGTCAACTGACCCCTTGTAAAATCCAACTCGAACATCGAGTCCGATTGATGCTGAAAGGGGAGTTAGGAACAATGCTTGAACGCCGTAGGCATTGCCTTGGCCACCTGTGAACTCCGGACAACAATTCTCTTCTTCAGGTATACGCGAAAAGGCGGTCATATGCTGGTCAAGTCCACCATGTATGGTTAGACCGAGACGATTCTGCTGAACTTGAGCTTGCCCAGTATGAAGTGCAGCAATCAAACCAACAGCGGCTAGGGCTAGAGATAGCTTCTTCATCGCACTACCTCCAATCTGCGCGTAAGAGTTTCTGTTGGTGTTGTAAGCACGATGATGTACGGTCCGGCAGGAAGCACTGACGTGTCAAGTACATAGGACCAAATTCCGGGTCGTAGGTGAGCGTGTATGATTGTAGAGACGCGTGTACCAGTTAGGTCAAACAGTTCAACTGTGGTCTGTCCTGCCTCTGCTACCCCGATCCGAACATCTGCAATATCCTGGGCAGGATTTGGTCCGACAACCACGCCTGCTGATTGAGCTCCCAGCTTAACTAGTCGCGCATCTCCTCCCTGTCTGCAGATATCAGATAGGAGCACAGCACCTGGTATGGTCTTGAAGGTCAAGGTATCGGTGAACATTAGGCTGTCTATTCGAATAAAAGAGGCAGTATCATTACCCCAAGCCGTTGTAAACGTTAGCGTCGTGGCAATGCCATCTGTAGCTGGAATTGGGATCTGGGCGCTGAACGATAGTGTGCCGTCATCGGCAAGTATCGGATTTACAACCGAATTTGTTGGGGAGAGAATCGTGCCGTTCACGCTGAAATGTGCGGTCACAGATCGCACAGAAGTTCTATCGAAGTTCGTGATGTTTTTTACAAATACTGGAACGCTGATGAGCTGCGATGTTTGCGATACTACTGTGTCTACCTCGATCGTTGCACCTATATACGATTTAACGGTTGCACGCAGATGAATAGTTTGTTTCCTACCGCAAATAGTATCAATAAAGTCGTATGTCGTATCGTATACCTCGCCTGCCCGGCCCCCTAGGAAACGAATAGTCATATCAGAACGCTTTCCACCGGCAGTGATATCCGGGGTAATGCTGTCGATTTGAAAACGCCCAACAGTAACAGAATTACGTGGCCATCGTAATGAGATTGTTCCGGTGTTTAGCAGAAGAATCCTTTCACTAACGATGGAATTCTCGGGCACATTGCCGAAATCCATTTCTGTTCTTGACAATTCAAATCCTACGGAGTCCTTACGAGCAGATACACTGACTGTGGTCCGTCCGTTTGAGGCATTGATTGCGCTAGACGAGACAATGATGCGCGCATCCTTAATACCAACCCGGTTTGGTGTAAACGATACAACAAAGCTCTTTGAGGAATTGGGTGCAATCGTGATTGGGTAGGTATCACTGGTTGATACGGAGAACTCGTCTGCATTCAAACCATCGACTCCTACAGAGTAGACAACAAGGTCAGTGTTTCCACTGTTTCGGAGGTCAAATGGCAGTTGAGAATTAATGTAACGACATGTCCCAGTTGGGAACAGAAGTGTATTTATCGAGGACGAGATCCTGCTATCGCCTGTTGCCTCTCCGTACAATCCGATAGCAACAGATTGTGCACCTGTGATTCGCAATTCCAGTGAGGCTGCAAAACGACCATAATTGGTGGGGTCAAAGCGAACTGTGATCTTATGTGTTTGGCCAGGCGCGAGTGTTATGCTGCCACCACCGTCAACGATCGAGTATTGACTTGACTGCTCACCTGTTATTGTCATCGATGCGATTTGCACTGGCGTGGTTAATGCAGCATTCGCGCGAATGGTAATGATCGTGTCTACCACAGACTGGTTGGCAATTCGGCGGCCATAGTCAACAACACTTGGCGCCGTTATTGAGGATGCAACACCGTTGCCATTTACAAGAACAGAGAATATCCCCATACCACTTTCGAAGGTCAGGTACGCTTCGCGCGGTCCAGCTTGCTTTGGTGAGAAGGAAATGTCAATGCTGCACGGCGAGTTTGCAGTTACACGTGTCGGAAGATCTGCATCCAGTATCGAAAACTCTGTTGTGTCGCCAGTAGAAAAGCGTGCGCTATTGATCACGAGTGGTGATGCATCTTTTGTTGTTACTACAATGCGGCGTGCATCGGTCGAATACCCGACAACGACATCACCCATAAACTGTGGTGAAGACTCGCGCAAACCACTGTAGATGGTGAATGGGGCATCGGAGACGTCACTCGTTGATCCAATGCGCTCAAGAGACCAAATGCGTGCTGTAAAATCTGTTGATGCAGTAACCACACGCTTTCCGTCAGACGAAAAGGAACCCGAATACAGGATTCCGTTATGTCCAGTTAGCGACGTTTGAAGTACCAGCGAAGATGCCGCGTAGGTCTTTGCAGTGCCATCGCCCCCTGCTACAAGAAGAGTTGAACCATCAGCTGCATAGTCCAGGGCTAACACACCACCTTTCATAGGTGGCAGGCTATTTTTCACTGTGCCGTCTGCAGCGTTGTAGACATGAACTTTGAGGTCGGCACCACCACTGGCAATGGCTTTCCCGTCAGGACTTATTGCAACTGCATATTGCGGTTCCACAGAGCCGGACTGCTGAAAGGCACGATCAACATCCAAGGTCTGTATTGAACGAAGTGTGGCCCTAGGTCCCTCTGCGACAGCTAGAAGCTTTCCGTCCTTGGATACTTTCATGTTGTATACTGGTCCTTGATCGACTGCCTTGGACGTAAACACTGTCCAAGTGCTTGTGACCACCTCGGCAATTCCTCTATCTGTACCGACGTACATCTTCGTGCCGTCCTTGTTGAACACTACAGACCATACCCGTCCTTCCGCTGGTATCGTGGCAATGCGTTGTCCACTGGAATAGTCCCAAACACGCACGCTGCCATCATGTGATGCAGACGCAATAATGGTCGTGCCTGGCTTTTGAGCTACCGACCAAACCCAATTACTGTGAAGTCCAACAATACGTTCTTGCGATCCATCCTGCGCGCTCCAAACGCGCACAGAGCCATCGTGTCCGCCTGTTACAACATGCTTTCCGTCTTCGGTGAACATGCTTGCATATACCGGTTGGTCTTGCCCACGAAGAACTAGGATGTCACTTGGATCAATAACGGTTCGCGAAACACGAACCAATGCAGACCCCGTTGTCTGTGGACCCGGCTGCCATGGGTACGACAGTCCTTGAGCATTCTCAGACACAGAACTCCACGAAGCCCCGTTATCGGTGCTTAGTTCGATGCGCACAAAATCGTCAGGAAGTGCATTAGACCATCGAATAACGGTATCGACACCGGCAAGTAACTGCTCGGAACCATTCGGTGCATCCAGCCGTAGAACTGCACCAGCCTTAGCATTACCCCCGTGCAGATGCACGATAGGGGGCTGGCATGAGCCAGTTGTAAGTAGAAGTCTGTCGTAGACACCTGCATCACTCAGGGCTGAGTACTGAATCGATAGCGTCAAACTCTCACCCTCAGCAAGTGTAACAGGGAACCGTGGAGCTCCCACAACTTGAAAAGAAGGAGTAAAGGTACTGGCACCAGATACAACAACTGCACCATTACGAGCCGTTACTGTAGCCGAACGCAGCAATGATGTACCTGTGGATAGAAAACCGTATTCAATACCGGTGACGTTGGCATCAAGGTAGGTCGTGCGTGAGCGGTCAACGCTAAAGGCTCTATCACGTGTTACTGTGCCGCGTTGGAGCGAAATGCTATGCTCCAAATCACAGGACTTCGTAGAGGTCCATGAGACAAGGCACGATGGTAAGCGCTTGGCATCTGCAACAAATGCACGGGCTGCGGCCTGTGCCTCTGCTATTGTCTGCACACGATCAATCCAGCCACCACGAGATGAGTCTGCGAGCATCCTTGCATCTGCATTGATAGCCGAACGAAGGCAGACAACGTAAACAGAGATGCCGAATGTCTTTGCTGTCGCAATGGCATTCTTGGCATCGAATGAACTTGCCCCATCGGTGATGATCAGCAGAGCACGTGCATTTCGCGCGTTCTGGAGGTGCGTCATTGCGCCATATGGTATATCGGTGAGTCCTCTGGCGGTATTCATGCCGCCCCTTGCCACCATAGCGTCTACTGATGCATTGTAACCTGACTTATTCGTCGATAAGCCATAGAGCAGTTGTGACGTGCCTGATATCTGTGACAAAGCAATCTCGTCGGCCGTAGACGTTAACAGCTGCACAATACCGCGCGCAGCATTCTTGGCCATGTCCATGGTTGTTGGATTGGCCGCAATTGACATCGAGAGCGATGCATCTACTGCAACGACAAGCGAGACGTTACGTCCAGAGGACGATGGTTCGCATGCCGTGGTAGCTGTTTGCACAGAGCCGTTATCTGTTACGATCATCTCGTTAGCACCAACGCTTTGAGGCATCCCTGTGTTGTCAAGCGCAACGATACGCGCCGACACTTTGGGGAAGCTGTCTGCAGCTATTCGAATCGGAATAAAGGTCTGACCGAAGAGCATCATGGGTGTCATTGCGAAGACCGCAACGATCACAAGCGCTTGGCTCAAATATGAATACATGAATTCCCCTGTAAGCTGTGTGACTGTAACGCACAATGATACCACATCACAAGAGCGTGAACAACCAATGACGACGATGAGATTTACACAGCCTATCGTACAGGTGTTGCCAGCTGAATGATAACAGTGCGATTGGAAGCTCTGCCCTCGGGCAGGTCATTGGGTAGGGCAGGATCGTCCTCACCTTGTCCTACTACCCGCACGCGCTGCACGCCTAGCCTGCGGGCTACCTCGCGAGCTCGCTTGAGTGATAGATCGCGGTTGTAATCCGATGATCCAATCTGGTCTGTTGCACCAATGATCATGACCTCTGTGTTTTCACGTATCCGAGATCGAATAAACTGGAGCTGATACTCATGCTGCTTGGAGATTTTGGCCTCATCAAACTCGAACAGAATCAAGCCATAGCGTTCTATCTCGAGATCACCTGAGCGAAGTGTTCTGTTAAACTCCTGAACATCGTAGGAGATGGGTATCTGCTTTTGCTGATGAACGACCACCTTTCCTACTTCGTCTGAGGTGATTTCTACAGTTAGCGTATCACCTGCGTTATTGACGAGTGCAGACGGTAGA
>JBEBCJ010000066.1:0-3474 GCA_041157865.1 Bacteroidota bacterium
CGATGTGAGGATGTTTGCAAATGCGAAGACGGCGAAGGATGGCTCACCCGAGGGCGATTGCATACCTGTTCGCTGGAGAGCATGGTATGCGCGGAATACAAGCGACATACCATCGATAAGAATTAGCGGACCCATCCTACAATCTACGGTCGTAGATTCGCATTACCTCTATGCTACCACACATTCCTGACCCGTTCCTGTACGTAGGGTTCATTCTACTCGTACTGTTCCTGTTGGCACTCGACCTCGGGATATTCAATCGCACGCCGCACGTTGTAAAGGTAAGTGAAGCCATCGGGTGGACCGTATTCTGGATCTCACTGGCAATGGCCTTTAATGTCTTCGTCTACTACCAAAAGGGTCCGGTTGCAGCAGGCGAGTTCCTTGCCGGATACATGCTTGAACAGTCGCTCTCTGTAGACAACATCTTTGTGATCATTCTGATATTGAAGTACTTCAAGGTGGCTCCTCAATACCATCACAAGGTTCTCTTCTGGGGCATCGTTGGGGCACTGCTTATGCGCGGAATCATGATAGGCCTAGGAGCTGCACTGATCGCAGCGTT
Source organism: Bacteroidota bacterium (assembly GCA_041157865.1). GTDB lineage: Bacteria > Bacteroidota > Ignavibacteria > Kapaibacteriales > Kapaibacteriaceae > UBA10438. The sequence goes on from JBEBCJ010000066.1 coordinate 566, forward strand.
CCACTGGATCTTCTATGTGTTTGGTGTATTCCTGATCTTCACGGGAATCAAGATGGCCTTCAGCAGCGAAGACGATGCCGAACTCGAAGACAACTTTGTTGTAAGGTATGCGCGCAGACACTTCCGCATAACCGACTCGTACCATCAAGAGCGGTTCAGCATCATGAAGGACGGTATTCGCTGGTTTACACCGCTCTTTCTTGTTGTACTTGTGGTAGAATTCACAGACCTGATCTTCGCCGTGGATTCCATTCCGGCCATTTTCGCCGTCACCAACGACCCGTTCATCGTCTTTACATCCAACGTCTTTGCCGTGATGGGACTGCGCTCTCTGTTCTTCGCCGTTGTTGGCGTCATGGGGATATTCCACTACCTCAAGTATGGCCTTAGCGTCATTCTGACCTTTATCGGCGTCAAGATGTTCATCCAGGACTGGTATCACATCACAATCGATGTTGCCTTGGGCGTTATCGCAGGCGTTCTGGCATTAAGCATCATTGCGTCGGTCATGTTTCCGGAGAAGAAGAAATCCTAGGGGGCACGATATATCGTGCCCTTGCCATTGTCCTGGCAACTGCCCTTGCGTCCTGCTCCTCCTCGAACGTGCGCACCACAGAGCCCCCTGCCCTATCTCGAGTAATCGAGCAGGCAATGGACCTACTCGGTACGGACTACTGCGGCGCTGGAACAACACCCGATTGTTTTGATTGTTCAGGTTTTGTGCAGTACTGCTTCCAAACGCGGGGCATCAAGCTGCCGCGCATCTCAGCAGACATGTATCTACTGGGTGCACCCGTTCAGCCTAGCGACATCAGAGGTGGAGACCTCGTGTTCTTTGCCATCAGCGGCGGCAGGATAAATCACGTGGGGATTGCCCTAAACAGCAAGCAGTTCATTCACAGCTCATCTTCGAAGGGGGTGAGCATTGCGCCTCTCGCAGACGCGTACTGGGCACCACGCTATGTCGGTGCTCGCAGGATAGCTCCGTAAGACTGTTCGGCATGCACAGTATGCCATAATGACGTACTCAAAGAAGGGCCAACTGCCGTACTGACATCGACTTACAGGATATTACTGTCATTACGGCAGTTTTTCCTGTTTGGCACGATTTTCCGAGTGGTTCGTCGAAAGCGATGTTCCACCAATGGCCATTGGGAGACAAAACAGATGTCAATCCTCATCACCACAAGGAGACCAGTCATGTCCCTGATCAAAGTTGATCCTTTTCGCGGTATTGATACCGTGTTCCGCCGTATGAACGAAGTGTTCGATGGTTTTCAAGACGGCGGCGTCCGTTTCGAGATCGGAGAGTTTACGCCACGTGTCGACATCTGCGACGAAGCAGAGGCCGTTACGTTTAATGCGGAACTTCCCGGCCTTGACAAGAACGACGTCAAGATTACCATTACCGACAACAGCGTGCTTACAATTCGCGGTGAGAAGAAGCGCGAAGCAAAGTTGGAGGAGAAGAACTATACACGGATTGAGCGAAACTACGGCTCATTCTCGCGTTCATTCTCTCTGCCCAAGGACCTAAAGACAGAAGCAATCAGAGCGAACTTCAAAGACGGCGTGCTGTCGGTTTCGATTCCGAAGAAGGAACCATCGGCGCACAAAGAACTCGACGTTCGCATTTCGTAACGAGCAGTATATCTCACATTTTCTAGGTTGAAGGAAGCCCAATGGGTAAGATTATCGGAATTGACCTCGGCACCACCAATTCATGTGTGGCAGTGATGGAAGGAACAACACCAGTTGTGATCGCCAACACCGAGGGCATGCGCACAACACCATCTGTTGTTGCATTCACAAAGAGCGGCGAGCGCCTTGTTGGTCAGTCAGCAAAGCGCCAGGCAGTCACAAACCCAACGAATACGATCTACTCGATCAAGCGCTTTATGGGACGCCAAATGGGCGAAGTCTCAGATGAAGCCAAGAGTGTACCGTATGCTGTAGTTGCTGGAGACAACAACACGGCTCGCGTAGACATCGATGGGCGTTTGTACTCGCCCCCTGAGATCTCAGCAATGGTGCTTCAGAAAATGAAGCAAACAGCCGAAGATTATTTGGGCGAGAAGATCACAGAGGCAGTGATCACTGTGCCGGCTTACTTTAACGACGCTCAGCGTCAAGCAACAAAAGATGCCGGTGAGATCGCAGGTCTTACCGTGCGCCGTATCATCAATGAGCCAACGGCTGCTGCACTTGCATACGGACTCGATAAAAAGGGTCAGAACCAAACTGTAGCGGTCTACGACTTGGGTGGTGGTACATTCGATATATCTATCCTTGAGATCGGCGATGGCGTCTTCGAAGTAAAATCAACCAATGGCGACACACACCTTGGTGGCGACAATTTCGACCAGCGCCTCATCGACTTCCTTGCCGATGAATTCAACAAGCAAGAAGGTATCGATCTCCGTAAAGACCCTATGGCTCTGCAGCGCCTACGCGAAGCGGCTGAGAAAGCAAAGATTGAGCTATCACAGATGCTTCAGACAGACGTAAACCTGCCATTCATCACGGCAACTGCTGATGGTCCTAAGCACCTTAACGTCAACATCACACGTGCCCGCTTCGAACAGCTCTGCACAGACTTGTTCGATAGGTCTCTCAAACCATGCGAGGCAGCACTGCGTGATGCAAAGATGACGCCGTCGCAGATCGATGATGTGATTCTGGTAGGGGGCTCTACACGTATCCCGAAGATCCAGGAGCTCGTGAAAAACTTCTTCGGCAAGGAACCTTCAAAGGGCGTAAACCCTGACGAAGTGGTTGCCGTAGGTGCAGCGATTCAGGGCGGCGTGCTTTCAGGCGATGTCAAAGACGTCCTTCTCTTGGATGTTACTCCGCTTTCTCTTGGTATCGAGACGATGGGTGGCGTTATGACGCCGATGATTCCATCAAAC
>JBEBCJ010000067.1:0-5097 GCA_041157865.1 Bacteroidota bacterium
TGACAACGCGAACAAGCGAGCCCGTGAGATCGTCGTTTACAACGTCTGTCTGGATTTGATAGACATCGCCGCGGTTCAGCGTTACGGTGTATGGAATCCCCGCCGGACGCATTCCGCCCCCTGCCTTGACTACTGGGGCTTTGGGCGTTATCTCAACAACAGTGCCATCTATGTGCGCTATGACTGCAAGCTGACTTGCCCAGTCGAGAGAATTGCCAACAGTACCCGTCCCGGTGTAATGACGATAGCATGGCACAAAGTACTTGTCGCCAAGCGCTGGAACCGGCAAGACCATTGCCGCATCGGTGCTCATCAACTCCGTGTTAAATGCAGAGAGTGCAATGGGTTTGTCGGACGTTACATGTATAGCCTTCTTTACGTTGACAACATCGCTGTTGCTCTGTGTTGCGCTCAGCACCATCACCTGATAGGGTACGTTGCCATTGGCTGGAATTGCAAGGGTGGTTAGGAGTGTCGTGCCTTGATACACATTCACCGTTGCGCCGGAGTCAGCACTAAAGAACAAGTACGTGTTCGGCAGACCCGAGTTCTGCATGAACGTTAGCCAGAAGTCGGTACCCTTCGTGGAGATACGCTGCGCTGCAACGTCGAAATGCCCGAGCATAACAATGAAAGCCACTATGATTGGTAGGGGGCGCATGTATCGAATTGGAATCAATCTATCTCTGGCAGATATTGTAACGAAAAATACGGTAATTCGATGCATTTGCCTTGGCTGTTCGCTACTCGCTGTTCGCTGCTCGCTGCTCTTCTTCTTTCTTCCTGCGCTTCCCCGTATCTCGCACAACGCCAGTTCACAAACGTTGTTCCTCAGGGGGCGAAGACTATCGCAGTTATTGGTGATCAGCAGCGCACATCGTGGCTAGAGTTCTGGAAAGAGTCAAACACCGAGCACGCACAGGTTGTAACGAATGCCATGTTGAAGAAGCCAGATGCGCTATTGCTGCTTGGCGACCATGTGTTTTGGTCTTCATCGAAAGCGGATTGGGAGTTCTTTGATGAGATCATGCAGCCTGTGCATGCGGCAGGGATTCCGGTGTTCCCGTTGTTTGGGAATCATGAATACTTCGGCAATCACGATGTTGGACTTCAGAACATCCAATCACGCTTTGCTTCAGCGCGCACAACGTGGTATAGGTGGGATGCTGATAGTGTTGCGTACATCATGCTGAATTCGAACTGGCATGACATAGGGGAAGACTCCACGTTGTTGCAACGATCGTGGTTTGAAGACCAGCTTGTAGCGTGCGAGAATGATGTAACGATTCGAGCTATTGTGGTTTCTTCGCACCATCCACCTTTCACGAATTCAACCGTTGTTCGTGATGACATCACAGCACGCGATGAGTTTGTTCCGTTGTTTGTAAGAACACGTAAGGGGCAGCTATGGTTAAGTGGACATTGTCATGCACTCGAGATGTTTGAGCAGAACGGGAAGAGATTTATCGTGTCAGGAGGAGGTGGCGGCCCGCGTCAAAAACTCCACACAGGAGTAGAAGCACGTTATCAGGATAAACTTTCGGCAGGCAGCGTGCGTCCACTGCATTGTCTTGTTCTAACGCGCAATGGAGACTCAATTTCTGTTGTGGTAGACTCGCTGACTTCTACTCACTAATGGTATATGGTTGGTAATTGATATCGCTCCGCTGGGACTTCCTTAAACTGATTATGATCGTATTGGCAGGTAGCTGTTGCGTATCTCGGACATATGCACAGATGGCCGAGGCCGATCAGCATTATGTGTATTCATCTCGATCGGTGCCGAGGACGAGCATCAATCTCTCGATAGGACCATCACTAACGATGCTGCCCCAGCCCCTTACTGAATACCCTACGCCAGCCCCAATGATTGATCTACGTTGGCGTGTTCCTACGCCCTCGAATATTCATGCATATGGCCGGCTTGGTTCAAACTTCGCAACGTCTATCATGCAGGCAGGGGGCATGTATGCGCATAACATCGGCGACTTTTCGTTAGGAGCAGGGTACTCTGTGGCATATGTATATGGAAATATCGATTTCATCGATGGGTTTAACACTACTCAGGCAAGGTGGGTCAATTACCCAATGGTCAACGTCACTGCAAAGCTCGATAAGGTAACCCTGACTGCTCGCGCTGAGATCGAAATGATTACGTCGTTGTTGCAGAGAATTGAAGACCAAGATGTCGCGTCAGACGTGAATAGTTTCTCCGGTGGAGCGCTAACTATTGCGGCGGAACAACCCTTTTGGAACGACACACACGTGTTGCTTGGTGTGAGCTTCTCATATTCATCCAATCCATACCAGGCATGGTTCATTTACAACACGTTCAACGAGCGATTGTTCTCTTCAGAGCTGTTTGTAGGATTCATCTTATGAGGCGTCATCTTATCCTAATCCTGTTTCTTGTTGGTGGATGCGTAAGCGGCCTAGATCCAGTTATCTATCCTGACATCGAAAGCGAGTGGACAGCATTTGGCGGGAAGTTCTTTACAGGCAAGCAAAAGGATATCATCAGTGGCACGTACGTCGTAGATAGCGGGTCTTCATTCTTGGGAGATACTGTCGCGGTGAGATACGAGGGCGATCGCATTGCGATGTATTCAACACATAACGTCGCATTTGTTACGGGGTACTTTGGCGCGCGCGATACAACCAACCGCCTACTGGCTACATACCGAGCTATTACAAGCTCTACTGTTGGACGTCTTGATTTACGTGCACTAGAGAACGATGGTTATAAAGACGTTACTAAGGGCTCTGGTCAGGGGAAAGATATTACACTGCAGGGAACATTGCAGGTTGAGGGGCAAAACGTTTCGGTACGCCTGATAAAGAAGGGTATGATCAACACTCGAATTCGTGGGTTTCAGATCATCGCTCATAGAGGGGGCGGGCGTAACTCAGAACGTCTGGGATATAGTGAGAATAGTATCGAGATGATGCGCATAGCAAGCTGGCTGGGTGCAACAGCGATAGAGATTGATGTGATGTCGACGAAGGACAGTGTACCGATTATCTTTCACGACCCTACGTTTACTCAGCGTACTATCCAGAGTCCCTACATCATTGGTCCAGTAAGTAACTATACATTAGCCCAAATGCGTGCTGCAACGCGGCTGATTAACGGTGAGCAGATCCCAACGCTGCGAGAAGCGCTGCAATCTGTGATAGATAGTACGAACCTGTCTCTAGTGTGGTTGGATGTCAAAGCGCCTAAGCTCATCGATTCGATTATTGTTGTTGCGAAAGAGATGAATGCCTACGCTCAGGGAAAGCGTAGCAAACTGCAGATATTGGTTGGCATACCCGATGAAGATGTGCTCAAACAGTATCTTGAGAGCCCCTTCAAGGGTACTGTGCCCATACTATGTGAACTTGATGCTGAGGCGACGCGTCAGGCTGATGCAGCTGTGTGGGCCCCTCGGTTTACAGCGGGATTACAAGTCGAACTCGTCAAGCAGATGCAGACTGAGGGACGTCAAGTCTATGTGTGGACGTTGGACGACGAAGCCTTTATGCGCAAGTTTCTCGATGCAGATCTCTTCGATGGAGTACTCACGAATTACCCAACAATGCTAGCGGCTATCTTCTACAACAAGGGGATCCGATTTTGAAGGGGCTATTCGTTCTGATCATATGCACAATCGCTGTGCTGCCTAGCTCTGCTCAAACACCACTGTTTGCCGAGGATGATTCTACTTTCCGCGTCCGAGCCACTGCATTTGGCGGGTTAATGGCCACGATCTATGATCAGCCGCCGACTCCTCAAAGCACATCAACAACATATCTCGGTAATGCGATGGGTGCGCGCCTTGTGTGGCATCCTAATCACCTGCTGGCAGTAGGCGCGCAGAGTGGATTTGTATTCTTCTCTACCGATGACCTGATCATTGATGGTGTAGAGTCCGGCAGGGCAGGCCTTGCAGCCATACCTATACAGATGGTGCTTACAATGTCATCAAGGGGTTTCGAGTTTGGTGTTGGCCTTGGCATGTACCAATTACAATCACTCTGGCGTCTGCAGGGGGTCCAACGCGCAGCAAGCTCAGACTATGAGTATGGGATTAGTCCATGGATTGGATATGAGGTGCCGATTGCAGATTGTTGGACTGTGGGACCCGAACTCGGGATACACATCGTGAGCAACCGAGGCATTCAATCTGTCTATCTCGGCGTAAAAGTTACATCAGATCTGTTACGCTACTAACGTAGCCTCGTACCCACTGTCCTATCTCTTCACCATCAACGTTGTCACGCGTTCCGTGCCACGCTGTCCTGTTACCACATACATGCCTGGCGAAAGTGATGAAACATCGAATGTCGTGGCGTAGCGCAGCTCTGCTATGTGTGAGCCGAGTATGTTTGAGATAATGATGGTATCGAATGGCAGGATTGAGCTGAACGTTACTGTTGTGGAGGCAGGGTTCGGATGTGCGGTTAGGCTTGCTGCATCGTTCATGGTCTCGTCGACACGTGTTGTCGAGAGCAACACAACGGTGGATGCGATTGGCGTTAGCGACGTTGTATGACTTTTCGACATTACGCGAACAGCGCTTCCGGGAGTCATGTTTGCAGCACCGAGAGTATTGCGCTTCTCGTCCATCATTTGTGTTGCCGGTGTGAGGGCAAACATCATCGAGCCAGTCTGTGTTGAGACCATGAGTTCGTTGTTGGCAACAGATTGAAGTACGCCCACGATCATGGAGCCATCAGCTGTTTGGCGGACGCCATTCTCGCATGTTACGTCGATGATTGCACGCAGAACAGTCTGCGTTGATTCATCAATGGCGATGCATACCTGACGTCCAATGGTTAGGTCTGACCAATCAAGCTGAAATCCCTGATCGTTCGTAACCATTGAGTAGGGGGCTCGCAATGCCTCGCGATTACCTTGCACGGTTGTTACGACAATCATAGAATCTACTGCCATTGCAATTGTGCCAGTGATGATACCAGTCTGCACACAATCAACATAGACGGTCGCGTTGAGAATGTAACCGCCGTTACTTGCATCTGTTGCTAATCCATCTATGCGCGATCCTACTGCTTTGTCTGATATCGTGATCAGCTCTCCACGGCAGTTAACAATCA
>JBEBCJ010000068.1:0-14437 GCA_041157865.1 Bacteroidota bacterium
TCGGGAGTTACATAGGTGTCGAGGGCTTTTTCCGTATGCTTGAAGAGAAAAGCTATAAGACACACTATCGTGTTATGCTGAGCAGATATCGCGGCTACACAACATGTGTAAAATGCGATGGTTCGCGTTTGCGCACTGCCGCACGGCAGGTCTTTGTAGGTGGCCTCGGTATATCAGACATTGTGAAAATGACGTTAGAAGATGCCCGTGATCACTTTCATCGATTGCAGCTTACCCCCTATGAAGAATCCGTTGTTGGCCAGGTTCTACTCGAGATCCAACGTAGGCTTACGCTGTTATGTGATATCGGGTTGGAGTACCTGACACTTGATCGTCTCTCTCACACGCTCTCAGGGGGAGAGTCGCAACGTATTAACCTTGCGTCCTCGCTCGGCAGCGCACTGGTCGGCACACTGTATGTTCTCGATGAACCAAGCATTGGCCTTCATCCGCGCGACACAGAGCGGCTTCTCAATATCCTGCGCAAGCTGCGTGGATTGGGCAATACCGTTGTGGTTGTCGAGCACGACATGGACGTAATGCGCACAGCCGATCACATCATCGATATCGGACCTCGCGCCGGAGAGCACGGTGGTGAAGTTGTTTTTGATGGATCATTCGAAGAGATGGAGACTACAGGTACATCTCTAACTGCAGAATACCTGCAGGGCAAGAAGTCGATCGCCATGCGCGCAACACCTCGCAAGGGTAACGGAAAGAAGATTGTTCTGCATCGCCCCCTGCATCATAATCTCAAGGGCGACAATGTGACAATCCCTTTGGGCACCATGACAGTGATCACGGGTGTCTCCGGCTCGGGTAAAAGCTCACTCATACACGACGTCTTGTACGGTAATGTACAGCGAATGTTCGGCTCCTACGCAGGGGAGACGGGGCACATAGACCGCATAGATGGACTCGAGCATATCACGGGCATCGAGATGATCGACCAAAGCCCGATAGGACGATCGACTCGCTCAACACCAACAACCTATATCAAAGTCTTCGACCTCATACGTGATGTTTTCGCAGGAACGCAAAGTGCCAAGCAGCTGGGCTGGAAAGCTGGACATTTCTCATTTAACGTTGCAGGTGGTCGTTGTGAGATGTGCGAGGGGGCAGGCACTGTCTCTATTGAGATGCAGTTCTTGCCCGACATCGAGCTGCCGTGCGAATCGTGCAATGGCACCCGTTACAAGCGTGATGCAAACACGATACTCTATAAAGGCAAGTCAATTGTTGAAGTGCTGAATATGACGATTGACGAGGGTGCAGAACATTTCAGCGACTACCCGCGCATCGTTAACAAATTGAACATCCTTCGGTCTGTTGGCCTTGGTTACCTTCGTATAGGGCAGCCATCGACACACCTGAGCGGAGGCGAAGCCCAGCGTGTAAAGCTCGCAGGGCATCTTGATGAACGCGCCGGTGAAGGCATGCTGTTCGTTTTCGATGAACCAACTACGGGACTTCACGTTCATGATGTAGCAGCGTTGTTACATGCTTTCGATAAGCTCGTTGATTATGGCCATACTCTTGTCGTGATAGAGCATAACATGCATGTGATAGCATCTGCAGACTGGTTGATCGACATAGGTCCTAACGCTGGTCATAATGGAGGCAGGATAGTTGCGGCAGGCACGCCCAAGGGTGTTGCAAGAAGTGCCAAATCACATACGGCCGATGCATTGAGAAGCTTTTTGAAAAGGCAGTCTGAATGAAACGTTACATCTCGTACGGCCTTTCAACCATTGTGTTGATTGCTGCACTTTGGTACCTCATGCAGGGGATTAGGCCAGAAGAGTGGACTCTTATTGGCCAGGATTTCGCGAGGCTGCAGTGGACGTATCTAATCATTGGCCTTGCCATTAGCATGGTCTCCCATGTTGCTCGAGCCGAACGCTACAGAACGATCCTGCGCCCAGTACACCCTACAGCAAGGTTTGTCTCGTCGTTCAACGCCGTGATGATCGGTTATGCATTCAACACTGTGCTGCCTCGAGCAGGTGAAGTGGTGCGTCCGGTTGTGTTTGCAAAGCGCGAGGGTATCGGCACTGAGTTGGCAATTGGCGCAGTGCTCATAGAGCGCATACTGGATGTTGTCTCCATCATGCTTGCATTGTTTATCGTAATGGCTACTGCCGATGACACCGTTGCGCGAATCTTCTCGTATTACTCTGCCAGTGCATCTGGCTCTGCGGCTTTGGAGACAAGCGCTATCGTGAACAACCTTGTTGTTGTTCTCGCGGTCTTACTTGGCTTGGTTGGTGTGCTGGTGTTCACGCGCATTGGACAGTTGTTTGCAGAGCGATTCATCGGGCGCATCCACAAACCAACAGGCATCGCAATTGCTGGAGTGATAAATCGGATATCCAGCGGACTCTCAGTGATCAAAGAACCTCGATTGTATGCACGATTGACGATTGAGACCACAGTTGTCTGGGCTGCCTATTGTCTGGTTTCGCTGTTTGTCATCAAGGCCATGCCCTATGATTTTGCCAACACCGTTACGCTTTCGCAAGCATCTATAATCCTCGTTGTTGTTGGTCTTGCAGTAACGATTGCTCCAACCCCCGGTGCATTGGGTGTCTATCAGATTGCAGCTCAAGCTGCGCTGGTAACAGTCTGTGGTGCAACTATGACGCAGGGGATTGTGTTTGGCATGATCTCGTGGTTTGCCAACTACGGACTCGTACTTGCCGGCGGCGGGATCTGTTGGTTTATCGAGGCCAGAACCACCGGGACATCTACAACGAAAACTTCATCAACTACATAACGGTACTATGGACGCAACGATCGCCCCCTCACATCACGAAACTGATGTTATCATCATTGGTGCAGGACCATGTGGTCTGTTCACTGTGTTCGAGGCTGGTCTCCTAAAGTGGAAATGCCATCTTATTGATTACCTGCCGACGCCTGGTGGACAGTGTTCGGAGATATACCCAAAGAAGCCTATCTACGACATACCGGGTTTCCCGTCGGTACTTGCTGGGGATCTGATAGACAATCTTCTCAAGCAGGGAGCACCGTTCAAGCCGGAGTTTACGCTGGGTGAGCGTGCAGATGGACTCGAGAAGCTTGATGATGGAACATTCCGTCTGACGACATCACGTGGCACAGTGATTCATGGAAAGACAGTGTTTCTGGCAGGGGGCTTGGGGTGTTTTGAACCTCGCAAGCCCACGATCGCAAATCTGGCAGAGTTCGAAGACAAGGGTGTTGAGTACATCATCAAAGATCCTGAAGTGTATCGTGGCAAGCGCGTTATCATAGCTGGCGGCGGCGACTCGGCGCTCGATTGGACGATCGTGCTTGCAGGCATTGCCTCCGAGGTTACGATGATTCACCGCAGTGCGCAGTTCCGTGCAGCACCTGACAGCGTTGCCAAAGCACAAGCATTGGCTGATGCCGGCACGATAAATATGATTACTGACGCACAGGTATCGGAACTCCACGGCCAGCCCGGCCTGCAGGAGGTTACGATCACACACAACGATGGCTCGACTGAGAACATTGGTGTCGATCATTTCATACCATTGTTCGGACTCTCGCCAAAGCTCGGACCTATTGCCAATTGGGGATTGTCGTTAGACAAAAATGCCGTGAATGTCGATCCACTTACCTTCCAGACGAGTGTCGAGGGTATCTACGCTGTTGGCGACATCTCAGAGTATCCAAACAAGTTGAAGCTCATTCTCTGCGGCTTTCATGAGGCCGCGGTGGCACTGAACGTAGAGTACCAGCGTCAGCACCCTGAGAAGAAACATGTTATCAAATACACAACAGTAACAGGCGTGCAGGGGGCTGCTTGATCACAGGCCGACTGTGATCGAAAATGCATAGGTGCGTGTGCCTGGACCGTTGAAGTAATCCAGGCCCTGAATGTTTGTAGCCCCAGCAAGACTTGTCTCTGGGTCAACTCCTGTATATCGCGTGAAATACCAGAGGTTTGTTCCTGTCAGCGCAACGTTCACGCGCTTTAGAGGTGTGCCAAGTAGAAGCGTTAGAGGTACTTCCCATGATAATGAGGCACTGCGAATGCGAACCCAGCTCGCATCTTCGATGAAGTTCTCCGTGTACAGGGCAGAAGATCCAGTGCCAGCACCAAAGACATACCAGTATTCGCCGGTTGGTACTGGAATGTCGTTCGGTTGTCCATTCGATGACTTCACACCCTCAAACACGCGCAGTTGCTCGCGGTCCTCTGTTTGCTTATGCGTTCCAAAAAAGGTCATTACAGCGCGTGTTCCGTTCCACATAAATACGCCGAGGCGTGATTCAACCTGCATTGCTAGTGCAAACGGCCCTACCTGTAGTTGATTTCCGAGACCAAAAATCCATTCTGGATTATAGTTATCGAAGCCCCGTTCAAACTCATCTCGCATGGGGTAGCCATATGAGTTGGACGTAGTATCGTCATTGATGATGCGACGTCCTTGGGCATCTCGCTTCCAGGCGAACCCGTAGATGCTGCCGTACGGTTCACCCTCGATAACTCGAATTGACGCTCCTTCAAATCCGCCCAGTGTGTATTGTGGAGTTAGGCGGAGTGCATCAACCATGTTGACGTTGTGTGTTGCATTTACAGTGGTGTTCCACTGAATTAGAGCATTCTTGAAGTTTTGTGTCTTTAGGGTGAATTCGAATCCTCGGTTCGAGACCGTACCTCCGTTGGCGAGCAGTCTGGAAAAACCAGAGGATGCCGGAATGGGCACGGTGAAGATCTGCCGGTCTGAGATCTGAACGTATGACGTGAAGCTAAGATCTATACGCCGATCAAGGAGTGATAGATCAACACCATACTCAAACGAGGTGGTGCGTTCGGGCGAAAGTTCAGGTGAGCAGAGTCTGTTCTCGATGGTAAAACCGATACTGTTTTGAAAGGGAAAGCGTATCCCAGATGTCCAAAAGTCACGGAATGATGAAGAAATGTAGCCACTAGTCGTTGCTTGAACCGGGGCATCGTTACCTACGCTAGCATAGCTCGTCCGGAGTTTCACAAACGGTAAGGTAGAGGATGCGAGATCGGGCAATACCTCGGTCAGGATGATTGCCGTCGAGGCAGATGGATAGAAGAACGAATTGTTTGGGACGGGCAGTGTGGTTGACCACTCGTTACGGCCAGTTAACGAAAGAAAGATCATATTCTGATAATCAAGCTGGAAGTCAGAGTATACGGCAGCTGTTCTCTTTAACTGGAGAGATTGACGGACGATGCCACTTTGATAATTGTTCGGATCAAGTGGAGCATCGACATTACCTAACCCATCTGCTTGGATGAGATGTCCACTTTGGCCTCTTGAAAAAACGTTCGCACCAAGCACGGCTCGCACGGAGATCGACTCGCTGAGTTTCTGTCGCAGTGTAGCAATCAGATCTGCTGAAAGATTTGATACCTCGTATACATCGTTGAAAAATCTCCCCGATGGTGCTGCGTTGGAGTTCCTCGCAAATGTCTGCACACGATCGTCCAGATAGTAATCAAGTCCGGATCGGAACAGGATATCGAGATCTTCAATAGGTGTGTAAGTAAACTCAAATGAACCTAGCAAGCGGTTCACGGCATCACGGAAGTGATTCTGCGTGATGGACCAATAAGGATTATCAAAGCCAACCCCCTGACGATACGATCGCTGTCGTCCCTCTGGTGTGATGTATGCATCAGACTGTTGATTGAGTGCTTCAGCTGTAGTGCGGCCATTGCGATTATCGAACGATGGGGGAGTGCGCAATGCTGCCAACATCACACCTGATGGGTTTGCACCCTGTTGTGAGCGTTGGCCTCCTGTATTAGTGTAACTGAGTTTCGAGGACATGCGAAAGTTGTTAGTTAACAGCACACTTGAGTTCGCAGTTACGGAGCGTCTGTTCCAACTGGAAAGCGGAATAATGCCCTTTGTTTCAAGATTCGAAATTGTGAGTACAAGCGAAGATCCCGCATCGGCAGTTTGTAGCGTTACTGATTGCGATCGTGTTTGGCCTGTCTGAAACAGACCGTCAAGAGGGTCAATTGCTAGAACAGGCAATGCATTTGCAGGTGCGGAACTCTTGCCAACAATAGAACCGCGTCGGTCAAAGGTAGACGGCACACCGTCGTAAAACAGCGTGTCGAGCCGGGCACCATACGATCGCGACGCAACCGACGAATGCGCATACAAACCATTATCGCCTTGCGAATAGAGCGACTGTAGAGGGGGGGTAGCCGTTACAACATCGTGTGCCAAACTCATTGTAGCACTTACAGCAATGCCCTTATCTAATGGTGCTCGCCCACGTCTGGTTGTGATAATGATCGCACCATTTGCAGCCCGAATACCGTAGAGTGCAGTGGCGGTAGCCCCTTTCAAGACCTGCACATCCTCTATCGTGTTGGGATCGATATCAAGCACCCTGTTGCTATACATAACGCTTCCGAGCAGGTTGGCCGAGTTTATCTGTTCATTATCGATGGGGATTCCATCGATGATGATAAGGGGCTGATTGTCTCCATTAATGGAAGACATACCACGTAGGCGCATAAACACGGCTGCGCCTGGTGTACCGGAGGACGAGATCACCTCGAGTCCCGAGATTCGTGAGGATAGGCTCGTCACAATGTCATTTTGTCCGCTGGCCCGCATTTCTGCCCCAGTAAGCGACTGTACCTCGTACCCTAGCGCTCTTCTTGTGTTAGTAAGACCGAGAGCTGTGACAACCAGTTCTGATCCAATCGTGGTATCGGCCGTCATGATGATCACAATAGAGTCGAGGATATCGCCCACTGTATACCTCTGCGTGACCATACCGACAGACTTGATCATGAGCTGGTCACCAGTTGTCGCTCGCAATGAAAAGTGACCATGAAGTGTCGTGTATGCTCCTGTTCTGAGCATTTCATGGCGCACGATGGCACCTGCGATTGGATTGCCGCGCGTATCGATAACACGTCCGGAGACAAAGCCAGCCTGACCCGTGGATTCTACCACTGCAAGGAAGAGGAGGCTAAGACCTATAAGGATTGATCGAGTGCGGGGTATCATGACAACGCAAATCTATCGTATTACAAAGAAACGCCGCCCTCTTTGCAGAGGGCGGCGTTCTCATTTTTCTTCATGTCATCCCCGCGGAAGCGGGAATCCATCTGGGATCCCTGCAATCGCGAGGGCGACGCATACCTTACTTATCCCACCAAACGCGGCTGAAGATTGTAAGGCCGGCTGGCATGTTGCTGCCGTTATACAAACGCTCAGACTGTGGATATGGGAAACGACGAGGCACATCGTTGCCTTGAACTGGTGCCAGTGCAGGGAAACCTGTGCGGCGCCAATCGCTGAATGACTCACATTGAGTGTACATCGCAACATATTTCTGCGTCATGATGTTCTCAAGTGTAAGCGCTGTCGCACCTGGATCAACACCGGCCTGAGCCATAAATGTCGTTGCATCTGCATCCGAAACTCCAGTGCGAGCAAGAGATGCCTTCACAGCTGCAACAAATGCAGCGTGTGCTTCAGCAGCCTTACCGAGGCGCATTTGGGCTTCAGCTTCGATGAACTTCATTTCCGTGAACGTCAGGAGCGGCACAGCTGAGTTGATCGATGAGTAAAACGCACCCATCGGACATGTTGCGGTGTACTTACCATCCTTATCAGCTTCGCAGTATGCCGCGCGACGTGGGTCGTTGGTTGCATTCATGATCTCTGCGAGCTTAACACCGAATGTCAAGTCACCGCTGCGCTGCGTGTTGAACTGATACCAAGGGTTACCCTCGGTTTCAACAGACCCGAACGTGAACTGCATGTCTTCGGCGTTGCTGGAAATGGCACCGGCAAGTGCAGTAAGTGCTGTGCCTGCTGCAAGTTGATCCATCTTGGCTGCATGAATCGCCATGCGTGCGCGGAGTGCATTCGCTGCCTTAATCCAGTTTGCAGCCTTGCCGCCGAAAATCAGGTCGTCGGCACCTGGCTTCGGTCCCTTAGCCGGAGCAGAGAGAACTGCAACCGCACCATCAAGCAGAGCTGCAGCTGCTGCGTACACTTCTGCCTGCTTGTCGTAGGTAGGACGTGTATTGGCGGCACCCTTGAGCGCTGTTGAATAGGGGATATCGCCCCAGAGGTCAGACATGGTTACAAGGTTGTATGCCAACAACACGTGGAAGATTCCTTGGTAGTGTGTAGCACCTTCAGCTGCAGCGCGGTCGATGAGGATCTTGAGATCGTTCATCGGTCCTGCGTACATGGTGTTCCAAGAATTATCTACATCGCTCTCAGTGAACGTGTAATTGTAGATGCCCAGGTGTTGGCGGTCAACACCAGTGTTGTGTTGCGTCAAACATGAAGTATAGCGTCCGAAGTCGCCACCCATGACGTATGCCATACCAGCTTCAACAGTTGGCAATACTACATCATACGATGCCGTTTCCGGAGCATACGGATTGACATTGATTTTTGGGTCAATCCAGGTGTCACAAGCCGTCAACAAGACGACGAACACACTGCAGAACCCAAGAAGATATCGTTTCATAATCGTTGTTTTCCTTGATTGTGTCTTCGATACGTTGGGTTAGAAATTAAGACTGAATGCAAAAACGTAGCTCTTTGTGCTTGGCATGTTGAAGTAGTCCAAGCCTTGAGCATTAGAGGCACCCTGCAAACTTGTTTCAGGATCTACACCCTTATACGCTGTCTGCAGCCAGAGGTTGCGGCCAGTGAATGTGAGTGTAAGTCCGCTGAATGGTGTGCTCGACATGATGCTTGATGGGATAGCATACGAAAGCGTCAGCTCGCGTAGACGAACCCAGCTGGCATCCTCAACGAAGTCTTCAGTGTTACTGCCGTAGAAACCGTTTCCGTTGTTCAATGACAGCCAGCCTTCACCGTTCGCTGCAACAATGTCATTCGCTGCACCATTGGAGGCCTTAACACCTTCGAAGACCTTTGTACCTGTGCGGTCTTCTGTGTCCTTGTGCGTACCAAAGAAATACAACGCACCGCGTGTTCCGTTCCACATCACGCCACCCTGACGAATGTCAAGTTGAGCAGAAAGTGTGACGCCGTTCCATGTGATGGTGTTACGAATGCCCATCATCCAATCTGGATTGAAGCTGCCGAATGCCTTCTCTTCGTAGTTCATGATTGGGTAACCATAGTCTGCTGAGTTGGTGTCGTCGTCGATCAGGATCTGACCTGCATCGTTACGAGCCCAACCAAAGCCAAAGATCGAACCGTATGGCTGACCAGCAACCGCACGAACTGAGGAGCCTGTGAATCCACCAAGGAAGATGTTATCAACACCGTCGGCAAGCTTGGTAACCTGGATCGTGTTCTTGGTAAAGTTTACAGACATGTCCCAGTTGATATCATTCGAGCGAACGATACCAAGGTTAAGGACAGCCTCGATACCTGTGTTGCTGATTTCGCCGGCATTCATCAGTTGTGAACTGTAACCGCTTGAAGTAGCAATTGGAACGGAGAAGATCTGGTCTGACGAGAGCTGGTTGTAATAGGTAAAGTCGAGACTTACCCGATTATCAGCGAACGCAACATCAAAGCCCAATTCAGTTGATGTTGTCTTTTCAGGACGAAGGGTAGTAGATGCCAGATTGTCTCCGCGTGTGTAGCCGATCAGACCACCGAATGGGAATGAGACACCATTTGTCCAACCATCGGATGTACCAGCACGTCCAAAGCCAGTGGCTGTTCCGAAAATCGGCGCATCTTTACCAACAGTAGCGTAATTGGCACGGATCTTCAAGAATGAGAGGGCATCAGACTTAAGGTCTGGCATAAGTTCTGTGAGAACTGCTGCTGCCGAGATCGATGGGTAGAAGAATGAGTTGTTTGCTTCTGGAAGAGTTGTTGACCATTCGTTGCGGCCGGTGAAGTTGAAGAACAACGCGTTTTGATAGTCAAAACGAAGGTCTGTGTAATACGCCATTGTGCGCTTACGGCTCAGGCCTTGGCTAACTGTTGTACCAGAATAGTTGTTCGGATCACGCGCTGCATCAGGGTTACCAACACCATCTGCCTGCACGTATGCATAGTTGAAGTTGTTGGAATACAAGTTCTGACCAACCAATGCCTGAAGATGAATGTCGTCTGTAAGGTCAATGTTGTAGGTCAGAATCAGGTCAGATGTGATGTCACTGAGTGTATTGTCATCTGTGAACATCTTTCCGGCTGGCGCTGTCTTTGAACCCTTAGCAAACGTTTGTATGCGGTTATCGTTGTAGTAATCAATACCGATGCGGTACATCAGCGAAAGTTCTGGAAGAATTGACCAATCAAGTTGAGCATTACCAAAGAGACGATTAACGTTGTCTTCGAAGATGTTCTCGTTGATTGTCCAGAATGGGTTGTCGTAGCCCGAACCATTACGATATGTACGCTGTGTACCATCAGCATATCGATAAGCAGCCGAATTCCTCGCAAGCGCAGCAGCGCCTGTAAGGCCGTTGGCGTTATCGAATGTTGGTGGAGTACGCAGCAGACCAAGCATGACACCAGAGATGTTCGAACCCTGCTGGATACGTGTACCACCAGAGTTTACATAGTTGATGTTTGCAGAGGCTGTAAGGTTCTTCGCTACAGCTGCGCTGGAACTAACCTTGACGTTCTTCTTTGCCCATGAGGAGTTTGGAACCACACCCTCGGAGTTCAGATTAGAGAACGACACGAGGTATGTAGCCGAAGAGCTTCCTCCAGACATGCTCACAGATTGGTTCTGCGTCAAGCCGGTTTGGAAGAAGTTCGCATACTGATCGATAGGTGTGACCTTCGTAGCGCCTTGCGGAGCAGCACTGGCACCAACGATCGATCCGCGTCTGTCGTGACGTGAGTTTGCATCACCGTTGTAATAGAGCGTATCAATTGAAGCACCCCATGAGCGCGATGCGCCGGCAGAGAATGCATACTTGCCACCAGCACCCTGTGACCACTTGTTCTGCAGTTCAGGAAGCTTGTTGACTTCGTCAAATGCCCACGAAGCATTGACGTTGATGTTAACCTTACCATCTTCGTTCGGACGACCCTTCTTGGTCGTAACGATGATAGCACCACCGGCAGCACGAATACCATAGAGAGCTGTAGCAGCTGGCCCCTTGAGAACGTTCATGCTCTCAATGGAGTTTGGATCCAAGTCCATGGCGCGGTTGGAGTATGCTACAGAGGCAGTTGTTCCTTCCGAAGCAAGCTGCGAGTTGTCGATCGGAATACCGTCAACAACCCACAGAGGCTGGTTGTTGCCAGTAAGCGAGGACGAACCGCGAATACGGATATACGACGAAGCGCCAGGTACGCCTGTCGAGTTGTTCACTTGAACACCAGCAACGCGAGAGGCGAGTGAGTTCACGATGTTCGTTTCACGAGAATTCGTGATCTGATCGGAACCAACTTCCTGCGTAGAGTATCCAAGCGACTTCTTAGAGCGGTTAAGGCCGATGGCTGTAACGACAACCTCGGACTCCTTGCTCTGGTCACTCGCTAGACGCACGTTGATCGTGTTGGACTCGCCAACGGTCACTTCCTGCGTCTTCTTTCCTGTCGAACTGAAAACAAGCACAGCACCGGCTGATGCTTTGACGGTGTATCCGCCGTTACTACGTGAGAACGTTCCTGTCTTCGTTCCCTTGACTTTCACGATTGCGCCCGCAATCGCTGCGCCATCACTATCGGTAATTGTACCTGTGATGGACCGGTCCTGTGCCGTTGCTACCACCACAGTAGCAAAGACGACCGCAAAGAGGTAGAAAATTCGTTTCATACTCCTGCACAAAGAAGTGGATGAAAAGTGTTGATTAAGTATCAATCTTGACCCCAATGTAACGAAAAGACAATGCCGTTGTCCTCGCAAGGAGAACAACGGCATCAAAAGTTTTCCACCCGTACTGTCGACGGTGATAGGGGGCTAGCGTCTCACGAACTGGCTGCTCAACTGCACACTTCTGCTAGCGTAGATGATAACAGCAGTGAACATATATGTTGATATCATACCATTGAGTAGGAAGTTGCCACTGTCGCGATAGAAGGCCAAGCCGGCTGCGTAGCACATCATCAATCCGTCAATCGTATGAGGGTAAAACGAGCCCTGCAGCCAAACAGCGAAGTTGGTGACAAGAAAGAACACGATGCTTGAGATCGTACCGCCGACCGCAATTTGTTTGAGAGTCGAAGACCGTCTCAGAGCATGTCCAAGAAGCGCTGTCGCAACAACGCATCCGTACACCCATGGTTGAGCACCGTGAAAGGCATACTCAACACCAAACACGGCCCCGAGAGCAAGATCGCTGAGTATCATAGCACCAATAGCTACAAACAATGCTTGTAACCGGTTGGTGAACAACGCGCCACCGCACAATGCAACCGCCATAACTGGTGTAAAGTTTGGCCAGTGTGGGACAAGTCGTGTAAGGGCTACCAGAGCGACAAGGGCCATGGTTGGGGCAGAGGTTCGGAGGTTATTCATGCGATATCTCGATGTTTCTAGTTTACATAATGCAGATTATATTTCAATCTGCTTACTTTCCAAGGGCCTCAGTAACACGATCTGCTGCATCCTGTAAGGTTGCAGCCACCAGGAAGTTCAAACCTGACTTTTTGAGGATCTCACCAGCTTCGACTGCGTTTGTACCATCGAGGCGCACGATCACCGGTACGTTGACCGTTACTTGCTCAAGCGCCTGAAGGATTCCGTTAGCAACGCGATCACAGCGAACGATACCTCCGAAGATGTTGATCAAAACGGCTTCTACGTTCGGATCGCTCATCATGATGCGGAAAGCGTTTGCAATACGCTCTGCGTTAGCCCCGCCGCCAACGTCCAGGAAGTTGGCCGGCTTGCCGCCTGCCAGCTGGATGATGTCCATGGTACCCATGGCCAAACCGGCACCGTTTACCATACAGCCCACGTTGCCGTCGAGCTTGATGTAGTTCAGGCTGTATTTGCCGGCTTCCACCTCTAACGGGTCTTCTTCCTCAATATCGCGGAGCTCGGCCCAGTTCGGGTGACGAAACTCTGCATTATCATCAAAGTTGACCTTCGCATCTAGTGCAATGAAATCGCCGTCTGCCGTTGAAACCAAAGGATTTACCTCTAACATCGAGCAGTCCATGGCCTCATATGCGGCATAGAGTTTCATGATGAAACTTATGAAGCTCTTCAGTCCTGCCCCGCTAAGTCCAAGACCAAAGCCAAGTTCACGTGCCTGAAACGGCATAAATCCCGTAGCTGGATCAATGTGCACCTTGATGATCTTTTCAGGTGTCTCTTCTGCTACCGTTTCAATCTCGACCCCGCCCTCGGTTGAGACCATGATCAAATTCTGACCACGTCCGCGATCGAGAAGGATCGAGCAGTAATATTCATGAGCGATGTTGCAGCCGTCTTCGATCAGGACACGACGAACAATCTTACCTTCTTCACCGGTTTGGATGGTGACAAGCTTGTTACCGATCAGTCCGTCTGCAACTTGATATGCCCCGTCTGCCAGGTCGCCACTATGCAGCACAGTTACGCCTCGAAGGGGCTTGTCGTTGAACATGACCGCATCGTTCGTTGTTGGATTGTGCACAGTCCCCTTGCCGCGCCCGCCTGCATGGATCTGTGCCTTGACGACTATTGCCTTCGAGCCTTGCGATACAAAGTCCGAGTATGCTACTGCACCAGCTTCAGCCGATGAGAAGACAGCCTTGCTGCGCAGCACAGGCACACCGTAGGTGCGCAGAAGGTCTTTAGCTTGATACTCGTGAATATTCATGATGTCCTCAGTGATGGAGATTTCGCGTTGTAGATTTGCTGGCCGCAAAAATACATCACCATTGCGGTATGAACGAACAACTGTAATCCACACGAACATGCGTATAGCCAGATATTACATCGTTGCCACGATACTTGCAGTGCTTTGGTTGTCGTTTCGCCCCTTACTGCACCTGGATGCCGAACTGGGTACGGAGAAGAATCCTATTCAGCTTATGCTGACGCCATCGACAGATGCACCGGCGATCATTCGCGATGGTGAAGTGCTTGCAGATTATCTGTTGAAAACAACAGGCTTACATGTCAAGGTAACGGTACCGACGAACTACATTGTAATCGTTGAGGCCTTTGGGACTAAGCGTGCCGATGTTGCCATCATGAATACGTTTGCCTACTTGCTGGCCCACAAGAAGTACGGGGCGCGTGCAGTTCTGCGGGTGGCCCGTAGATATGGTGAGTTGTCGTACCGCGGAGAGTTCATCGTCCCGGCCGCAAGCGGAATAGACCGCATTGAGCAGCTCGAGGGCAAGACTATTGCATTTGTTGATCCTTCGTCGACGTCCGGTTACATTTATCCGAAGGAGATGCTTAAGAAGCTCAAGGTTACTCCGAAGCGAGAGGTCTTTGCCAATGGACACAATCAGGTTGTCACGAAAGTGTATCTCGGAGATGTGGATGCAGGTGCTGTGTTCTACTCGCGCAT
>JBEBCJ010000069.1:0-6993 GCA_041157865.1 Bacteroidota bacterium
GCAGATAGCCTGGTGTCGGCAGAACTTGTAGCCACAACAGCCCGCTCAAAGTTCTCCAAGAGTGCGCTTGCATACTTAGCGCTTGGCAATCTGTACTTTAATTGGAAGCCCCGTCCAATCCTTGAGAATGCTGCTGATAATTACCGTGCAGCTATTGATCTTGAGAACAAGCTGGTCGATGCACACTTCAATCTTGCAATCTGCTACTGGAAGATGCGTAACCGCGAAAGCGACGAAGCATTGGCCACCGAGTATCTGACGAAGTGTTTGGATGAGTGGACCATCGTTTCGCAGTTGGATCCTAAAAATGCACGGGCATGGTTTGAGCAGGGGAAAATCTATTACTACGCCAAAAAGTACACCAAGGCCGTCAACGCCCTCAAAGAGTATCGTACGCTTCGTCCGGTAGGATCTGGTGAAGCAATGGCCTCCTGGTTCCTTGGTGAGTCCCTCTATAAGCTTGCCAAGTGCGACGAAGCTCAGCAGCACCTCGAAGATGCCGCGCGTCAGGTGGACTCTCTGAAATCGAAGGTTGCCCTCATGCTCGCGCGCTGCAACTTTGATGCAAAGAAGTGGGCAGAATGCGCCAAAAAGTACGACGAGGCAGTAGTGTTTGAAACGTCATGGGAGCCAACAGACTTCTGGAATCATGGCACCGCATTGATCCTGGCTGGCGATACCACAAAGGCAATCAATGTTATGCTCGTTGCATCCGAAAAGGCCCCGAAGCAGTGTGCATCAATGTTCCGCCTTGGCTTCCTGCTGCAGGTGCGGAAACAGTACAAGGCCTCGACCAAGGTGTTTCAAGGGCGCCTGGCTAATTGCTCAGATAGCAACGATACCCGCGTGAACATCCTGATAGGCAATAACTTCTTTGCCGACAGCTTGGTCGACAGTGCTATTTCTTATTACCAAAAGGCTTTAACTATCAATCCTAAGAGCATGTGGGCCATGCAGTTAATGGGAGAGTCGTATCTGCTAAGTGGTAATGAGGTTCTCGGAGATTCGCTTTTGAACGTGGTGATCACCAACGCCCAAACCACGACGTCAAACGACGAAAAGCGCTACGGTATTGCCGCCATTAATGCGGCTAACAACTATGACATCAAGAAGCGGGACTATCAGAGTATCGTGAACCGTTGTAAGATCGGAACCCAGATCAACCCTCAGTCGGCGATCGTGTGGCTCTACCTTGGCATCGGATATCAGGGTACGAAGGACCTTGATAATGCCAAAAATGCTTATCAAGAAGTGCTCAAGATCGACCCCAACAATCAGATGGCGAAAAAGAACCTGCAGTCCCTCGGCAAGTAGTATCTCGCTAAATAGTTGGGAAATTTGCATCTAGACCGTATTTTTGTGGTCTTGTCATCACACGATTCTGCCTCACTGCCATGATTTCACTCGACATCGTGGGTCTTCGAGAGGGGAATCACCCCTTCAAAATCCAATCGACGGCTCATGAAATTCCGCTACTCCCTGGGGAATTCTCAGGGCTGATCACTGTTGAAGGTGTGCTGCAGAAGCACGGACGTCGGTACACTATCGACGCAAGTGTTTCGGGAATGGCTCACTTCACCTGTGACCGTTCGCTTGAGGAGTTCGACGAGGAAATCTCGGCTGAAATCTCTTTGGCTTACGTGATCGATCCGGCTCTTGCTGCTGAACAGGCGGGCAAGGCGCAGGATATGGATGAAGAGGTGGTTAGGGGGCTGCGGGAAGAGGACAAACGCATAGATATCACCGAAGATGTGCGTCAAGTCCTCACAGTTGCGATCCCGTTGCGTCACGTGGCACCGGCGTATCGCGACACGCCGCTGGAGCAGATACATCCAACCTTGTCAGATAGTGGCAAGGCAGATGAATCGGGTCCGGTTGATGACAGGTGGGAAGCATTATTGAAATTAAAACGATCGTAAAACGAGGTTGAATCATGCCAAATCCAAAGCGCCGTCACTCGAAATCACGCAGTGCCAAGCGTCGTACGCACTACAAGGCTTCTGCTCCTTCGGTGATGACTTGCCCGAACTGCAATGCAGCTAAGCAGCCACACATCGTGTGCCACTCATGCGGATACTACAACGGCCGCAAGATTATCAACGTCGACTAATCACTGCACTGTTGTGCACTGTGACGTGGAACGTCGGTGAGTACAACGACAACGATTGATGAGCTAGCGCAGACGCCACGGCCAGTCCGCGTGGTGATCGATGCAATGGGAGGAGACTTTGCCCCACTGAATGAGATTCAGGGGGCTATTCGTGCTATAGAAGAACTCTCGGCCGATGTAGAGATCGTGCTTGTCGGACGGGAAGCGGACATTCGTAAACATGTTTCGAGTAGTTCGCCGCGCGTTAAGATTCTTCACACAGCAGATGTGGTATCGATGAGCGACGAACCATCGTCGATCGTCAAGAGTCGTCGTGATTCCTCACTGTATGTTGGGCTCGACCTCGTGCGCAACGGCCACGCCGATGCGTTTGTGTCGTCGGGGAACACCGGTGGTGTTATGGCAACGGCCACACTCGTACTCGGACGTATTCCGGGTGCAAGCCGTCCAACGATCGGATCGTTCTTCCCAACGATGAAGGGTAGCCCAACGTTACTGGTAGATGTTGGTGCAAATGTTGACAGTAAGCCGCAGTTCATGCATGATTTCGCCGTGATGGGAAGCGTCTACACAGAGCTTATGCAGGGTGTTGCACATCCGACTGTAGGGCTATTGAACGTTGGTGAAGAAGAGGGCAAAGGCACCGAGGCAGCAAAGGAAACCCACGCATTGCTCAAGAACAGTCCTGTGAATTTCTATGGAAACGTCGAGGGACGCGACATTCTCAAGGGTACCGTTGACGTTGTCGTCTGTGATGGTTTTGAAGGCAACATCGTTCTCAAGTTTGCAGAGAGCATTCTCGGTTTTCTGAAGCATCGATTTGTAAGCTATGCGAACAAGGGGCTGATACAAAAGCTTCTTATTGGTGCGTTCAAGCCGGTACTCAAGCGTGTACTCAGCGGTATGGATTATCAGGAGTACGGCGGAGTGCCGCTCCTGGGGGTTCGTGGTGTCGTGATCATTGGACATGGGAGCGGCTCGCCCCTTGCCATCAAGAATATGATTCTCAAAGCCGAAGAAATGGTCCGCAAGGACGTTAACGGCGTAATTCAACGCAAGCTTGAACTGGCTCGCGAATCGAAAGCTCAACAATGAAAGCTGTCATCACAGCAATCGCGCATCATGTTCCAGAGGGCGTCTATGACAACAACTGGTTTGCGCAGAAGATCGAGACAACAGACGAGTGGATACGCACGCGCACCGGTATCACGGAGCGTCATTTTGCATTCGAAGGCGGCCTAACAGATATCATCGTGCCGGCTGCAGAGGCAGCGCTGAAGCAGCGCGGAATCACAGCGGAAGACATCGACTGTATCATTATCGCAACTGTTACGCCGGATAGAATCTTTCCATCAAGTGCGGCCATACTGCAGCGCAAGATCGGTGCGAAGAATGCATGGGGCTTTGATCTCGCAGGAGCATGCAGCGGCTTTCTCTATGCACTTGTAACTGGTGCAAAGTTGATCGAGTCGGGCGCATCAAAACGACTGCTCCTTATCGGTGCCGATAAGATGAGCTCGATCATCGATTTTGAAGACCGCGCTACGTGCGTGCTGTTTGGCGACGGCGCCGGAGCGGTAATTCTCGAGCCAAGCGAGTCTGATGACTTTGGCGTGATGGATCACATCCTGCGCATGGATGGCAACGGAGAAGTGCACCTGCATCAAAAGGCTGGAGGCTCTATGCGTCCGCCAACACTTGAAACCGTCGCCAACCGCGAACACTACGTCTACCAAGAAGGTCAGGCAGTGTTCAAGGCAGCCGTCAAGGGTATGGCGGATGTTTCCTATGAAATCATGGAGCGCAACCATATGACGGCCGACGACGTAGCGTGGCTTGTGCCGCATCAGGCAAACCTGCGCATCATCGATGCAACCGCAGAGCGCATGGGGCTGAGCAAAGAAAAGGTGATGATCAATATCGACCGCTATGGCAACACCACGGCCGGAACGATCCCGATCTGTATGTCGGAGTTGTACCAAACGAATAAGGTTAAGAAGGGCGACTACCTTGTGCTCTCGTCGTTTGGGGCAGGGTATACATGGGGCTCGGTGCTCCTGCGTTGGTCGCTAGAACAACAGGAAAAGGCGTAAGACAATGTCGAAAGCTCTACTTTTCTCGGGTCAAGGCTCGCAGTATGTTGGTATGACCAACGACCTTGTGCAGGCATATGATGCTGCACGCGAGATGGCAGATCACGCAAACCAGATCCTCGGTTATGATCTGCATGCGATCATGACGGGCGGACCCGAAGATGAACTCCGCAAAACAAAGTACACACAACCAGCCTTGTTTGTTCACGAGGCAATGCTGCTAGCACTTACGAGCATCAATGGCGTTACTGCAGTAGCCGGTCATTCACTTGGTGAATACTCAGCGCTGCATGCCGCCGGCGTGCTCACATTTGATGATGCTCTTGGCCTTGTCCAACTGCGTGCACAACTCATGTGGGATGCGGGAAATAACATACCTGGAACGATGGCAGCAGTCGTTGGCATGGATGATGACAAGGTGCGCGAAGTATGCGAGGAGCTTAATGGTGTTGGAGGCAACGTGATTGTGCCCGCCAACTTCAACTCGCCCGGACAAGTGGTGATCAGCGGTTCTGCAGAATACGTGCGTGCGTGCATGCCCGTGTTCAAGGAACGCGGCGCGAAATTGGTGAAGGAACTTCAAGTAAGTGGCGCGTTCCACTCGCCCCTTCTGGCTGAAGCCGAGCAAGGGCTGGCTGAGAAGATCCGCGCTACAACGTTCTCGGCTCCGAAGATTCCCGTCTATGTAAACGTAAGCGGCAAGGCTGTATCGAATGCTGACGAACTCAAGGAATGCGCGATCAAGCAGCTAACCTCGCCAGTATTGTGGACATCCACGATGAACACCATGTGGGCCGATGGTATCACGTCGTATTGCGAAGTCGGGCCGGGCAAGGTTCTTCAAGGCCTTGTCAAGCGTACGCTTGCAGAAGCAACGATCGATGGGATCGATACAGCAGAAGACGTTGCGCGGCATAACGGATAGGAGAGACAACATCATGAAGACATTTGATCATTCAGGCAAAGTCATAGCCGTTACAGGCGGATCCCGCGGTATTGGCGAGGCCATTGTACGACGCCTTGCATCTGAAGGGGCTCATGTGTTTGCCACGTTTAACTCGCAGCCAGAGCGCGCTGAAGCCATCGCTTCCGATATCCGTGCTGCGGGCGGACAAGCCACGTTCCTGCAGGTTAATGTAGCGGACGAGGAGCAGGTAAAGGGCTTTATCGAAGCTGTGATTGCTCAGGGCGGACGCATCGACGGACTGGTGAACAACGCTGGTATTACCAAGGATGGGCTCATCATGCGAATGAACACTGAAGATTGGACGTCGGTTATCGACACCAACCTCTCGGGTGTGTTCTATGCATGCAAGGCAGCAGCTCGCCCGATGATGTCGCAGCGCAGCGGACGCATCGTCAACATCGGTAGTATCGTAGGACTCCAAGGCAACGCCGGACAAGTCAATTACAGCAGCGCGAAAGCAGGTCTTATCGGCCTTACCAAGAGCCTCGCACGCGAACTCGCCAGTCGTAACGTTTTTGTAAATTGCGTCGCTCCAGGCTTCGTGGAGACTGACATGACGGGCAAGCTCACAGATGAACAGAAGGCCGCCTACTTTGGGAACATTCCAATGAAGCGTGGTGCTCAGCCAGATGAGATTGCCAGCGTTGTGTCGTTCTTCCTGGCTCAGGAGTCGTCATACATCACTGGACAAGTCCTCAACGTAGATGGCGGTTTAGCGATGTAACAATCGCTTGGCAGTTGTAGATTCGCAATTCATTTCAACCTCATTTCTTACAAGGGTTTTACTATGTCAGCAGTGGCACAGAAGGTAACAGAGATCATCGTTGCCAAACTTGGTGTTGAAGAGTCACAAGTAACTCCAACAGCATCATTCACAAGCGACCTCGGTGCAGATTCACTCGACACCGTTGAGCTTATCATGGAATTCGAAAAGGCTTTTAATCTTACCATCGACGATAGCGACGCCGAAAAGATCCAAACAGTTGGTGATGCGGTATCGTATATCGAGTCGAAGGCGTAATTGAGTAATTGATTTGTTTCTCACCACAGGCCATAGCTATGTCAAGAACTATTCCCCGCGTTGTCATTACTGGAGTTGGTGCTGTTACGCCGATTGGTAACACTGCTGCCGAGTATTGGCAGGGAATGATGGAAGGCCGCTCTGGAGCGGGTCCTATCACCAAGTTCGATGCGGCGCACTTCGATACGAAGTTTGCCTGTGAGTTAAAAGATTACGACCCTACACTGCATATATCGCGTAAGGAGGTTCAGCGAATGGACCTCTTTACGCAGTATGCTATGTCGTGTGCTGTGATGGCGGTCGAAGATTCTGGACTGAATATCGAAGCGATCAACCAAGAGCGTGCTGGTGTGATCTTCGGTTCAGGCATTGGCGGTATGTGGACCAATCACATTCAGCAGCAGAATCTGTTTGAGCGTGGTGGTGTGCCGGATCGCATCTCGCCGTTCTTTGTTCCGATGCTTATCTCAGACATCGCGGCAGGCCATATTGCCATTCGTTATGGTTTAAAGGGACCCAACTACGGAACTGTCTCAGCTTGCGCAACGTCTTCGCATTCTATCGCTGATGCATTTATGATCATGCAGCGAGGTATGGCAGACGTCATGCTAGCAGGGGGCTCGGAAGCCTCTGTCTGTCCAATGGGTATTGGTGGTTTTAATGCCATGAAGGCCCTCTCAACACGTAACGATGATCCTTCAACAGCGAGCCGTCCGTTTGACTTGGATCGCGATGGATTTGTGATGGGAGAGGGTGGTGGCATGATTGTGATGGAAACACTCGAGCATGCTATGAACCGTGG
>JBEBCJ010000070.1:0-7420 GCA_041157865.1 Bacteroidota bacterium
GGCCTAGATCCTGTTATCAAAAATGTCTTTGATGCGCTAAGTATTGCCATTAGCATACCAGTTTTACTCTACAGCGCGCAACCATGGTTGAGCTCAGCTTTGCAATCAATTAGACATGGAATCGTAAATCTCGACGTACCTGTATCTCTCGGCATCCTAACGATCTTCACACGCAGTTGTGTTGATGTATTAACCGGATCTAGTGAAGGGTTTCTTGACTCGTTCAATGGTTTGGTCTTCTTTCTTCTAATCGGGCGAATGTTTCAACAGCGGGCATTTGCAACGATTGATTTTGAACGATCCGTGCGTTCATTCTTTCCAATATCCGCTAGCAGAATAGTCGGTGACCACGAAGAAACTGTGCACATTGACATGGTTGCAGAACGGGACGTGGTGAGAGTTCGAAATGGAGAAGTTGTCCCTGCAGATGCAATTCTACTTTATGAGCCCGGTGTTGTCGATTATTCGTTTGTTACCGGAGAAAGTACACCAGTAGAGTGTAAACCAGGTACCATGTTGTATGCGGGTGGACGTGTCTTGGGCAGATCCGTGACATGTGCGGTCGTCAAGCCTGCAAGCTCCAGTTATATGGCATCCTTGTGGTCACGAGCCGATGTGCATACAAATCGCGATGAGTTAGCGAGGAAGAGTGACCGTTTTGGGCTGGCCTTTACGATTGTGACACTGGCAATTGCCTGTATTGCGGCAGCATTCTGGTTACCCAAGATGTCGATGGCTGCAAATGTGTTTACGTCTGTCCTGATCATTGCGTGTCCCTGCGCATTAACATTGTCTGCTCCCATCAGTTATGGATCTGCAATGGGGCTTCTTAGTCGTGTTGGGATCTTTCTGCGAAATACGAGTATAGTAGCCCAATTACAACGCGTTGGACATATTGTCTTTGATAAGACTGGTACACTTACGACTCCGACTTGTCTTGCGTACTATGGATCTGACCTAACGCCAGAGCAACATACCTGCGTTATGGCATTGGCTGCGCAGAGTTCACATCCGATCAGTAAAGCGCTCGTTGAATCACAACAGCAAGGTCTGCCTTGCGTTGACGATTTCGAGGAAGAACCAGGATCGGGCATTTACGGCACGTGTTTGGGACACAGAGTAGGACTGCAAGGAATGCCGTCTGCGAATCAACAGGATGGTGTAGGCAGTCGCACATTCATTTCATTCGATGGTGAGATACTTGGTTACTATGCTGTTGAGCATCAATTACGTCCAGGGATGGCTGATATGATGCTAATGCTACGTAAACAGTATGATGTATCCCTTGTTACTGGGGATTCCGGCAGTATCTCATCAGAGATTTGCAATCTGTTTGCTACAAAGAATATCAATCAAGGGGCAAAGCCTCTAGATAAGGTCTTCTATGTGCAATCACTCCAACGTAATGATAACAACGTGATGATGGTTGGAGATGGTGTTAACGACCTAGCTGCACTATCTACTGCAAATGTTTCACTTGCATTGAGCAACGGAAGTGCTCGCATTGTTCCATCATGTGATATTGCTATAGATGCACAACGCGTTGCTCAGCTACCAAACCTATTGAAGTATGCGCGTATGACTAGACGTGTAGTGAACGCAGCATTCTGGTTCACAATGGTCTATAATGTGCTGGGAATGACGCTGAGTGTACAGGGATACCTATCACCTGTTGTTACAGCAGTGATGATGCCAAGCAGCTCTCTCATAGTTATAGCCATCAGTATTATCGGCACAAGGTACTGTTTCAGGAGCTTACAATGGGTGTGATGCCACTGATCATAATGTGCAGTGTGCTAGTCGCAGGATTATTTCTAACGCTTTTTGTGCGCGTAACACGACAAGGGCAATACGATGATATAACGACGCCTGCGATTCGCATAGTGTTCGACGACGAACGACTGCCTAGTAGCGGCAAAGACTAACAACAATTGAAATCTTAATTCAGTTTGTATCAAGGGGTGAAACGTATGGAAGATCTTCTGCACCAACAGTATTCCGAGAATGGACCTCGGGAAGTTGTCAGTTATGACAATGCTATCGTGAAGATGTTTGCAATTGCAACACTCGGGTGGGGTCTTATCGGATTTCTTGTTGGATTGATTGTCGCCATCAAACTCTACATACCGGAGTTTCTCGGCGGTATCGATGTGCTTGGTTACGGACGTTTGCGTCCTCTCCATACAAACGCGGTGATCTTCGCGTTTGCCGGGAATGCCATTTTCGTCGGTGTCTACTATTCGCTCCAACGGCTCTGTAAGGCAAGAATGTATAGTGACTTGCTCAGTAAGCTGCACTTTTGGGGGTGGCAAATCATCATTGTAACAGCTGCAATAACACTTCCGCTCGGAATCACGAGTAGTAAAGAGTATGCCGAACTGGAATGGCCAATTGATATAGCGATTACGCTGGTATGGGTGGTGTTCGGTTGGAATATGATAGGTACAATCATGCGTCGCAAGGAGCGGCACATGTACGTGGCCATATGGTTTTATCTAGCAACCTTCCTCACTGTCGCACTATTACATGTTGTCAATTCTCTTGCACTTCCGGTGCACTTTCTCAAAAGTTACTCGATGTATGCTGGTGTTCAGGATGCACTTGTACAGTGGTGGTATGGACACAATGCGGTGGCCTTCTTTCTTACTACTCCATTTTTGGGAATCATGTACTACTTCATTCCCAAGGCCTCGGGCAGACCCGTATTCTCTTATCGTCTTTCCATTATCCACTTTTGGGCGCTGATCTTTCTATACATCTGGGCAGGACCGCATCACTTGCTCTATACCGCGCTACCTGATTGGGCTCAGTCACTTGGGGTCGTGTTCAGTTTTATGCTGATTGCTCCGTCGTGGGGGGGGATGGTCAACGGATTACTTACGCTGCGAGGCGCGTGGGACAAAGTGCGTGTAGACCCAGTGTTGAAGTTCTTCGTTGTTGGCATAACGGCCTACGGTATGTCAACGTTTGAAGGTCCAATGATGTCACTCAAGAACATTAATGCACTGACGCACTACACAGACTACATCATAGCGCACGTACATCTGGGTGCCCTGTTGTGGAATGGCGGATTAACCTTCGCTATGCTGTATTACATCATCCCGCGCATTTACCGTACTAAGCTACACTCGACTTCATTGGCAAACTGGCACTTCTGGCTCATGACACTCGGTGTTATTGTATACGTCATCCCGTTGTACTGGGGCGGCATAATGCAGTCATTGATGTGGAGGCAATTCCAGCCGGACGGTACACTACAATACAACAACTTTCTCGAGACGGTCACTCAAATCATACCCATGTATGTGATGCGCTCTATTGGTGGCACGCTCTACCTGATTGGCGCATGTGTTGGAGTGTGGAATCTCTACAAGACAGCAAAGAGTGGTAGTCTCCTAGCCAATGAGGAGGTATACGTTGTAAATATGATGAAGTCTGATGTAAAGAATGAGCATCCGAAAGAGAGTTGGCATAGAGTGCTCGAGGGACGTCCAGTCCGATTCTCCGTGTATGCGCTAATTGCGGTAATTATCGGCGGTGTTGTCGAGTTTATCCCCACGGCTCTTGTGCAATCAAACATTCCTACAATTGCAACAGTCACGCCGTACACGCCCCTTGAGCTTGAAGGTCGAGATATATACATACGTGAAGGGTGCTATACATGTCACTCTCAAATGATTCGTCCGTTCAGAAGTGAAACGAGTCGCTACGGCGATTATTCGAAACCTGGTGAATTCATTTATGATAGACCATTCCAATGGGGCTCGAAACGCACAGGTCCCGACTTGCATCGTGAAGGCGGCAAGCGACCTAATGCCTGGCATTGGAAACATATGGAGGATCCAAGGTCTACCTCACCAAATTCAATCATGCCTGGTTATCCATGGTTGTACACAACAAAGCTTGACACGAAACACACCGAAGGGAAGATACTCACTCTGCAAAAACTAGGAGTGCCATACCCGCAGGGATATGCCTCTCGTGCTGTGAGCGACCTGCAAGATCAGGCCAAGTTAGTTGCATCCGGTGTTGAAGAGGGTGGCATTACGAACGTCCAAGCTGATCAGGAGATCATAGCAGTCATTGCATATCTGCAACGACTCGGAACTGATATCAAAAAATCTCCATCATCAACATCAATGAAGTGAGGTAGCTATGTACAAGAATATTCTTGCCAGCATTCCCGGTATTGAATACTACCCGATTGTGGCACTGCTGCTGTTCTTTGGATTCTTTACAACCCTGATATGTTGGTTCTTTATTGTTGATAAGAGGCAGATGTCGGCTCTTTCGGCGCGCATCATACCGGAGGATGTTCCGGTTACAAGTTCATCCTTTTTGTCATCACAACAGGGAGAGTAATGCAATGAGTTCTGAGCAAAAAGATGTCCTCATGAGTCATGATGCTGATGGCATCAAAGAGTACGACAATAATCTTCCACGGTGGTGGCTCTATGGCTTCTACTTTACCATTGTGATGAGCTGCGTATACCTGTACTATTATCATATCTACAGTGGACCAGACTGGAATGTACTATGGTATGGTCCGCGTGGATCCGAGCAGGAATACACTGCCGAGTTGGCAACAGCTGCTGCAATGGAAAGTATGCGACCGAAAGGTCCAGAGGTAAAAATGATCCTGTTAACAGATCAAAAGTCACTAGACGAAGGAAAAAGGATCTTTAACGGTGACGTAAATCTCTGTTATACATGTCACCGAGCTGATCTCGGCGGGGAAGTTGGACCAAACCTGACTGATAACTATTGGCTACACGGCTGTTCCCTCGAGGATGTGGTCAAGAGTATCAAAACGGGATATCCAGAGAAAGGAATGTTGGAGTATGGCAGTGGTGCTAAGCTGGACGATCTTGAACTCTTGAAAGTAGCATCATACATCATCTCACAGCAGGGCAGTAATCCAGCTAATCCAAAGGCAATCGAAGAGGGACGAGACGTTCAATGTCAGTGATTGATATCAATGTGGTTGAAGATCACGAACGCTTTCGTGCAGAGCTGGCAAGTATTCAGCCAGATGGGCGGCGGCGATGGATCTTTGCACGTAAGCCTCAGGGGAAGTTTACAAACTGGCGCATATTTGTTGGCGTCCTGCTCATAGCATTCCTTGCTGCTGCACCGTTTGTCAAGGTACGGGGTCATCAGTTTCTGCTATTCAACATTATTGACCGAGAGTTCGTTTTCTTCGGTGTTCCATTTTGGCCTAATGACTTTTATCTGGTTGCGGTACTGTTCCTCACGGGCATTGTATCAATCGTTCTTCTTACGGCTAGTATTGGCCGGATTTGGTGCGGTTGGCTCTGTCCACAGACAGTCTTCATGGAAATGATCTTTCGAAGAATTGAATGGGGCATTCATGGCGGCCCGGCAGAACAGGCACGACGTAAAGCTGGGCCTTGGAATAGTGATCGAGTCTGGAGAACAGTTGTCGCGATAGCTATATTCTTTGCGATTAGCTTCATGATAGCCAATGTATTTCTAGCATACGTCGTGTCTTCAGACAGACTTGTTCAATACATGCAGGATGGACCGCTGCCACATCTGGAATTGTTCATCGGTCTTGTATTCTTTACGTTCGTGTTCTTCATGGTGTTTTATCGATTTCGAGAACAAGCATGTCTGATTGCCTGTCCATACGGACGTTATATGTCAGCACTGGTGGATGAGAATACGATCGCTGTCACATATGATCACATACGAGGAGAGAAAAGAGTAAAGTGGGATAGGGAAGATGTAACTGCTCAGAAATCAGCTCACGCAATTGGCGGCAATACAGTGCGTGCAGACGGCAAGGGAAGCTGTATTGACTGCCACCAGTGCGTAACAGTATGCCCAACTGGGATTGACATCCGAAATGGAATTCAATTGGAATGTGTCAATTGCACTGCATGCATTGATGCCTGTAATAGTGTGATGAGCAAGGTAGGCCTACCAAGTGGATTGATTCGATACACAAGTCTTCGATCAGTCGTTAACAAGGATCGTGGTTCATTTATGACAAATCGGATTAAGGCGTATGGCATTGTATGGTTACTGTTGGTGACCGTTGTAACAGTCCTTTTTGCGAATCGACAAGATCTCGACATCGTGATTTTGCGACAGGAGGGAACTACTTGGGTTATGTCTACAGACGGTTACATGAACATCTATCGAATACAAATGATCAACAAATCAGGATCTCAAATCCACTATACACTCGACGTTGTCTCACCAAAGGGTTACACCATAAAGCCACTTGGGATACCCAACACTATAGAATCGATGCAAATACTTAAAGGCAGATTTATGGTCAAGCGTTCAAGTGTGGCCAGCGGTTCATCCCAAGAACCATTAGTAATCTCCGTGTCATATGGCGATGATCAGCAATTGCTTTCCACTGCTTTTTTAGCCCCCTAACGAGGAACGCATGTATGAAGTGGTCTTGGGGAGTAAGCATAACTATTGTCTATGTAGCATTTGCGTTGGCTACACTTGGATTTGTAGTGTTTGCCATGACACAACGGGTTGATCTTGTTAGTTCAGACTACTATGAACAAGCGCTTCAACATGACAAATATCAAACTGCTAGGTGGAATGCTGCAGTAGCACATGCCCGTATCGTGGTCTCGCAAGACACAATGTTTTTATTGGGTGCATCAAAAATGGATATGCTCGAACTACCGGAGTTGCAGCTTCAGAGACCACAGGATCCTTCTATGGATATCAGAGGAAGAATGCGCGATAACGCAAATGGAGCTGTATACTATCCGATGCACACGGTCGCACGCGGCTTATGGAACATTCGCCTGCGCTGGCATCAGTCAGGAGTTACATTTCAAATCGACACCAGTCTATCGGTCTAATGCCATGATCGAGCTGTTAGCAGGATTTTCTATGGGAATTGCAGGTGCTATGCATTGTCTCGGCATGTGCGGACCACTGATAACGATAACTCGAGCCTCAATGCCCGACGCTCGTTTCGTGTTGCCAGTTGTGCAGCACAACGTAGGTCGAGTTATGACCTACCTTGTGCTCGCTATTCTGCTGTGGTTTACGAAAGACAAACTTTTGTTGGGGGATGTTTCGCAGTCAGTTACCATCTTCATTGGAGTTGCGATGATTCTCCTGGCAATGTTACAGATTACCTATCACAAAAGTCTGCTTCCACAATCGGTTCTTGCCTTGATAGGACGCGTAGTTGCACGAACGACATCAAAGGTGCGAGGTCGGCAAATGCTCTTAACCCCGTTCTTTCTGGGACTTTGCAATGGACTATTGCCATGTGGATTATCAGCAACAGCATTTATCGCTTCGCTTACGTTACCGCAGCCTTGGCAAGTTGTGTTGTTTATAGTTGGATTTGGCATCGGCACATCGCCTGGACTGACGGCATTTATGTTAGCAGGTAAATCGATATCAAAAAATC
>JBEBCJ010000071.1:0-3923 GCA_041157865.1 Bacteroidota bacterium
AGTAGCGGGTATGAGACTGATCTTCCTCGGTTGAAGTTGACTGGATAGATTGCCTCGTTGTTTAGAAAGGATCTGTTCCTCGAATCTAACTAGCGACATGTATCCGATAGCAGAGTGCATGCGTTGCCGGTTGTAGTAGATGTGCACGTAGTTGTAGATCTCAGCCTTCGCATCATAGACGTCGTCAAAGAGAAATGGGATTCCGATCTTTGTTTTCATGCGCGCCCAGAATGATTCCATCGGAGCATTGTCATAGCATTTTAGCAGTTGCCCTTGCGGCTCATGCTTTGCTGGAAGCCTTGCCGTTGAAGCTCTGTTCGAAATACCTCTGCTTTGAATTGACTTCCTTGGTCTGAGTGAAACATTGTCTGGCCAGGCAATCGTTTTCTGCGCGCTCTGCAGGCTTGCCTGAATGTGTCCAGCAGAATCTGCGTCTGCATGGTCGTCGAAACGGTGATTCCAAGGATACGTCGAGAACAAAGATCCATGATCGCAGTAGCATAGGCTTTACCACGTCTACACGGTAGCTCCGTAAAGTCACTCACCCAGACCTTGTCGAGTTCTGCAACCTGAAACCGCTGAGCAAGTAGATTTGGCGCCGGTGATGTTGTTTGCGATGAATCAGTAGTTGGCCGGAAGCGCCGGCTACCAACAGCACGCAGACCTATGCGACGCATCAGATGCTCAACAGTCTTATAGCTCACGCATTCACCCATCTTCCTGAGCACGCGCGTGATACGAGGACTACCGTAGGCATGCCTGTTAGCCTTGTAGACCGTGCGAATAAGCCCAAGCAGACGCATCTGCCGTTCTACACGTTCCGATGGGCCTCGCTTGCGCCATACGTAATAGTCCTGACGGCTTACACCTAAGACACGGCACATCGCCGACAGATCCCATCGTGCCCGATTCTCGTCTATGAAGCGGTATCTCATTTCGGGCGTTGACTGAAGATACCCACTGCCTCCTTTAGTATGTCGCGCTCCATTTTGAGCTGCGCATTCTCTCGCTCAAGGGCCCGTATTCGCTGCTTGTCGCTCTGTTCCGGTTCATCGCTTGATTGCCCGTGAAACGCCACGGTCCAGCGCCGAAGTGTTTCTTCACCTATGCCAAGTTGACCCGCCACACGCGTGTATGGCATCTTGCCATCGACAACCATTGACACGGCCTCATGTTTAAACGCCTCATCATAGCGTTTGCCGTACTTCTCATTCATTGTCGTCTCCCTTCTTGTCGAATTTGGAGACATCAACCCTGACAACCAAATGGGGGCGAAGTTTAGACGCGGCCCACAACCTTCGTGTTACTCGCCTGTCGTTCTCGTACCTGCTCCACGTCGCTACGAAGTATAAACATCTAGAAACAGTTGAAATACGAGGCAAAATCTAGGACTGAGACGACATACTGAGCACGTCAGTTGCTAAAAGCAAGCAGCAGTGCAAGGATCCTCTACCTATTTGTCCTTCTTCTACCTACTCGTCACCTTCGTATGCTTGGAGCACAAGCGTAGTTTGCTTAACGGTGACCTTTACATTGAGAACTGTAGGTGGCACGAACAAGATGCACCCAGCCCCATGTCCCGACTGTACCTCTGGTAGAAAATGCGCACCTGCCCAGCCATTTGCCTTGGCCTGCGTCGCAAACCAGATTTTTACCTTCTTTGATATTCTCTTCGCATCGCCATTTGTTTCTTGGTTGTACAATGCAATGACTCGATCAGCCGTGCATAGGACTGCTCGGTCTTGCAGCTTACAAGATGTTGGAGTTGGGTATTTATACTTGTTTGTTTTGTGCATCTTGTTACCTCTTGATAAGTTGTTGGTTTGTAACTCAGAAGTCTATAATTCAAGATTTTCTATCGATAGTCTTGAACTATTTGTGGCTTACAATTCTCTTGTTGTGATGGTCGCGAGATACAGCATGAAAGCCTGCGCTGCTGATTCTGTCGTAATTACTCCACCACCCCCACCGCTGCCGTCCATTTACGTCCACCTTCTACATGCACGACAATTCCATAGATGCCTTGACTCGGCAAGGGGCTTGTGATGCTTGCGGTCTTGTCTTGTGACCAGAGTTGTTCTGTTTGGTGCTGACGTCCCTGGATGTCGTACACGTCAATGCCCATAATGCGTGATGTTGGAAGGCCCGTTACCGTGATGCGCCAAGCCTGACCACTGTGCGTGGCCGAGGCTTGGATCGCTGGCTGGTCACGAGTTCCCTGATCTGTTACCGACGTTGATGCATTCTCGCGATAGATACCCATGGTGGTTACTACGTAGAGCTGACCCTTGTACTCGGCTACACCATTGATGATGCAGTTGAGCGGAAACTCATTTACTGCAGTCCAGGTTTGGCCGTCATCGGTGGAAATCATGACCGCCTCGGGTGTGCATGGACGTAGCTGGTCAGATACGCTGCCTGCCGTTGATACGGTAGACGACGGCCCCTACTTACCCCCTCCCAATCCAATTCGTTCGCCGTTAACGAAGCTGTTTAATAATGTGTGGCAGCAACCATCAGAACATTGATACACTTCTATGAAGGTTCCCGTTGTTGGGCGTTCAAGGCATTGGCCAACAACAGAATACCATGCAACGTGTTGTATTGGCACGTGCTCTGAATGGCCATCGCTGTTGATTGACGAAATACAGCTTTCGTCAACTTTCCCAATGAATGGCGTGCCGTTTTTATTGTTCCCACAAACGAATACATCCTGCTGCTGCACGAACACAGACGTCAGGCGTGTAGGACGCTGATCCTGCATGCTGACAAATCTCTTCAGTGTTCCATCGGGAGCATATTCGAACATACACCCGCGAGCAGAAGGTTTGATGATCTGCATAGACGGTTGATTGATATCCCAAATACTACCAACACCAATGACCCTTTTGTCTTCTGTCAGGATCGCATCATGTACATTCAGATGCGTGTATGGTGGAAGATAGTCTTTTGTTGAATCAACGATTCCGTTCTCGAGATCAATCTTCCAGTACTGAAGTCCGAATGCTGGTTTGTCACGCGACGTAGCACGAGCCATAATCAGTATCGTGTGAGTGGGTTCATCGACAACAATCTTCTGGAGCTGATACCTATCAGATCCTACCTCGCTTAAATCGAAAGCTCGTAGAAGCCTACCCGTAGTGACATCGTACGTAGCAAGACTACTATGATAGGCGTTCCCACCAACATGTTCAAGACTATACACACAGACGATGTTGTCGACGATACGAATGGCGAGCTCATCTACCGCCATGATGCCCTCTGTAACTGGCACGGGCCACTTGAGGTGTCGTCCGCTTACAGTATCGATGACATAAGCGTACAACGAATCCGTAAAGCGACTTTCCACACGTGTTAAAAAGCCAGTAATGCATACAAGTAGGCCATTACGACCATCGACGCATAACACCTTTTCATGCACCGGTTTAGGTAGGGTAACTGCAGCGGTGCTCGTTGTGCGGCCGTCTTGAAAAGAATGCCGATAAACGGTGAATGGAGCCTCTCGATCGACTACAAGACATTCACCACCTCTTCCATCTTCGGACAGATTCACATTAAACAGCTCTGCCAACGACATCCCAGGCGATGTAGGCGTCCACGACCACAGGCAGTTGTACGACTCGTCGATGACATGCAGACTCATGTTGAAATCGTTACCTACGAACCCGAATGTCTGCCCTTTCTTCACCTGATACACCAGAGTCGTATTGGGCGCAATGGAATCTAACACGCGAAGAACGTTAGGTGTGATGCGAATGGACTCGTCAACACCCGGTATAACGTCATGTGTGGCTGCCATTAGCATCAAGAGCATCATAAAATGGGCATTTCGTATCGGCAGTGGGATCGTGTTCATAAAGATCTCATTTCGTTGACGTAACCAATATTCTCACTGAATGATTGCTTATATCAATCAATCGGAC
>JBEBCJ010000072.1:0-3923 GCA_041157865.1 Bacteroidota bacterium
AGCCACCTCCGGCGTTGTCGTGACTGTAGCAATACTGGATAACTGAATTCATCGTGCCGCCATCGAGATCGAATCCTAGTCCATCACATGTGCTTGCAGTCTTATTGCGATAGCTCTCGCAAAACTGAATCACGACTGCATTGGCATCATACGCCCAAATACCACCGGGTCCGCCGCAATGCACATTTGCCTGACCATTCTCATAGGCTACGCAGTATTCGATCACAGCCCTGTCTGTATTGCTGATCACGATACCATTACCCTTGATCGACTTTGGATCTGCTATGCCGGGGTTCTGATATGATGCACAGCCACGGATAACAACATCTTTGTTCGGGTATCCAAAGGGTGACGGGTATCCATAAACAAGTATACCATCATGCAGATTGTGATGCACATCCAGATCTTCCAGTCGGAGTCCATCATAGCCCGTCAATCCATTCCACGCTCCTATGCGCACACCGACACGACCGAACTCTTTGACCTCGACTCGCTCTACCACGATATCAGCAAAGCGTTTATCTCCGGCCACATCCACATAGAACTCGATTCCATTCTTCAGGTTGGTGTTCATCCCCGAGCCCATCACCACCAGATCGCTGATGTGAATGCCTT
Organism: Bacteroidota bacterium; assembly: GCA_041157865.1. Classification (GTDB taxonomy): domain Bacteria; phylum Bacteroidota; class Ignavibacteria; order Kapaibacteriales; family Kapaibacteriaceae; genus UBA10438. The sequence goes on from JBEBCJ010000072.1 coordinate 616, forward strand.
GAGTATTGTAGACAGAGATACCGAATCCAGTCCCCGCATTCAGGATGGCACGTCCACCACCATAGCTCGAAATCACGAGCGGGTTATCTGGTGCATTTCCATCACCGGCATCGAAGTACAGATTCCCATTGAATGTCTCGCCCCCTTGAAACAGCACCGTATCACCCGGCCGCAGATCAAGTGAGTTCACATTGCCAACAGTCTTCCATGCCATGCCCGGACTCTTGCCGCTGTTGGCATCATTGCCTGTAGGGCTTACATAGTAGGTAGTTGCGAAAGCCGGCATCGTATAGGCCAGCATCAGAAGGATGATGAGGTGGGCCATAGGAGGAGGAGTGAGGTACTATAGATAATTACGAATTACAAATTACAAATTACAAATGACGAATGACCGATGACTTGAACACACGTCTTTCCCACGAAAGAACGTCATCCCCGCGAAAGCGGGGGCGGGAAACCAGGACTGTCACCTTGAAAATTCGGAATCCATTCCGGTTTTTCAAGGTAGAGCGGTCGGCAGGCGTCATGAAAATCGTATGGGCTACACCATGTGGTCGCCCATTGCAATCGATGGTTGGGTCGGTTGATAAAATCAATGTCGGGAATGTTGTCTCACGGTTGGGCGACCGGGTGGGATCGTGTCTACCCTCTTGTTGGGCGACCACATAGGGTCGCCCCTACTCGGCACTCGCTGCTCGCTGCTCGGCACTCTCCACGGGCTTTGGCCCGTGGTTTGTCAGCTCCGCTGCTTTGATTGCATTAGCAATACGCTCATGGATACCAACTGGAACATGGTATTCCGACCAGTATTCGGAGCATTCCTGAAGCTCTTTAAGAACCTCCAGCATCTTGGCATAGGCAGCACCGTGTTCTTCCATGCGCCTCTTCATTACTTTGTAGTCAAATACAACTTCCTTGTAACGATAATACCAAATCTCCCCAGGCGGTATATGTTCGCCTTCGTTCTTGTTGAATATGCCCATCCCTGCCTCCTACAATGATTGTAAATAATTGGGGCCTTGGTTTCCCAACATCAGCCCCTGTTCCAACACACCTTCCCACAACGAACTACTGTTCGGTAATGTCGGCTCGTTAACTGATACCGCAGGGTCATTCCCTGCTTAGTTAACTCATTTCTGTCACAAATCGAAACACAAAGCCCCTCTAAATCATTGATTCAGAGGGGCTTACGTCAGCGTAGCGGGATTCGAACCCACGACCTCCACTACCCCAAAGTGGCGCGCTACCGGGCTGCGCTATACGCTGAAGGCTGCAAAGTTAGTAACTCTGCAGGTTATGGGGCTAGGGCTGCCGATACGGTACCATCACTCGTTGTGATTACGCATGTGCGAGCCCCATGACGTCGCGCGTCTTCGGGTACCCTTCGTAGCCCCGTACCCTCGTGTATCCTAATCGACTCCTCGCCATATCGCTTGCCCGACATGTCATACCATACAATCGTGGCGTCTGTGTCGCGGTCGCTGGTAATGGCAATCGATGAAACGCCGTTAACGAGTTGGCCGATGGCTGTGAGGCGTGGATGCTTAATGATGCCCTCTTGTACATCCGTGATTCCGGTGATAGTAAAGTCCCAGATGCCGCGTCCGTAGGTGCTGAAGCGGAAGAGGCCAAGGGGCTCTACACGGTCTACATGCCAGTACGTTTGATCAGGTGCGCCAAGCTCTGTGACGTCTGTCCATGCGCTCTGCTGCTTATCGTAGATGAATGCACCCACGTCTGTTGCTGCCGCGATGTAGCGTCCATCATCAGACATCGCAAGGGTGAGTACAAGACATGGAGGAAGGCCAACGAGTGGTGTGAAGGTGCTGCCGGCGTCATCACTGATGTACACGGCAGGAGTATCATAGCCGGTACCACCGATGACAATGCGAGATGGATCGGTGGAATGTATCGCAAGCGCGTTGCCGTGGAAGTAGTGTCCGCCAAGCTTTTGTGGACGTGACTTCTTGGTCCAGGTTGTACCGGCGTCCGAGGTGACGAAGATGTTGCCGTTTGACGTCATAACGTAACCATTGTTATCATTACTGCGCGCGAACTCGATCTCCGTGATGCGCACATCGCCTGCCCCCTCGCTGAAATCGAACTTCAGTGAATCAACAACAAGGTCCGTGCTCATAAAGGTGTACGTGTAGATATACGCACCTGTGCCCCGCTTTGTGCCACCCCCTAGGTATGTGGTAAGGGGCTGAGAGTTGCGCATCGTAAGCGGCGGAAGCCATAGCTGGTTACGCATTTCAAAATCGCGCATCTTAGGGGACCAACCAGTCTCGTGCTCAGGGATGTACATCACAAATCCCGGATACACGCAGAACAACGACCTGCCATTATCGCCCGAAACAAGATGAGCATAGTCGCCAGAGATCGTCTGCTTAAAGGAACGCACACCGCCTGAGTCTATCTGACTCCGCTGAAAACCCTGGTCCTGCGCGCCGGCACTCACAACTGAGGTGTTGTTGCGACTTGTGTACGATCCGTAATACTGACTGATGTTCATGTTCTTGAGCGTGATGTTGCGCACGCTCTTACCACCATTGCGCGAGATATACGCGCCACCATCAGTGCAGATGAACGTCAAACCCTCCGGGAAACTCCTGACCATCGGGATGTCGGCATGAAGCTTGAACTCAGGATTGCCATAGTACTCGCCCCAACCATTGACCTTTGTCCATGTTACGCCGTCGTCGTCAGTGCGGTAGGTGTCTACGCCACCGTATAGGTAGAATCCGTTCTCGAAAGCAAAGTGGAATGATTGTTCATCAAATGGACCAAAGCTGAGAGAACCCATCTTGGTCCACGTCTTTCCATTATCGTTGCACAAGTAAAATCGTGTACTATCCGACTTTACCACGGCCATGACAACAGATCCTGGATCGCCCCCTGCAAAGAGCACATTGCGAACACCCGATGATGTACCATGAGGATTGAGCTTGATGAACTTCAGCGATCCATCAGCCTCGATACTCGATAAAGTATCGCCATGCAGCAGCCATGCCTGCTGCTCGCCATCACTCCATATCTGACGCATTCCATCATACCAACGCAGACGCTGGAACGATGTACCGGAATCTATACTTCTGTACAATACGTTGCGACCTCTCCACGCAGCTCCGTAGTCCCACTCGTTTCCAACGGCAAGAATCTCGAGACGCCCTCCGCGCTTGATCGTGACAGCATTACTAAACCCACCCCAGCGCTGCATCTCCTCGAGTCCAGTGGCTTGAGACCATGTATCTGATGCGATATCAAGAAGCCACACACGCGGCGAACTCGAGATCACAACAAGGCGT
>JBEBCJ010000073.1:0-4993 GCA_041157865.1 Bacteroidota bacterium
TCGTGTACACAACGTGCCTCAATGCGCTGGACAAACGCAAGCGCACACCTGTGCATGATGTGATCGACGAAGAAACATCGCCTGTCTGGGTAAACCCTCGCGTCTTCGTTGACCTTGAGCGTAAGCAGATCGACGAAGTCCTGCACGAGGAACTACGCAACATGCCATCTGTGTATTCCACGATCATGGAACTCTTCTACATTGACGATTTCTCCTACGAGGAAATCGTCAACATTACCGGTCTGCCCCTTGGCACCGTTAAAACTCGACTCAACCGTGGACGCCTTCAGTTGCGCGCAGCGCTTTTGAAGCGTCTACCAGATGCGGAGAAATTGTATGAAACCTAATTCCCCATTCTCACCCTCAACGCTAGAAGACCATGCCGAGATAGCCTCGAGGCAGGGGGCTGATGTTGCCGAGCAGTTTCTGATGTCGGACGCCCTACTGCGCGACCATCTACGGTCGGCCGAGCAGACGCCCATAGACCCGATGTTCACAGTTGAGATCATGCAGTCTATCCAAGCAGTGGCTCCTACACCATCCTGGTTTAACAGACTATCCCGAACCACGCGCGTCGTTGGTGCAACTGTGATGGTGTTTAGCCTTGGCTTCTTTGTTGGCTATTTGGCAACGAATACCGTCATCACAAGCGAGATCCTTCGCATCGATTGGCTCCATACGTTGTCTACCCCGTCGGCTGCGTGGATTCTCGTTGGTGTTTCGATCATCGGATTCGGCATCTATCAGATGGAAACCACCTAGCAACCTTCGTAGTTTTGGGGATGCCCCTTCTCTCGGTACGAAACCTCTCGCACACGTATTCCAATGGCTACAAAGCCTTACACAACATCTCGTTTGATGTTGAGGCCGGCGAGTTCTTGGTTATCATCGGTCTCTCGGGTTCTGGCAAGAGCACGCTCTTGCGTTGCCTTAACCGGCTGATCGAGCCATCAGAAGGACAGATCATCCTGAACGGTACAGACGTTACGCACATCTCGGACGCAGCACTGCGGCGTCACCGTGCCAGCATCGGCATGATCTTCCAGCACTTCAACTTGATCCCACGTCATACTGTGATGAGCAACGTGCTCTATGGCACGCTTGGCGTAACGCCAACGGCTGGCTCGATCATGGGCAAGTTCACGCAGGAACAGCGTGCTCGTGCGATGAGCGCTCTGGAAGTAGTTGGTATTCCTGACAAAGCCCAAAACCGTGCTGATGCACTTTCTGGCGGACAGCAGCAGCGCGTTGCGATTGCGCGCGCATTGATGCAAGAGCCAAGTCTGTTGCTTGCCGACGAGCCAGTGGCCTCGCTCGATCCTGCAACGTCGCACTCGGTGATGTCGTACCTCGAGAAGATCAACAAAGACATGGGCACAACGGTGATTTGCAACCTGCACTTCCTCTCGCTGGTGCGTCAATACGCCTCGCGCGTGATCGCACTCAAGGGCGGACATCTCGTGTTCAATGGTCAGCCCCATGACATCACCGATGAGTGGTTCACAACGATCTACGGTGAAGACGCCGTTGAAGTGGAGATACGGTAATGAGAGTTATCGCAACACTTCTCGACGCGATTCTTGGCGCAATCGTTGTTTCGCTGATCACACAGATTATTGTTCCCGAGCTATTCGAGATCTCTGTACCAATGTGGATTGGCGCGGGTCTCCTCGCCGCATGGCTAGTTGTTTCACAGCTTCGCAACGCGTCTATCGGCGGCCTGTTCTTGGGTCTTGCACCTAAAGCAACACCAAGTGCCATCAGAGCTAATCTTGGATGGCTTGCGTTCTCGGTAGCCATCGTTTCTGGATGGATCATCACCGAGATTGCCCCACTCGAGTTCTTCTCTGCAGATGGACTGCAGGGGGCTGGCAGAATCTTCCGCGATCTGTTTAGTCCGGAAATGGGCGTCGTTGGCGAGGCGCTCAACCTGATGGTCGAGACCATCTTCACGGCGCTCATGGCAACAGTCGTTGCTGTGCCCTTGAGCTTTGTGCTCAGCTTCCCTGCTGCCCGCAACGTGATGTCGGACACAACGACAAAGAAATCTGTCTACCTCGGACTGCGCGCACTTCTGAACATCATGCGCTCGATGGAGCCCATCATCTGGGCCATCATCTTCTCTGTGTGGGTTGGCCTTGGCCCCTTTGCTGGTATGCTTGCCCTTGTTGTGCATACCGTTGCATCGCTCACCAAGCAATACAGCGAGCAGATCGAAGACGTCGACGAAGGTCCGATCGAAGCCATCTCGGCAACGGGCGCAACCAAGCTCCAAGTGCTCTGGTTTGCCATCGTGCCGCAGTGTGTAATCCCGTTCCTCTCGTTTACCATCTACCGCTGGGACATCAACGTCCGCATGGCCACCATCATCGGCTTTGTTGGAGGGGGCGGCATCGGCTCCAAGCTCATCCAGTACCAGAACAAGGGCGACTACAACGAAGTCGGCACCTACGTCATCCTCATCACCCTCGTTGTCTGGATCCTCGACGTGATCAGCGCCCGCGTGCGAGAAGCGCTAAGGTAGGGGCGAGCCGGTGGCTCGCCCGAGAAGGGACAAGAGGGACAACGGGGACGATAGGTACGGATCGTCGCACCCGCGAAAGCGGGTGCCCAGCAAGCGATGGATGCCCGCTTTCGCGCGCACCCACATTGAACGCAATCACGTAAGGTCCCTCGCGCCTTTGGCGCTCGGGATGACGCAACAAGCTGGGCACCCGCTTTCGCGCGCACCCACATTGAACGCAATCACGTAAGGTCCCTCGCGCCTTTGGCGCTCGGGATGACGCAACAAGCGTCGCGTTTGGTGGGTTAGGTCAACGGGCGCGCCGCAAGCGCGCCCGTTGACCTTTATATACGAAGCACAAGCTGCGTCATCCCGAGGAGCGAAGCGACGAGGGACCTCACATGTTGGGTACCCGCACCCTCTATCGCGGGGGTGACGATCTTTCGCTGGAAATACAGCGTACAACCTGTCATCTGTCATCTGTCATCAGTAATCTCTCCAACACCTTCACATCAACATCGGCTAGGCGCTTGATATAAAGGCAGCCTTTGCCGGTCTTGTGTGGACCAAGCATTTTGAGAGTAGCTGATGCTTTCGTCAGGTCGCAGTTTGTATAGAGCACAAGGCTGGTAGCTCTCGGTGAGAAGCCCATCACAAACCAGTCGAGTGTGCGGCCTGTCTCGTATCTAAGTTCTTGTTTACCGAAGCCGATGATCGATGCGCCCCACATCGCGGGAGGACATTTCGTGAGGCGCGACATGAGGGTGATCAGCGCCTCACAATCTGCTTTGACGTCGGGCTTGGTGAGTTTCGCGAGGAATGCATCGACCGGACTGTCGGTCTCTGCTGTCTTGAGCTTTGCTTTTGCCATTATGCTATCTGCCGGTAAGGACCGTGAGTGTTGTGCCGCTGAGATGTTGGGTAAGAATGACTTTGTCTGCTCGCCATTGTAAGTAGTCAGTGATCGCACCAGAAAATCCTTGCTGACCCAGCACATTGATCGCAACGACATGAACAACATTTTCAAATACGTCACGTTGAGTTATCCGCTCACGCACCGTTGTTGGGAAGTCCTCCTCACACGGACACGTAATCTTGGATATCAGCTGTCGTATGCGAGCAGGGATCGTATCGCGTTGGGATGGATCCATAGCCCCATACGGAGGCCAGATGTTTCCCTGATAACCTGCCGGACGCGAGGCATATAGGAAAGAAGGCGGTGGCACCATCGATAACTCGGGAGGTGTGAGCTTACCCTTTACGATATTACCGATGTTTACAAGCCCCTTGCCACCGGTGATGAAGAGTCCTTTGATGAGGCCAGTGTTTGGTATCTCATTACCCATGATCGTTGTTGAATCTGCAAAGGGGCTTCCGCCCATGTAGAGTCCGTACTCGCGGGAACGGTTTCGCAGGATGGTGTTAAACCAACCATTGGCTCCGTGAGAGTTATCAACCACAATGTGAGAGACATCGTTGCCTTCGACTAAGTTGCCAAAGACCCAGTTGCCGTGGAAGACCACATCCCCTGCTGCGTCGTTGGGGAATTCCGTCCATCGAGCATTCTTGGAGGCGTTGTAGGCAAACACATTGCCATTGGCACCAGCCTGCATCAGCATCGAGTGACGCAAGTCGCTGAAGATGTTGTCTTCGATGCGGCAATCGCTGGCTGTGTATTGACAGACAACACCATAACCCCTTCCACCACCACCGTATCCATAGCTCTCAGAAAAATCTGAGCGGGTAACGGTAACACGCGCCGATGATTCAATCACTACGTGACCGAAATTCGTCTTAGAGCTGCGCACCCCATCGATCATAACGTCCCGTGCGTTGACTATGCGAATATTCGCTGTCTGCTGCGCAGTTGAATCATCGCGTTGTATGCCAAGGCAACGTATGCGAACCTGCTCGACAGGCAGGAGAACAAGGCATCGAGGATTTCGATCGATAGATGCACCCAGACGCAAAGGAACATCAAGAATCGTTCCTTGCCCAATACTGCTGCGTACTTGCACCACCTGACCTACAGAACCGATCGCCCAATCGCTGTAGACAAGATCTGTGTCATTGATCACCACCCGAAGCAGATCGCCCGGCTCCATTACCCCACCATCGAAGTACAGCAGTGAGTCGCCCCTTTCAAATCCGCGAACAAGTGGGTAGATCGCACGTCTGATGCCACCTTGTATGCGTATGCAGTCGACAGATCCAATGCCCTCGAAGGACAGTACTGTGGAGGTAGCGCCCTGACCCTGCAGCGTTGTATTCGATGGGAGTGCAATGGGTCTACGCAGCAGATAGCGTCCACGTCCGAAAACAACCGTAACCCCTTCCGATCCCGCCATAGAAATGGCAGTAAGCACAGCATCGTCAGAAGGCATCATGCCTGTTGGATCGCCCCCTACGGAGTCGATATAGACACGCATTTCAGGTGAGGCAAAGGGTCGGGCCCCAGCCCTAGACCATTGCATCGTACGCCCCATCCAA
>JBEBCJ010000074.1:0-11815 GCA_041157865.1 Bacteroidota bacterium
TGCCAAAATCATAGCAGGAGATCTCAACGCCTGGAATCACATTCACCGGGCCGTTATAGCCTCCGTCTAGAAGTGTTCGGTAGGCATCCATGTTGTCGTGGTCGGTAATCGCTATGCTGCCGAAGCCTTTGGCATGCGCCTTTTCAACCAGCTCGATCGGCGACAGCGCGCCATCGGAGCACGTGGTGTGGGTGTGCATGTCGGCAACAAGGTTTCCGTGTGGTGCAGATTCTATCGTCATCACGGATTCTCCTCGCGAAGGAACCAGGCCCGCATGATCTTGCCGTTTCGACACTCATATGTAGCCACGGCGTGCACGTTGCTGTCTGCCCGCAGACCAGAAACATCTTCCTCGTCGATTACGAATGGCGGACACACAATGCGTGAGACAAGTCTGCAGTGCAGATCTGGATGCTGTTCAAACTGGTAGGCATAGCGGGCTCGGAGTTCCGCGATGCCTTTGCAGAAAACCTCACCGCTTGGCAGTGCTATCAGCTCGACGTCGTCAGCGTACACGGAGGCAAACGCATCTATGTTGCGCTTGTTGTAGGCATCCAGTTGCTGTTGAGCGCACTGCTCGGGTGTTCTATTGACTAACGGAGACTGCACGTGCAAAGATAGGCCCAGTGAACCACCTATTTACTATCCAGAATCCGCGTAATCAGCGTTTGCACTACGACCATTGCCGGTGTAGACGTTGATTTAACCGTCCGTTCGCACGACCGCAAGAGATGCAGTGCCCGTTCGATACGCATAGGACCGAGTTTATCGAAATATCCCAGATGTTCATTCAATGTCCAGGCAGGGATACCTGTTTGCGCTGATATTGTGTTTTGATCAGTCAACGACCGTGCGTCGACAAGTCGAAAGAGCTGCACAAAAAAGCGAGTCAGCATCGCAATGATCGGCAGTTCTTGGCTGTCTGCGTTCATCATGGCGGTAGCAATGTTCATTGCAGCACGTACATCCGCTCTGCCAATGGCACGTTGCAGCTCGAAGACATTGAATTCACGCGAACTGCCCACGATAGCATAGATGTCGTCCTCGGTTGCCTGCTTGCGGTCTCCAAGGTAAAGACGCAACTTCTCTAGCTCCATAGTAAGATCGCGTAAGGAAGAGCCGCAACGCGTGATAAAGAACTCCGGTGCAGAGTCAGGCAGGAGCAATCCGTCATCAGCAGCCCGACGCTGCAGCCACTGCATGGCCTGTGATTCCTTGAGTAGCGGGTATTCAGACCACGACGCCTTTTGCAGTAACACTGGGAAAGGATACTTCAACGCACTGATCTTTTTGCCTGCTGCTGCGGCATTTCTTGTGATGCGCGCTCCGAGGCCGTCGGCCGCAGGAAGCGAAGCAGTGAGCAGTAAAAAAGTAGATGGGTTGGGCTCGGCAAGGTAGTGTGCCAGATTGTCCGCAGACTTTTTACCCTTTGCAGCCGACATTTTTTCTGCGCGCCGAACCCAGATCACACGCCTATCAGACATCATGGGGTACGACCGAGCGATCGAGAGTACTGCGTCCAAACTAGTTTGCTCGCCATCTAACACATCGCAATTCATGCCCGTTGCATCGAAGGCACAAGCGGCATCATACAACTGCCGCGCATCATGTTCCACAAGAAAGTCCTCGGCTCCAAAGAGCAGAAGCACCGGAGGAAACTTCTTAGTCGATATGATCTCGTTGATCATCGCTGACTCGTCTTAGGATCAAATGCATCTCGGAGGCCGTCCCCAAAAACATTGAGTACGAGCACCCCAAGAGCCATGGCAATGCTTGGAAAGAGCGTCATGCCCCAATTCGTTCCGAGTGCGATATAGCCGTATCCATCCTTGATCATCTGCCCCCACGAGGGGGTAGGGGGCTGCACACCCAAGCCTATGAAGCTCAGTGATGCTTCAGCAATTATGGCGGTTGCAAATCCAGCCGACGAGAGCACAATGATCGGACCAATAGCATTGAGGAGCATGTGACGAAACATCGTGCGGAATGTACCGAAGCCAAGCGCGCGCGTTGCCTCGATATACTCTTGCTCTCGAATTGTAAAGAACTGTCCTCGAACAATTCGAGCAATATCAACCCATGACGAGATTCCTATTGCCACAAATGTTTGCCAGTATCCTTTGCCCAAGAGCACGCTGAAGGCAACTACCAGTAAAATGGTAGGGAACGACCACACCACATTTACAAGCCACATTATTCCATCGTCAACACGTCCTCGATAATAGCCGGCGATAGCACCGAGCACAACGCCGATCAACAGCGCAATGGACTCAGAGATAAGACCTACGCTAAGAGATACGCGCATGCCGTAGATCAGTCGTGTGAATATGTCGCGACCGAACCGATCCGTACCTAACCAGAACGTTGGGTATCCAACAAAGTCACTGTCGGTAGTTCCATGCAATGCGGATCGAGCTATCACATAAGCCTCGCCGGCAGGATCGTGATAATGCACACTGTCGCCCTGCAACTTGTAGTCACGTACGGCAAGGATCGACGGTACCTCGGGAGCTGAAGGATTGATCTTGTAGATGATCAGCCCCCTGAAGCCTGCTGGCTTTACACTGTATTCAAGCACCTGCGTGGTTGGATCAAACGGCGTGATCAGTGGTGCAGCTATTGCTGCGACGATCATGGTCAGCAAAACAACCATGGCAACAACAGCACCCTTGTTCTTCTTGAGTCTCTTCCATGCAAGGTGCGTGGGACTCTCTGCCTGGTAGTTACTCATGATACACGCACCTTGGGATCAATGTATCCGTAGAGAATATCCGCTATGGTGTTTACCCCAACAAAGATGATTGCGGTAAACAGGACTGTGCCCTGGATCATTGGGTAGTCCAACTTTTCGATTGCGTTGAATGCAGCGAGCCCAATGCCTGGCCAGTTGAAAATGAACTCAATGAAATATGTCCCGGCCAAGAGTCCGGCAAACCAGGCGCTAACGGTCGTAACCACAGGATTGAGTGCATTTCGTAGGGCATGCTTGAGAAACACCGCCTGTGTAGAGAGTCCTTTTGCCCTGGCTGTTCGGACGTAGTCCTGGCCCAGAACCTCGAGCATGCTCGAGCGTGTCACGCGCGCGATAATCGCGAGTGGACGTATGGCCAGCGTGATCATTGGTAGAACCAGATACTCAGGCCCCTTATCGACGTACCCACTGATGGGGAACCACTCAAGAACAACTCCAAAGAGCAGAACCATGAGCAGGCCTACAACAAATGCCGGCAGCGAAATGCCGAGCAGGGAAACGGACATCATCGTGCTGTCTACCCATGTGTTCGGTCGCCAAGCAGCTATCACACCAATGAATATTCCGAGGACGGTTGCTATCGTGATTGAGGTGATCGCCAGAAGGGCGGTTGCCGGGAGGCGCTCCATGATAGTTTCCGACACGGGACGCTGAGAGGCAATAGATCGTCCAAGGTCTCCCTTGGTCAGGTTCAGCATGTATGTGCCAACCTGATGATACAGGGGTTTGTCTAGTCCAAGCTGTTCGCGAAGCGCTGCCACCGAGGCCGAATCTGCGCGCTGTCCAAGCAGCACGCGGGCGGGGTCTCCAGGCGGACGTATAAAGAACGTCACAAGCACAACACCCACGAGGACGAGAAGTGTGTAGAGCACTTTACGCATAACATACGAGATCATGCATCCTCCTGCGGATCGAGAACGTGGTCGAGAGAAACCCGCTGGGGTTGTTCAACGGCAAAGCCGAGGAACCGTTCAGCCAGACTCGCAAATGCAGGTGTCTGGTCAGTTACATACATCACGATGTTTGGAGCTGATTCAGATGCCTCGCACGGTGCAACAAGAGATTTCGCCTCTGCGGCCGTGCATTCTCCGCAATCAATGAGCGTAACATCAGGCAGTAACTCCTTGAGAACAGGAGCAAGCATTGGGTAGTGTGTGCATCCGAGTACTAAGGTGTCGATTCCATCCTGACGAAGAACTCGCGTATACTCGTCTGCTATAAGATGCGTCGCCTGAGCAGCGAGCCAGCCTTCTTCGACAAGGGGCACAAACAACGGACACGCAACGCTGTGAATCGCAATGTCTGTGCGGTGAGAATGTGATCGAATCGAGTTCTCGTAAGCATGTGATGCAATGGTAGCACGAGTACCAATCACACCAATGTGTCCGCGTGTTGTTGCTCCAATCGAGGCACGCGCAGCCGGATCTATCACGCCGATCACCGGTATTGACTGGTGCATGCGCAGGTCTTCAAGCGCAAGTGCAGAAGCAGTATTGCACGCTACCACGATGAGTTTGACATCGTGCTGACACAGGAACGCTGCGCACTGACGTGCATACAGCTGTACCGTCTCTGCAGACTTGTTTCCATAGGGAACTCTTGCCGTATCGCCCAGATACACAAAACGTTCCTCAGGCATAAGACGCACGAGGTGCTTAAGGACAGTTAAGCCGCCGATTCCAGAGTCAAAAACTCCAATTGGTCGATTATCGTAGTTCATCCTAATGGCAAAGATAGAATCTCATTTCGTCGTGGACGCAGACATCTGTATGTTCGAACCTGTGAAGTTCACATTGCGAGCAAAACTGGCACTGATGTACGGCGCCCTCATCGCCCTGACGATGGTGGCTTTTGCCGTCATCGCCTACATCACGGTCAGTAGCGAGCTAATGGCCAACCTGGATACGTCCCTTTCGCGAGCCAGCAGCTCGCTTCTGGCAGTTCTCAAGCGGGAGCAGGCTCAGGTTAAGAGGCCGCTGTCGCCGCGCAGACTGCTGGCATCAAAGAAGACCCCCGGTGCACGTCGAGATAAGCTGAAGAGTTCGCTTCTTGACCAATCAACCCAACGGGAATACATCGGCCCCGTACTGCCATCAGATTCAGCCCTCGTTGAAGATCCCGTCTGGTCTGCTGTTTATGAGCATATGCTGCTGAATTCATCGAACTATATCCTGCAGGTGGCCGACAACTCCGGCAGCGTTGTATGGCGCTCCGATAATCTCGTATCCGACACGCTGCCGACATTTGCCGCCTATGTTCGCGAGGGGGCTAGCTCAGAAGATAACAGACTGCTCTCACACTACTGGCTTCGAGGAGAACGATACCGCATTGTCATGATGCGCAGCGACATAGCCACAGTGACAGCTGCCTATCCGCTGTCGGAAATTGATGCCACGCTCCGTCGCCTCTTTGCAGCCATGCTGTATGCACTGCCCTTAGTGCTTGGTGTTTCAGTGTGGACTGGTTGGTTTATTGCGGGTCGTTCGTTGAGGCCGGTAGACGAAGTAACTCGTCTTGCTCGCCAGATAACGGCCAGTAGTCTGGAACAGCGATTGCCTCGTGCGCAGAACAACGACGAGATCGGACGACTTATCGATACGCTCAATGACATGATCGCGCGACTTGAGAACTCCTTTACGCAAGTCCGCCAGTTTACGTCCGATGCATCGCATGAGCTGAAGACACCACTTGCCATCCTTATGGGAGAACTCGAGGTTGCTCTCAGGCGAGAGATGACAATAGATGAATACAAAGCCACAGTTGCCAGTTGTCTCGAAGAAGTTGAACGGCTCACGCACGTCGTACAGGGGCTGCTCGATCTCAGCCGTGCCGAAACGGGTCAGTCTGTAGTTGAGCGCAAGGCCGTAAGGCTTAGCACGCTTGTAGCAGATGTTTGTGACGATCTACTGTTGCTGGCAGAATCGAAGCACGTTCAGCTTACCACTGATCTGCAGCAGGACCTGCAAATCATCGGCGACAAGGTCCGACTGCATCAAGCAATTCTCAATGTTGTTGAGAACGCTGTCAAATACACGCCGTCGGGTGGTTCTGTGCGGGTTGAGCTGCGCAGGTTAGAGGATGAGATCCGACTCTTCGTAAGTGATACCGGCATTGGCATTTCCCAGGAACACATCCCGTTTCTCTTTGACCGATTCTACCGCGTAGACAAAGCACGTTCGAAGAACATTCATGGCACTGGCCTTGGACTAGCCATCGTTAAATGGATAGTTGATGTGCATGATGGTGCGATCAAGGTTGTCTCCTCTGAAGGAGTAGGCACGACAATGCAGATCACATTCCCGTCTGCTCCGTAACTTTGCGTTTCGTTTCATACCAGACACAACTACATGTTCGAACCACTGCCGGAAGTTCTATCCTACCCAAAACTTGAAGAGTCTATCCTTGATTACTGGGAGAGCAACAACGTTTTTGAACGTTCTCAGCAAGCCCGAATCGGAGCTGAGGAGTTCTCGTTCTTTGAAGGGCCCCCTACGGTCAACGGCAAGCCGGGTATCCATCACGTACTTGCCAGAACCATCAAAGACTCTATCTGCAGGTACAAGCACTTGCGCGGATTTCATGTTCGCAGACAGGCAGGATGGGACACCCATGGATTGCCCGTTGAGCTGAGTGCCGAGAAGGAGTTGGGCATCACAGACAAGGCTCAGATCGAAGTGCTGGGAGTTGAGAAGTTCAATGCGGCGTGCAAAGATATTGTCTACCGAAACATCTCAATGGACAATGGCTGGCGCACACTTACGCGCCGTATGGGACACTGGCTTGATCTTGATAGTGCCTATATCACATGTACGAACGAGTACATCGAATCTGTGTGGTGGGCGCTGAAGCAGTACTTTGACAAGGGGCTCATATATAAAGGCTACAAGGTGGTGCCCCAGTCTCCAACGCTTGGTACGCCCCTTTCATCGCACGAGCTATCTCAGAATTACAAAGAAGTCAAAGACGCAAACGTCTACCTTAAGCTGCGTATTACCTCGTCATCAGTTAGCGGTATCGTTGGTGCGAACATTATAGTCTGGACTACTACTCCTTGGACGTTGTTTGCCAATGTTGCGCTTGCCGTCGGACCGGATATCAGGTACGTACTTGTGAAAAACACCAGGGTAGTCGGTGAGCAGTCTACCGACGAGCTTCTTGTGCTGGCAGAGAGTCGGCTAAGTATTCTCGACGGAGAATACACACTGCTGGATACCTTTATGGGAAGCGAGCTCGTAGGTTCTTGCTATGAGCAGATCTTTACTGACGTACACCTCGACGCTCAGGCCCACCCGAACGTGCTGCACGTGCTTCCGGGCGACTTTGTCACGACTGGTGATGGTTCAGGAGTTGTGCACATTGCACCTGCTTTTGGTCAGGATGACTTTGAGCTCTCTAAAGAGCATGGACTTCCAGTGCCGCAACCAGTTACTGCAGACGGACATTTTACCGCAGATATCAGAGATTTTGCAGGACGCGCGGTAAAGACCTTTACGTATGCTGACCACAAGGAAGACGGTGCAGACCGCGACATTGTAAAGACGCTGAAGATTGCCAACAAGGTTTATAAAGCATCCTTCGATTACCTGCACAGCTATCCACACTGCTGGCGCACAGACAATCCAGTGATCTATTACGCCAGGGACTCCTGGTTTATTAAATCTCCGCAGTATCGAAATCAGCTCGTGGAGCTAAACCGCCAGATCTCCTGGCATCCGCCGGAGATTGGAGAGGGAAGATTCGGTAATTGGCTTGAAGAAGTAAAGGAATGGTCCATTTCACGTGATCGATACTGGGGATCTCCATTGCCGATCTGGGTAAGCGAGGATGGACAAGACATGTTTGCAATTGGCTCAATCGAGGAGCTACGTGCGGGTTTGTACGAAACTGATGACGGGCAGCTCGTTCCTGTTTCTGAGTCTGGAAAAGAAATCGATCTTCATCGTCCATTCGTAGACCGCGTTGTCTACATCAAAGACGGCATGCGCTATCGTCGTACTCGTGAGGTAGTAGACGTTTGGTTTGATTCAGGCAGCATGCCCTTTGCTCAGTTCCATTATCCGTTCGAAAACAAGGATCTGTTTGAGAAGTCCTATCCGGCAGATTTCATCGCCGAAGGTATAGACCAAACTCGCGGTTGGTTCTACACGCTGCACAATATTTCCACTGCATTGTTTGGTAAACCGGCATATAAAAATGTCGTGGTCAACGATCTTGTCCTTGACAAGCGCGGACAAAAAATGTCCAAGTCGAAGGGCAATACCGTTGATCCATTCGAAGTAATGGACAAGTTTGGCAGTGATGCAGTTCGTTGGTTCTTGATGTCCTCCTCGCCAGTTCACAAACCAAAACTTTGGAACGAGGAAGACATAGCGAAAACAGTGATCGCTGATTTTTTCCGCTCGTTCACAAACACATTTGAGTTCTTTGTGATGTACGCTAACGTTGATGGTTATACGGCCTCAGATGCCCGTATACCAGTGGCTGAGCGTCCGGAGATCGACCGCTGGATTATCTCTCGTCTACATACGACCATCAAGCAGTTCACAACTGCAATGGACGGTTATGATCTCACGAAGGGCTGTCGAATACTACAAGAGTTTGTCATAGAGGATGTCTCAAATTGGTATGTGCGTAGAAATCGTCGTCGGTTCTGGAAGGGTGAGTACGATGCCGACAAACGAGCAGCATATCAAACTCTTCACGAAGTTTTGATTCGGGTCTCGGAGATGATGGCGCCGGTTGCACCATTTTTATCTGAATCAATTTTTTTACGACTTCAGCCAACACTTGACCAATTGAGTGTTCATTGTATTATATTGCAACCGTGTGATGAAGCTGTGATCGATAGCGATCTTGAACATCGCATGATGCAAGCGCAACAGATTGTTTCTCTTGCACGTTCTTTGAGAGAGAAGGCGAAGATTAAAACACGACAACCACTGCGACGTATTTTACTTCCGGTTGATAGCCCAGCGATGAGAAGACAACTGCAAACAGTTGAAGACATCATCAAAGAAGAAATCAACGTTAAAGAAATTGAATACGTGTCTGACGATACCAACATTGTCAGACGAAGCGCCAGACCAAACTTCAAGATCATTGGAAAGAAGTACGGTGCAGACACGCAACTGGTTGCACAAGCTATCAAGACACTTACGCATGAAATGGTAAGAAAGCTTGAACAATCTTCAGTGCTCGCCCTGATGATCGATGAGAAGACGGTGCAAATCGACTTCGAAGATGTAGAGATCATAAGTGAGGACATCGAAGGCTGGCTTGTAGCTAGCGATGCTGGGGTGACAGTTGCTCTGGATACAGAGCTTGATGAGCACCTCATGAGAGAAGGACTAGCGCGTGAGTTTGTCAGTCGTCTTCAGAAGATCCGCAAAGAATCGGGTTACGAAGTCACAGATCGCGTCGAAGTACATTATTGTACTGACGACGAGACAAGTGCCGCACTCGAAGCTATGCGGTCATACATCGGAATGGAAACGCTGGCGGAGTCGCTCGAGCGGGGGGAACAGCCTCTAGGGGTTGATCTCGAGATAAACGGGCGTCACGTCAACGTACGCGTTCAGCGTGTTTGATGGTGGTGCGTCAAGGTGGCGCACGCGTTTTCATGTTTCACTTTTTTTGAGGTACTCTCATGGCAGCAGCAAAGAAAGCCGCCAAGAAGCCAGCAGCCAAAAAGGCTGCAAAGCCAGCAGCCAAGAAGGCAGCTAAGCCAGCCAAGAAGGCAGCTAAGCCAGCTAAGAAGGCAGCAAAGCCAGCAGCCAAGAAGGCAGCTAAGCCAGCCAAGAAGGCTGCTAAGCCTGCTAAGAAGGCAGCTAAGCCTGCTAAGGCAGCTAAGCCAGCTAAGAAGGCTGCGGCAAAAAAAAAAGCCAAGTAAGGGTAACTCCTAACTCGGCTAAGAGCCCTCGTACATCAACGACAAATAAAGCTTCGTCTAAAACCAGTACGACAACTACTGGGAAAGCGTCAGGAAAGAGTTCGGCAAACGCCAAGAACGCTCCGGTTAAAGCAGCAGCAAGTGGGAAGGCGACGATCACGAAGCAAGCGTCGAAGAAGTCACAAGGGACGGCTATGTCAGCACCGACGGTCGTTAAACCCGTCGGTGCTGTTTTTGTTAAGGACCCCAATGCGGCAAACAGGGCATCAAAGCCAACATTGCCGATTGCTCCGAAGAAGGGTCTGAAGTATCCTGAATCGGATCTTAAGTTCTTCCGCACGAACATCGTTCGAGCGCGTGAAGAAGCCCTCGAAGAACTGCGCATGCTTCGTGAGCGCCTCGAAGACCTTACCAACAGCGAAAACAACGAGGATAGCTCGATCTATTCGATGCATATGGCAGAGCAGGGCTCTGAGGCAGTGGAAAAGGAAAAGACGTATGCTCAGATTCAACGCATTCAGGATTACATACGTAAGCTAGAAGAAGCTCTCGGGCGTATCGATGATAAGACATACGGTATATGCCGTATGTGTGGTATTCTAATCGCGAAAGAACGTCTGATCGCTGTTCCGATCACAACACTATCGGCCTCGTATAAGATCCGCCAGCGCTGCCCGGAAGACGGAGTAGATAGGATCGTTGCCAAAAACCCTGACGCTTTGAAATAGCAGGGGGTTGCAAAGGAGTTCGTGTTACATGCATACATCACGATGGTATTTCGCCATTGCTACGGGGCTGATCATTCTTGATCAGCTCTTAAAGTTTTTGGTCAAGGGTGGCACCATAATGGGGCTCCATCAAGATGGGATGTACATCGGTGAGTCGTTCCCTCTGATCGGCGAGGCCGTGCGCATCACATTTGTTGAAAACCCAGGTATGGCTTTCGGGATAAGCTGGGGTAGCGCGAAGATCGTTCTCACGCTGCTAACGATCGTAATCGCCAGCGCTCTGGCATATGTTGTTCACACTCGGACTGACTCGACAAAGCTTGAGCGCACATCGTTCATGCTGATCTTTGCCGGTGCTGTTGGCAATCTTATCGACCGCATGTTCTATGGGGTCTTCTACGACGAGGCACCGTTGTTCGAGGGCAGAGTTGTTGATTTTCTGCAAATAGATATTCCAGATGTAACATGGCTCGGGGTGGAATACACACATTTCCCCGTTTTTAATCTTGCAGATTCCTGCGTTTCGATTGGTGTTGTCCTCATGATTATAGCATCGTTTCTTGTTAAGCCGGCTGAACTTCCCGCAAAGAGCGATCTATGAGTGCAGTTGAACGCACTGAACACACGTACGAGATCGTCGTTACGCCCGGGAAGAAGCCGGAGCGTCTTGATGCCTACATTACCCGCAGCATCGCCATGGCCACAAGAACGCGGGTGCAAAAGGCAATCGATGCCGGTGCGGTTCATGTTAACGGTGTGCACAAGAACGCCAACTACAAGGTTAAACCAAACGATCTGATCACCGTAAAGGTGATGCGGCCGCCCCCTCTGCAGCTCATTCCGCAGGATATCCCGCTTGTTGTGCTCTACGAGGACAACGACCTTTTGGTGATCGACAAGGCCCCAGGCATTCTCGTCCATCCTGGGCTAGGAAACCGCGATGGCACCATCGTTAATGCCGTACTTTGGCACCTTGGCCAGCGAGAGCCCATAGACATACTCAAGAGCCGCGAAGACTGGGGAGATGACGAGGAGACATCAGACGATCCGGCGCTCGATGCGGAAGCCGAATTATGGCAGGTAGGTGCAGGGTTGGAGCAGGAGCAATCTGCGGCGCGTCCCGGAATCGTGCATCGTCTCGACCGTGATACCTCGGGTGTAATGGTGATTGGGAAGAACTATCAGACAACAATGCAGCTTGCCACACAGTTTGCAGATCGCACAGTATCACGTCAGTATGTGGCCCTATGCTGGGGTGTTATTGGAGACGATCAGGTGTTGATTGAAGGCGATATTGGCCGGTCTCCGCGTGATCGAACTTTGCGAGCAATCGTACGTGCGGGTGGGAAGTACGCTGCAACCGAGGTTACTGTGCACGAGCGGTTTCTCTTTGCAACGCTCATTACATGTAAACTGCGAACTGGCAGAACGCACCAGATACGCGTC
>JBEBCJ010000075.1:0-3582 GCA_041157865.1 Bacteroidota bacterium
AGATGCCGAACATCCGTCTAACGGGCGATGCGTCTCGTGGTATCGAACTTGTTAGTAATGCATCAGCCGACCTGTCAGTTGTGGTTGATAAGCAGCAAGTTCAGGTCTTGGCACCAATCCATTTCGTCGTAACTCGTGCAACAGACACCGCCACATTTGCTGTCATAACGTTAGCGGGAACCAGTAACGGAAAACCATTCCAGCAGGTACTGACTGCAGCGATAACGCCATCCAGAGCGTATACGACACTATCAAATGCGCGGCTGCAAGTGAGTATTGGCGACAGGGGGCGAATTGGCAATACCGATCTTCAGCGAGGTCAGGGCGATGGCTTGACGTTTGATGCCTATTGTGGACAGTTGTACGAATGCGGATACATGGTCTCTGCTAACGGTAGGGTGGTAGACAACGTAAGAGCTGAACGGAGGACCAACGATCACTTCAGGTCGATCAAGGGCTACGTGCGCCCGGACCCGGAACTCGCAATCATACAAGATCTCGATGCACCGGATTCGGCTCGCATAGGTGTTCAGATAGAGCAGCGGGTAGCATTGGATTCAGTCAGAGGGCTGCTAATCATAGATGCAACTGTAATCAACGTTTCCGACTCGACGCTGAATGATCTGGCCCTGGGCTGGTTTTCAGATTGGGACTTGGGGCTGCAACCTGTTGATAATTGGACCTACACCAAGAGCAGCGCACAGATCACCCGAGCAGGGCGCGGTCCTTTCGTAGCGCAGTACATTACCTCTGCATGGACAGATGCCTCTGCTATCCTTCACGGCATGGACAATACGACCACCTACAATGGATTTGCCACAGAACGTAAATATCGGTTACTGCGCTCCATGGAAGCTGCATGTACTGACATAACAGATGTTGCCACCATCGTCGGTGTGCGCTTTGCAGGCCCCCTGCCACCGGGTCATGTTCGAAACTTCCAACACGTTATCGTCCTAGATACCTCTGAGGCAGCTGTGCTAGACCGTATTGAGAATGCTGCCAAGAAACTCGCCGTTACAACAATGTCGCCATGGGTCCTCGACCCGATCGATGAGATATTTCCCAATCCAGCAACAGGCTACATCAATGTTCCTGCCGACGGTATGAATGCGCGTGTAGATCTTTCGGTTGCCGATGCGCAAGGTCGCATTGTACTTCAGGTCAACGCCACTGCACCGATTGATCGTGCAATCGTACCAGTAGACACAGAATCACTTGCACAGGGGATGTATGTGGTTACGGTGACCGATGGAACCGCAATCAAGCATCTTCCGCTAGTGATTCGAAGGTAGTCAATAGACAATCACAGAACCGTATCTTTGTCTCCATGAGCGTACTTGCCATAACAGTTGCTGACGGAATAGCGACGCTGTTGCTCGATAGAGCAGAGAAACGCAATTCACTGAGCACGGAACTGATCGCTGCTCTTCATGCGGCCTTCATGAAATGCGCGCAAGACGACACCGTGCGGGTGATCGTGCTCAAAGGGGCTGGCAGTGCTTTTTGCGCAGGTGCAGACCTAGCCTATCTGCAGAGGATATCAGAGCTCTCCCCAACAGAGAATATTGACGACTCTACAGCTCTGAAAGACATGCTACAGGCGATCGTCGAATGCCCTAAACCAGTGATTGCCATGGTGCACGGCCCAGCCATTGCCGGAGGGTGCGGGCTGGCAACCGTCTGCGACTTTGTTATTGCAGGGCGTACCAACGCAACATTCGGCTACTCGGAGGTTCGCATTGGATTCATCCCTGCGATCGTGCTTGTGTATCTGGTTCGAAAGATTGGCGACACACAGGCGCGCAGGCTTCTTCTTAGTGCTGAGAATGTTTCGGCCGAGGAGGCTCTTAGACTTGGCATGATAACCAGTGTAGTTGATGATGATATGCTTGAGACGGAAGTA
The DNA here is from genome assembly GCA_041157865.1 of Bacteroidota bacterium. Lineage (GTDB taxonomy): Bacteria > Bacteroidota > Ignavibacteria > Kapaibacteriales > Kapaibacteriaceae > UBA10438. The sequence continues at coordinate 1,907 of JBEBCJ010000075.1, forward strand.
TATGCTCTGGCACGAAGACTGGCAAAGAACAGCATGTCTGCGATGGGGCTCACAAAACATATGCTCAATGCTGTCCATGGCATGTCTCTTGATGCTGGACTGCAGTATGCTACGGTGATGAATGCGCTTGCACGTCAGACGGATGACTGCAAGCAGGGTATCGCTTCATTTTTGAATTCATCAAAGGGGTAACGGCGTGAGGATTGCGTTGAGATTCGGACACTTGATATCGACGGTGTGGTGCGCACTAATTCTAACCATCGGCGCAACGGCACAACAGGCCAACCTGAACCTTGAGGGTTTTGTGCGTGATGAGGCAACTGGAGCTCCTGTTGGAGCCAAGATGTACATCTTTACGCCATCAGGAAAGCGTATTTCGATCAACTCCAACTCCAAAGACGGATCCTATCTGCAGACCCTGGCCGAGTCGGGTCCGCACAAGATTGCCATCGCTGGTTACAATGTCTATCGTAAGGAAGAGATTGTTAACATCCCTGCATCAGAGAAGTTTAAGATCATCAAGCAGGACTTTTTGATCAAGACGCTCGTCCAGGGCTCGCTGGTTTCAACGACTGCCAGCGCGTTTGACAAGAACTCGGCATCCGTTACTGAGCAGGGAGCCAAGGCACTTGCAGACCTTGCCGCACTTCTGAAGACGAATCAGAGTATGAATGTCGTGCTGTATATCGCAGCTGATGAAGACAGGCTTGCCGCAGCCAAGGCGGCAAATGATGCAGCCCACAAGAAGGCATACGATGCATGGGTCAAGGCGTCCAAGAAAGTCAAGAAGGGGCAAACGCCTCCAGCAGAACCTATCAAGCCTGCTGATCCTGAAGATCCCAATAAGGCACTCATTCAGGAGCGCATCGATACGCTCAAGACGCGGCTACGTCCGGTAAAGAACGGCGACGTTCGCATCAAGTACATCTACGAGCCATTCCCTGTGCAGTCGGTTCAAAGTGTTGCCGCAGCCGTACCCGAGCCTGCTCCAGTGAAGGGCAGTAAGAAGAAGCCTGCTGCACCGAAGGCGGCAGCTCCAGTTAAAGTGGTCAAGGTAAGTTCCCTGCCCCAACTTGTCATCAAGGTGGGTGTTGTCAAGGACTTGATGGACTGAGTGGGTGTGTATAATCTTCCACCCAGGCCGTCAAATTGACGTGGTATATTTCCAAAAGTAACAGAACGGCTGGCTGTTCGTCTATGAGCATCCATCACCACGTTCAACAAGGATCTCGGCCATGGAAGGCAATTTTTCAAACCGCGTTCAGGACGTCATCAGGCTTAGCCGCGAGGAAGCCCTGCGTCTTGGACATGACTACATCGGAACCGAGCACCTGTTGCTGGGTATCATCCGCGAAGGCGAAGGTATCGGCGTAAAGATCCTGCGCAACCTGGGTGTAGACCTTAGTAAGCTCAAACGTGCCATCGAAGATACTGTCCGCACCATGAGCGGACCACTCACGATCGGGAATATCCCTCTAACAAAGCAGGCTGAAAAGGTACTCAAGATCACGTACCTGGAAGCAAAGCTCTACAAAGCCGATGTGATCGGCACGGAACATCTGCTGCTGTCGCTGTTGCGCGATGAAGACAACATCGCTGCACAGATCCTAGGTCAGTTCTCAGTCAACTACGACAGCGTCCGAAAGGAGTTGGATGCCTACCTAAGCGGCAAGTCA
>JBEBCJ010000076.1:0-3337 GCA_041157865.1 Bacteroidota bacterium
GCTGGTGAGCACTACGAGAATTTGAACTGCACGCGCCATGTGCAGATCACTGCAGACCGTCCTGTGCTTGTAGCGCAGTTTGCACAAGGGTTTAAGAACGGCGACAGCGTAGGCGACCCCATGATGATTCTGGTAAGCCCTACGCAGCAGTTCATGAATCAGTATCGGTTTGCCACGCCGATCAATGGCGATTGGCATCACTATATCAATGTTGTTTCTCCAAGGTCTACAGCAAGCAAGATCAGACTCAACGGACGTCCGATTGATTCAACATTGTTTGTTCCGCTTGGCGAAAGCCGTTATGCGATAGCGCAAGTGCAGGTACCGTTTGGATCACACATGATACGTGGAGATGCACCATTCGGATTGTACTCCTACGGTTTCGGATTCGACAAAGCTGCATACGACGCATACGGTAACATGGCTGGTCAGTCCTTTTACGAGGCAACATCATTTAAGGATGAGGAGCCCCCTACCGCCGATGGGAAGACTGTGCGTGACGGGTACGCGATCACGTTTCGTGACGATAGAGCGCGCGACCGCGGACTCAAAAGTGTGATGCTGATTTCATCCTCCGGTGTGGATGTAAACATTCCTACGATCGACGAAGGTGTGCCGCAAGCAACAATCGTTATTAAAAGGTCTGGTGGTGCAGGCTCGTCAAAGGTGGTTTTTCGTGCAGCAGATGCAGCCGGAAATGCTCAAGAGTATACCGTGTGCCAACTCTACGATAACACGTCAAACAAGGTGATGTACATCCTCTCTGTTGGCAACAATCCTGAATGTCAAGAAGGTGGTGCATGGATGGTAGGGGGCTATGCATCGTATGGTTCTTCTGCTCACGATGTTAACGTTCGCCTTTCATCTGTTCCTGCAGCCCAGCAAAACTTTAATAGCGCGGCACTCGGCAGCACATATGCAGCAGGAGCGATGGTTGGCTGGCGCCCGCTTGGCGGCATAATCCTTACAGGCTCTGCAGGCATCTCCAATATTGGTGGAACAATACTCTCGCCAGATACCACGATGGGAGTTGTCTTCGACACGGCATCTGCTCGTTTCACGAAGTACCAGCAGGGCACACAGGCCCATTTGTCGTTAACCTATCTGGATCTTGCAGCCGGTATGGAGTGGTTCCCGTTGAAGTATTTCTATGTTGGCACGGGACTTCGCATGTCGATGAATGTCTCTGCATCGTCAACTACAGAGCGTACGATACTGCGACCATCGAGCTGGACCTATACCGATGGTTCCACATCCCAGAATGTTGGACCATCTTCATTGAGCGAACTCGAGAGTACGTTTCTCTCGTGGTACGGCACGGTTGGCTTTTTGTATCCGATCACGTACCGCATATCAGTATCTGCCGAAATGCAGTATTCCCGTTCGCTTGGAGATATCACGCCATCTGGACCGTGGGCAGTGCAGTCACTTGGTGCCAGTGTAGGCTTTCGCTACCGACTCTAACACGACAGCATGCATGCGCAACGGTGGATAGCGGTTTTAGGTAAAGATCTTCGCAGTGAAGTCCGCACCCGTTATGGAATCACAACACTTGCACTCTTTGTGGTTACCGTTGTTGCCCTGCTTGCATATGCAACTGCCGAGGAGCCCCTTGCAAAACCTATAGTGTCAGGTTTGATATGGGTACTAATGTTCTTTACGGCAATGAGTGGTCTCGGGCGGGGATTCATTAGCGAGGAAGAGCGCGGAACATCCTTTTACCTGCGGCTTAGCGCTCCTACGTCGTCTGTCTACTGGGGCAAACTGCTGGGTAATGTGGTGTTTTCAGTGGTCTCGAACATTGCACTATTGCTGTTGTTTCTGCTGCTTATGCCGTTAGTGCAAGTTGGCTCGATAGGTGTTGTTGTGCTGATCGTAGCCCTTGGCAGTTGCGGTTTGGCCTCTGTGGTCACCATCGTATCTGCAATTGTGGCTAAGGCTGGTTCGCGCAATGCATTGCTGCCGGTTTTATCATTCCCGCTTCTGCTGCCACTGGTGATGCCTGGTATTCAAGCAACGATCATTGCCCTTGCTGGACTGCCGCTCGCAGAAGCATGGCCCGATATTTCTTTCATGATCGCGCACACCGGGATCGTCACGGTTGTCTCGTGGTTGGTCTTTGGTGTACTCTGGGAAGAGTAGCGTCTAAAACTGCGAGATCATTCTAGCAGCAATAGTTCCGCTGCTCATTACTCCAGGCAATCCTGCACCCGGATGTGTGCCGGCGCCTACGAAGTAGAGTCCGTCTACATCTTCACTCTTGTTGTGCGGACGCCACCATGCACTCTGGAATAGTATAGGCTCTACAGAGAATGCACTACCGAGGTATGAATTGAGTTCATCACGGAAATGCACAGGGTCGATGATGTGTTCGGTTACGATGTGCTTGCTGAGTTCCGGCATGTAGCGCTTTTCAAGCTCGGCTACAATACGGTCGCGATATGTTTTGCGCATGGTGTCCCAGTCCGTTCCAGACTCGAGATGCGGCACTGGGGAGAGCACATACCAAGAATCACAACCATCGGGCGCAAGCGATGGGTCTGTTGCTGTTGGTCTATGCAAGTAGAGCGAGAAGTCCTCGGCAAGGTGCTTCTTCGTAAAGATGTCTTCGACAAGTTCTTTGTACCGTGGTCCCATCAGAATCTCATGGTGAGCCATGTTCTCATACTTCTTATTGGTTCCGAAGTACATGACAAACAACGACATCGAATAGCGCGTCTTAGCGATCTTCTTGTCGGTATTCTTCTTGCGATACTTTGCTGGCACCAGCGATAGGTAGGCCTGGGCAACATCTGCATTACAGACCACGCGGTCGGCCTTCAGTACTTCGCCGTTCTTGAGGCGTACACCGCGGACGGTTGGCGACCCTGAATGATCATCGATAAGCATGGTGTCGACCTCGCTGCTATAGCGGATCTTGCCACCAATGTCCTGGAACAACTTCACCATTGCCTTAACGAGCGCGCCTGTTCCGCCCATCGCGAACCATACGCCCCATTCCTGCTCTAGCTTGTGGATCAACGCGTAGATGCTTGTTGTCTGAAATGGGTTACCCCCAACAAGCAGTGGGTGGAACGAGAACACCTGACGTAGTCGATGGTCTTTGATATGGGAATTCACAAACGCTGCTACGCTGCGGTCTGAGCGCAGTCGGATCAAGTCTGGCAGCACTGTGAGCATGTCTGTGAGCTTCGAGAACGGCTGATCGATGAGATTAAAACCGGCCTTGAAGATGGCAGCAGTTTTGCCGTAAAAGCGCTCATAACCCTTCACATCATCGGGATTGAATTGGCGGATCTGCTCGATCACCTGTTCGCGCTTGCCGTTGTAGCGAAAA
>JBEBCJ010000077.1:0-6098 GCA_041157865.1 Bacteroidota bacterium
CAAGATCCCAATCGATGTTGGCAGGTTAGCTGTAGACTTTCTCTCTTTCTCAGGACATAAGATCCACGGCCCCAAAGGCATTGGTGCGATGTTTATCCGTAAGGGGATCAACTTTGCGGCGCATCAGCAAGGGGGCGGACAAGAGCGTAACCGCAGAGCTGGTACCGAACCGGTTGCCTTGATCGTAGGAATGGTTGCCGCGGCGCGTGCCGCAGTTACCAACCTTGAACGGCGAACGGCGCACATGCAGGCATGTATTCATCATGCCCGTGCAGTGCTCGCTGCCCAGATCCCAGATATTAGGATCAACACACCAGAGCTTGGAGCACTTCCTAACATCATCAACGTTTCGTTTGTGGATGCTGCTCGTCTCGATGGCGAGTCCATCCTGCAAGCCATGGACATAGCCGGGGTAGCAGTCTCCAATGGCAGTGCATGCGTTTCGGGCAGTCTGCAACCATCACATGTGCTTAAGGCAATGGGTCTGTCCGATGCCGAATCAAGGGCGGCAGTGCGTTTATCGGTCTCAAAGGACACAACATTAGACGAGATCGAACGTGCATGTGCACTATTGTCAGAGATTATTCGTAATATGCGTGTGTAAACACACATCTACTTCAACAGTTTGAAACAGGAGATTGGACAATGAAAAACGTCATCATGGCACTTCTTGCGTTTGCCACAGCAACAATGGCCAACGCGACCGGCATTCCGGGTGTTGCCGCCGGAACGAAGAAGTTTGCTCTGAATAACAATGTTGGAAAGAATGCAATCGAGTTCATATCTGATGCTCCTGCCGAAACGATCAATGGCACATCGGAAGGCGTAACCGGTTCGTTTGCAATGGATGCGCAGAATCTTGAGGGCACAACGGGAACGATTGACGTAGCTGTTATGAGCATGAAGACAGCAAACTCCAAGCGCGATGAACATATGTATGATGCGATGTGGCTTGATGCCGGAAAGTATCCTACGATCTCATTTGCTGTGAAGTCACTCAAGGATGTGAAGGTTGTAACGAAGGACGGACGCAACGTCGTGACTGCGAAAGCCATTGGTACCTTCACATGTCATGGTGTTTCTGTAGCCTCTGCCGCTGACATCACGATCACGTATCTGCCGGAATCGGCAGATACAAAGAAGCGTGCCTCTGGAAATCTGGCTATGATCGAAGCAACATTTACTGTGAGGCTTGCTGATCACGGCATCAAAGGCAAAGCCGGAGTAGTTGGTAAGAGTGTTGGAGAGACTATTGCCGTCAAGGCCAAGCTGTTTGCTAACTCGTAAGACCAGGGCATATTGGAATTATTCGGCAGGGGGCAGGTGTTACAGCACTTGCCCCCTTCGTATTTTGGGCAACACCCAACAGACCCTATCGCGCGAGGATACCATGAGAATACCTTTTAGACATGCTCTGCTCATCATTGCCCTGCTGGTAACTGCTGCTACGCATGCCGCGGCAGATTCTAACGGCAAAACTGGTAGTTCTGCCACAGGCTGTGGCGGATGCCATGGCGGACAAGCGGGCGCTACAACGGTAACTTTAGAAGGTCCGCGCACGGTACTGACCGGTCAGACAAAGACCTACACAGTCGTGGTTGCTCATGCCACCCAGGCAGCAGCCGGATTCAATGCGGCTTTCAAGCGCAACAATGCCAATACGGGTACATTACAGGCACTCACGAACTGTCAGGTTGAGAACGCAGAGGTCACCCACACGGCTCCTGCACCCTTAGCTGGAGGGGCAGCTCGGTTTGAGTTTCGGTGGACTGCGCCGGCAACTACTGGACAAGTCACGTTCAACGCAGCAGGAAATGCCGTGAACAATGACGGTCGGGCAACTGATGCTGATGATTGGAATCTCAGTGGCGGAATTCAGATCGACGTTAATGGAGGGTCCATTACCCAACCTACAGCTGGCGCATCCTTCTGTACGGGGCAACAGATGTCAATCACATGGACGCAAGTGGGTTTGGGGTCGATTCGTCTAGAGCTCTCAAAGGACGGTTTTCAGACACAGACAGTTGTTGCAACTGTTCAAGCCTCGTCACTCTCATTTGATTACGTGATCCCAGCCGCACTCGAGCCAGGAACATACTCATTACGAATGGTGGACGTGGCATCAGGGGATGCAGTGAACACGGTGCAATCCATCACGATCAACGCCGGTCCGGCATTCACTCTTCAGCCGGAACCGACCTTCGTATGTGCAGGCAAACCGCTGAAGCTGACGGTCTCTGCAACTGGTGCGAACTTGCAGTATCGTTGGCGAAAGAACGGACAGGACATTCCCGGCGGTACCAATCCAATGCTCACCATCAACACCGTTACGACTGCCGAGGCAGGCCTCTATGACTGTATGGTGTTTGGTTGCAACACAAGTGTTACATCCAACGCTGTGCAGGTTACGGTGGGAGTAAAGCCAGAGATAACTGCACAGCCAACATCGGCAACAGTTTGCGAAGGCGGAAAGGTAACGTTTGCTGTGTCGGCCACCGGCACAGACATCACATATACGTGGAAGAAGAATAACGGGATCGTTCCCGGCGGAACCCAGTCTACGCTGACAATCGATGCGGCAACACTTTTTGATGAGGGTGACTACACATGCCTGGTCGAGGGGGCATGCGGCCCATCAGCAACGACCGCACTCGTGAAACTGTCGGTGATAGAAAAGCCATTTGTGCGTACTGAACCTGTAGATAGGAACCTCAAGGAAGGCGACACACTCTCGTTGACTGTTGTGGCTGCAGGGGAACTGCTCAAATACGAGTGGTCAAAGGATGGCGTTGTGATCCCCAATGAGGAGTCCGCTACATATCGCAAGCTGAAGATCACCAAGGCAGACAGTGGTGTGTATCACTGCCGTATCTACAATCAGTGCGGAACAGTCGAAACACGGAGAGCTGTGGTAAAGATCACATCCGTTGCTGGACCTGGAAGGTTTGTTCTATCGCTTCCTGCGATTACCTTCGATGGTGTTGCAGCATGCACCGTCATCGATACAGTTATCAATGGGCTGTTAGTCAATGAAGGGGGCTCGCCCGTAACAATCACGTCGATTTCAGCAGAACCAATTGCAAACATCGAGGTTGTCGGACTCGTAGCGCCATTCTCGCTTGCAGTCAATGAGCGCAGAGACGTTCGTGTGCGTATTACACCCAAATCGATTGGACCAATTGATGCTTCGGTTCAGTTCTTCGCATCAAGTGGAAATCAAACATTCAAGGTCGAGGGAGAAGCTGTTTCGGGGATCAAGATGCTCCAGGATACATTGTTCTTCCCGCTTGGATCGGCAAACGTAAAGAAGTGCAATCAGACCGCGGCTTTGCAGTGTGCGTCTGCTTCTATCACGCGCATCAGCATTTCTGGTGCAGGGAAGGACTCATGGAAACTCGTCTCCGAGCAGCCGCTGCCGATTGCGCTCAAGCAAGGCGATCAACTTGAATTGTGCTTTGAATCGCTGACTGAAAACGGTGATGATGCATCAGTACTTATCACTTCTGATGTTGGTACAGATGCCTTTCGTTTGTCGCGCAAGACAATCAGCTCAGTCGATGAGGACGAGTCATCGAGCGCTGTGCGTGTTTACCCAAATCCAATGACCGACGACCTCTACATTCGAGGAGAACAAAATGAGATACTCAACTGCGAGGTCATGACGGTGTCGGGCAGCATCGTGGCAACCCTGCGTGGCAGGGGCGAGATTGTCTGGTCGCGGCGTGATGCAAATGGCGAAACAGTGCCAAGTGGCCTGTATTTGCTCGTAGTTGCCAACAATTCGGGTCGTTCGATTCACAAGGTGATCGTCCGTTAGAAAACTGAGGGTAGGAAGCAAGGTCAGTAAAAAGAAGAGCGCCGCAATAGTCAGACCATTGCGGCGCTTGTTGCTTTACGAAGTGTTTAGCCCCTTACGGGAAGATACCCAGCGACAAATATGACTGAGCGATCTTATCGATGGAGCTGATGAAGGCTGCTGTTCGCATATCCTTGACTTTCGGGTTACCGTAATAGTGCTCCATGATGGTATGGTAGGACGAGATCATCGTGTCCTCGAGGCCCGAGTTCACAAGATCTTCTTCGTCGGCACCACGTGCAATCATAGCGCGCTCGGCAGCATTCAGCGACTTACCGGTAAGCTGCTCAACAGTTGAGATGATACGTGAATTTGACCCTTCGTCGAATCGCTTGTCCATACGGCCAAAGCGCACGTGAGAAAGGTTCTTGAGCCATTCAAAGTACGACACCACTACACCGCCGGCATTGACGTACATGTCTGGCATAACGAGGATACCCTTCTTCAGAAGGATCGGCTCTGCTTCGGATGTAATCGGTCCGTTTGCACCTTCGGCAATGATCTTTGCCTTGATCTTCGATGCGTTACCCTTGTGGATCTGAGACTCGAGTGCCGCCGGAACAAGAATGTCGCATTCATGTTCTAGCACGCTATTCCCATCTTTGATGGTTTTGCCACCGGCGAAGCCCGTGATCGAGCCCTTCTTGCTGCGGTGAGTATTGAGCGCTTCGACGTCGATACCCTTAGGGTTAACAACTGCTCCGTCCCACTCAATGATACCGACGATCGTTGCGCCAGCCTCCATGAGGAACTTAGCCGCGTGGTAACCAACGTTGCCGAACCCCTGAACGATGACCTTCTTGTCTGAAAGACCGGTGGTCATCTTGAGCTTCTTCATCAGTGTTGCGTCATTGACGGCCTCACGAACAGAGAAGTAGAGTCCACGTCCGGTCGCCGCTGTGCGGCCGCGCACACCACCCTGACCAACCGGCTTGCCAGTAACGCATCCGAGTGCATTGATATCATCTTTTGCCATTGCCTGATAGGTGTCGGCAATCCACGCCATTTCGCGTGGTCCGGTACCGTAATCAGGGGCAGGAACGTCTACCGACGGACCGATGAAGTTCTTCTTGATCAGCTCAACGGTATACCGCCGGGTAATGCGCTCAAGCTCCTCAACAGAGTATGCCTTAGGGTCGATACGGATGCCGCCTTTGCCGCCACCAAATGGCACGTCGACAACAGCGCATTTGTACGTCATCAAAGCTGCAAGCGCCTGCACTTCCTCCTGATCCACAGATAGTGCGTAGCGAATGCCACCCTTCGTTGGCAGCTTGTGATGACTGTGCTCTGCACGCCATGCTTGGATTACCTGGATACCACCCTTGATACGGACAGGGAACTGCATGTAGTATACAGAATTACATGCCCGGATCTGATCGAGTAGCCCCTTGGGGTGCTCCATGATCGCCGCTGCTTTGTCGAAGTATGCGTTGACAGATTCCAAGAATGGATTATGTCCATGGAAGAGTGCGGCTGATGCGCTGCTCTTTTTTGCTGTAGAAGCCATATTCAGGCTGCGTAGGTGAAACAAATGTGATAGTTACAGATTGCCTCGTAGGGCCTGTTCTCGTTCGATAGACTCAAACAAGGCCTTGAAGTTTCCTTTTCCAAAAGACTGAGCGCCACGGCGCTGAATGATCTCAAAGAACAACGTTGGGCGATCTTCAACGGGCTTTGTGAAGATCTGCAGTAAATATCCTTCGTCGTCACGGTCTACCAGAATGTTGAGATCTCGCAGTGCGTTGATGTCTTCATCGATCTGACCTACACGGTCGAGAAGGTCCGTGTAGTAGGTTTCCGGGACGTGAAGAAACTGAACGCCCCTTCTACGAAGCTCTGAGACCGTATGAAGGATATTGTTCGTGGCGACGGCGATGTGCTGTACGCCCGGACCGTTGTAAAACTCGATGTACTCTTCGATCTGACTCTTCTTCTTACCAGATGCCGGCTCGTTGATGGGGAACTTGACGTAGCCGCTGCCGTTGGAGACAACCTTGGACATCAGAGCCGAGTACTCAGTCGAAATGTCCTTGTCGTCAAATGTCAGAAGCAGCTTGAAGCCCATAACGTCTTCGTAGAACTTAACCCAGGTATCCATCCTGCCTAATTCTACATTGCCAACGCAGTGATCAACGTGCTGCAGACCCACAGGTTCTGCAACGTACCCATCATTGGCAGGTGCAAAGCCCGGCATGAAGGCACCACGGTAATTCCGACGCTCAACGAATGTGTGGACGGT
>JBEBCJ010000078.1:0-3749 GCA_041157865.1 Bacteroidota bacterium
TGTAGCGCTCTTCATTGAACTCATGCAGCGGCATGGTGATGTCGCTAGCGCGCTCTACATGGTCAATACGATCTGCTGCGAGTGTGATATACTGTTTGTATGTGGGATGCCACGCGGCAACGTAGAGTCGTCCAGCATGGTTGATAAGCCGGCAAAAGCTGACAACGAATGTCTTTGCGGTGCTACCATGCAACGAGCGATATGTTACTCTATCCCAGTGTGGATCGGTGATCGCAAACACAATGCGCTCCATCACAGCATCGTCGATTGCCGTGGCATAGCGTCCAGGCGAAACATCTGTGACGAGATCTTCTTGCAGGAACACCGTACCCGGTGCCATGCGCTCGAGCTTGCGTTGCAGACGCTCAACATCGTTATGAACTCGCGTATTACGAAACGCCCCAAGAGCCCCCTTCAACAGGTGCAATGACAAGATCTCGTTCTCACTTATGGCAAGGGGCTGCAAGGACCTATACGATGCAGGTACATACCAACGTTGCTCGCGGCCTAATCGCTCCTGCATGATGGGCACCCCAGCCTGCTCGATGGCGCGCATATCGCGCTGTATCTGACGGATCGTGACCTCGCGATCAGTCTTCGCAGCCAAGTCCTGTAGCAGCTCGCGAGAGGAGTACTTGCGTCCACTCGAGAGAAGCGTCATAATGCGCATGCATCGCACGATCTGGCTCGCTATCATATTGTTCCCTATTCTGATTACCAGATGCAAAGAACGCTAGAATAGGCGACATGAGACGTCGCCTATTGTAATCATTTTCGAGACAGGGTAGGTAGTTGATATGTAGTGTTATCATAGATCTGTAGGGGGCGGCCCTGTGTGGCCGCCCTTTTATTGTTTTATCGCCCCTCATTGTTGTCGTGTCTTCCGCGAAAGCGGGGAGCAGTTTCACGTTCTCTTTGATGTCACGTTCTCGTTACGTCAGCGCACGTAGAAGTAGGAGATGCAGCATCTCATCTGTGCAGTTACACCGCTAGCGAGGAACACCTACAGTGATGAAAACGGAAGTCATTTACTCACTTACGAAAACATTTGAGGAATTCGCTCAACGGACGGAGAGCGGGGTTGAATTCTGGCTGGCTCGAGATCTTCAACATCTACTTGGTTACACCAAATGGGACAATTTTGTAAGCGTTGTCGCAAAAGCGAAAACAGCATGTGAGGTCTCTGGATATCATGTAGTTCATCATTTTGCCGACGTCGGGAAAACGATCCTGATGCCTAAAGGTGCCACAAAGGAAGTGCCCGATGTCATGCTTACCCGCTATGCTTGCTATCTCATCGCTCAGAACGGTGATCCCAGGAAAGCGGAGATTGCATTTGCACAAACGTACTTTGCCGTGCAAACGCGCCGCGTGGAGTTTATCGAACAACGGATTCTTGATGCCGAACGGGTTATGGTCCGTAAGAAACTCAGTGCGACGGAAAAGGAACTCTCTGCAGTGATCTTTGAACAAACAGGAAGTATCGAAGACTTTGCACTCATCCGAAGTAAAGGTGACATGGCCCTCTTTAATCAAAGCACTCAGAGGATTAAAGCTCAATGGAACGTACCAGACAATCGGCCACTAGCCGACTTTGCTCCGACGATCATTCTCAAAGCAAAGGACTTTGCAACAGAGATAACGATATTCAATGCTCGGATTCACAACATGAGCACTGGGCAGGCTATCGCTACCGAACACGTGACCAATAACCGTGCTGTCCGCAATACCATGCTCGAGCGTGGTATTCGCCCAGAAGCACTTCCCGCATCGGAAGACATTAAGAAGGTGGCGCGAAGGCTAAGTATTGAAGACAAAAAGTCTCTGAAGAATCCAGACGGATTGCCACCTGAGGCATCTGAAGATTGACCCTTGTATCAATCCACATCTTCGCAGCTCGAGGTCCCTCGCACCTTCGGCGCTCGGGATGACGCAACATTAGTAGAGAGTGGAGAGTGGAGAACAGCGAGTGCCGAACGAAGTAATCGTTATGCTCGCGAACGCGGGCATCCAGCAAAACCATAGACTGCGCAGCGACAAGGGACCTCGAATGATATCGGTCAAAGTGGTTTCCCTCGTAGGTAACTGCTCGGCACTCGCTGCTGGCACTCAAAACATATAGCTTAAACCAATGCCCATCGCGAAGTTGTTCACGGACTCCTCACCATCAACTTGATCTGCTGGGATGATGTTCATGTATCCCTTATTGATGAAGCCAATCACGCGGAAGTCGCTGATCTTGAATCCTAGTTCAATACTCATACCGGCATCGATTGGTGCGAACGTGTCCTTATCCGTGCTACCGAATTTGATATCGTTAGAAATCGACGTTCCAGAATTACTCTGTGAGACACTTCCGGCAACACCGTATGCACCGTATGCGCCGGCACCTATGCGGAAGTTGCCCGTGTTGAAATAGAGCAGCACTGGAACTTGAAGATAGATTGGATTCGATACTACTGTCACATTGCCGAGTCCACTACTTACTGTCTGTTTTGCACCCTTGCCCGCAAACTCAAGACCGACACCCAGGCTAAACATATCATTGAGTGGGGCTTCCATTACGCCGCCGACAACGAACGACGTAAGCAGCTCTGGTTCTCTACTTAGCGTCATGTTCTCGTAGTCCAAGCTTGAGACACTCAGCGCGGCCTTTACACCAAACCGCGGCTGTGCCAGAGCAGTCTGCGCTGCGAACACCATTGCAGCTGCCAGAACCAAACCAGAAATAACCTTCTTCATTACGTCCTCACAATAAAATAAAACATGTTTACTTGTGCAAAATACTGAGCAGGAGGCGAGAACGATATACCAGCAGAGACGGAACCGTGCTCGCAGCGACGAGGGACCTTGAATGAAATCGGTCAAAGTGTTTTCCCCTTGTGGGTAACTGCTCTCTACTCTCTACTCTCCACTCTCCACTTTCCACTCTCCACTCTCCACTCTCCACTGGCGACCCCAGACGTCGCCTGTTGCTGTGATGTTTGAAGGAACAAAATTCTTCAACAGTCTATCGGAGGTTGTATGAGTATGGAAGCGCAATCAAAGCCATTGTGGAAGCGCTGGTGGGTATGGGTTCTCGCGTTGATCGCGCTTGGTGCACTGTCACGCATGGGAGGTGTAGGGGGAACTGCGGTTTCTTCCGTATCACCGAGCACTGAGCAGGAGGTACAGAAGCCAGAATTAGTCGTATCAGCTACAGCGTATTTCAACGACTACGAGGGCAACGAAGTTGCTGCAGATGAGAAGTACAAGGGTAAGCTCATTGAGATATCGGGCACGGTAGCAGAGGTCCGCAAAACGATGGGATCATACTTCATCGACCTCGAATCACCGAATCAGTTTTTGCAAATCGCATGTGAGATGGCAAGTCAGGACGGACTCGCATCGGTAGCAAAGGGCTCGACAATCACGATCATCGGCCAAGGTGCCGGCAAAGTTATCAGCCCACAGTTGCATGAATGTCAGATCAAGAAATAGGTCGCGCAGTCGGTACCGATAAACAAGCGGCGGCAGCAGTGCTGCCGCTTTGTGTTTTTGCCGACAGCAATCCAGCTAATTTCATTAGACTCGCAGCATTCGATCATTAGGTGCTATTCTATGAGTGTTTCCAGAAAATTTGTCTTCTCCGCCCTCAACTTTGAAGGCCCCCTCGGCAGGGTCATCGGAACTGTTCTTCTCTTTTGCATTGGTGTTTCAATTGCAACAGTTGTGTTGGAATCTGTCGAGTGGATTGATCGATCGTATGG
>JBEBCJ010000079.1:0-6829 GCA_041157865.1 Bacteroidota bacterium
GCTACGTCGGACTGGTCACTGGGGCATGCCTTGCAGATGTGGGCAATGATGTACTGTGCATCGACGTTGATCCCAAAAAGATCGAACGTCTCCAACGTGGAGAAGTGCCAATCTTTGAGCCGGGGCTGGATATCGTCCTGGCTCGTGCCATTCGTGAGCAGCGAATCGAATTCTCACTCGACATCGCTGATGCTGTTAGGTCTTGCAGCATCCTAATGTTCTGTTTGCCTACACCTCCTGGCAAGGATGGTCAGGCTGATCTTGCTATGGTCATGAGTGCCGCTGAACGTGTGGCTGAACTTCTGGTCGAACTGCGCATCGATCAGCCCCTTATCGTCGTTAACAAGAGTACCGTTCCAGTAGGGACGGCGGCGAAGGTTGATGCAATCTTTCGATCAAAGGCGCCAAATCACCAGGTAGATGTCGTAAGCAATCCGGAGTTCCTTCGCGAGGGCTTTGCAGTTCAGGATTTCATGAACCCTGATCGAATCATTGTCGGTACTCGAAGTGCGCATGCGATTTCAGTCATGAAATCTATCTACTCAGCTTTCATCGGCCGTGGGGCGCAGCTGCTGGTCTTCGATGAGAAGAGTTCGGAGATTGCGAAGTATGCGGCTAATGCCTATCTGGCGATGAAGATCTCCTTTATGAATGATCTTTCTGAATACTGTGAGATCGTGGGTGCAGACATCGAAAATGTTCGTATTGGTATCGGTAGCGATCCCCGCATCGGGAGCAGGTTCCTCTATGCGGGCATAGGGTACGGCGGTAGTTGTTTTCCAAAAGATGTTAAAGCAATCATTCACGCTGCTAATGAGGTTGGTGCGCCGCTTGAGATCATTGAAGCAACAAAAGCCGTCAACGATCATCAGGTTCGCCGCTTTGCCAGACGTGTGATAGACCGATTTGATGGCAACCTCACCGGACGTGTGATAGCCCTATGGGGCTTAGCATTCAAGCCAAATACGGACGATGTTCGCGAGGCCCCTGCGTTTGTAATCGTCCAAGAACTCCAGTCCGCTGGAGCGTCTATCGTCGCATTTGATCCGGAGGCAGAGCAAACCAGTCGAGCGGTTTTGGGTGACTCGATAACCTACGCTGATTCGGCATACGGTGCTTTGCATGAAGCCGACGCATTGGTCATTGCTACGGAATGGAATGAGTTCAAGGAGCCAGACTTCGCAAAGATGGCTTCTCTACTCAAGCATAAGCTGATCTTTGATGGGCGGAACATCTATGAGCCTGCAGACATGGAAGGTCTCGGCTACGAGTATCACTCCGTTGGACGCAGAACCATCAGCCGTTGACATCTCACTTGTATCGGCGAGGTGTGAGTTTACGTCCACGTATGTATGAAAATGCACGCATCTGACGTCGAGTACGCCACCATCGCACAACACGAAGCCATGCCAATCTGAGCATCATTGCAAGAGAGACTGATGACTTGATAGACCCGGCATCTAACTTGTTGCGGAGCTGTGCACGTTCCAAGTCACTGATCGGAACATCGTCGGCAGCTGCACTCGGTTTGTTGAGTATATGATCGAGCATCTGCTCCAACTCTTTAGCAGCAGACTCAAAACGTGGAGCATCGATCTTGTTGTACTTCATGAGCAGCATGAGGTGGTCATACAGGACTGCTGCACGTTGTATGTCGTCTATCTGCCGCTCGGTCTTAAGGGCATCAATCAATGCGGCGGCAAGCTCTTCAAACTCTGCCACCTTCTCTTCGGACAGCGAGAAAAGCTCGAAGGGTGAGATGTCATCAACCTGCACAGATACATTACTGAGCTTTTCTATCTCAAGTCCATACCTCTCAGCAAGTTGTCCACTGAACTTCTCTGTTTGCGAGTTGATAATATTGTTGATTGAAAGCAACTGAGACTGAAGAGCATTGATTCTCTGATTGCCGGAAGCATTGCGGATCTGCGACTCGATATCCTTACGCTGCTGTACAAGTTCGCGAATGCGCAGGGCATACGGTGACTGCGATGTTGTGATCAATCCCTCAATAAGCACATGGTCGAGTTGTATGCGCGATGAGCCGATCTTGACGGTATTAACCGTGATCTGGGTCCCCAACTGGCTCTGCAGGGATTCGAGGTCGATATGGGCAACACCATCGGTGATCACCAGAATCTGAGCGTGACTTAGCTGGCTTTCATGCGCTATGTCATCGACTGCTGTTTGGAGTGCTTTTTGCAGTGATGTTCCGTTGCCCGCAGCATTCAAATGCATCAACTCACTAATCAACTTCTCATAGCTTGGAACGTCGCGCGCGATTTGCAACTCTCCGAGCTGCAGATCGAACGTGCGAAAGAAGATTGTCCCGAGCTCTCGTTGGTTTCGCCTCAGAAACAAGTAAGCGATGGCCTTTGCAAGGTGGATGCGATAGTGGTGCTGCATCGAACTCGACGTGTCAAAGAGAATATAGACCTTCTGCTTGCGATCGTCAGGGGCAAAACGGTCGCTGTCTGTCTGGTAACGAAAGTTGTTCGGACTCTTTGCACGGGGCATCCATAACGAGCGCTCGGCAAGTTTGCGCAAAAAAACAGGCTCTGGCAGTAGATGCTGATAAGGATAGATATAGCGTACCTCAGTTACGCTCGTGATCAAATCCGCCTCATACTCTTTTGCATCGGGAACATGTGGCACAATGACCGTATCGATCGTGTCGCGCTCGGCGAGCGGATCGTGAAGCTCGAGAATCGGGGACAAGGCGTTTGAGATCAGATGCGAGGAATCCTCCAAGATCCTCGCGATCTCGTAGATCATCGTAAACGACTCGGGCAGATGTTCCTCGACGGTATCAAAGAATCCATACTCCTCCATCTGAGAGAAGAAGGTAGAGGTCTCGATATCCGTACGCAGACTCATTCTACTGTTCCATTCGATTGAGTTCGCGCTCGACTGTGATGAGGGTTGACTGCAGGGCCTTTTCTACGCTGTGGCGAAGCTCCCGAACCTCGTCGCAGACGGGTATAAAGTCAGTGAGGAATTGCTCAAGAATCTTCTTGTTCTGATCCTGGGGCTGCTCGCTGCCGAACTTTTCTTTTACCCATTCAAAAAAGGTTCTGCGCACGGCCGTATCAGCAAACTGTGATAGGGGGCGGAGCATCAGCGTTGGTTCCTCTTTGATGTCGCGCAACAGATTGGTGAAGTCCAGCAACATCGTGATCTGATCAAAGCCCCTTGCTGCAGTCAGAGAGTTCAACACAGTAGAATACGACTTCTTGAAGGTGGCTATCTCCTCGGGAAGACCAACTGTTGCGAACACGAAATAGAGTCTGCTCACATCGTCATGTACAACCTGACTGCGTCCTTTAAGCAGCGCCAGTGCACGCAGCAGATCCAGTGACTTGGCCTGCGTTCTTGGTGAGATGTAGAAGTCTGCACCATCCTTGGACTTGACCTGTTCGTGGAGTTGTCTGTTACGCAGGAACTCGAAGTGCCGAATAACAATGTTGGTAAAGTAGAGTACCTCGTTCGAGATCTCAATGGTATACTCCTGATTGCGTCCCGAAATCATGCTATGCATGTGCTGAAGACGCTCAAAGGAGATCTTCTTCGGTGGAATAATTGGCTTGCCGCCATGTTGAAGGTAGCGCTGCGAGATTTGGTATTGTACGAATGGGTCTTTGTCCGGCAAAATGACGGCCTTAAACAAAAAGCGATCCAGTAGCGCCTCGGTGACCTCGCTTACGCGCAGATAGTTTGTGGCTGCAATAACTGTATGCAACGGTGAGTGAACATCCTGCACGCCGCGCATCAGGCGACGCTCATTCAGCAAAGACAGCAGGGCACGAAGTGTAAAGTCGTTTGCATCGAAGATCTCATCGATGAAGCCGAATTCACTTTCAACGAGCGAACCGTTCGTATTGTGGATGATCCTTCCAGTCTTTAACTGCTCAAGATCAAGTCCGCCAAAGAACGTATCAGGCTGTTGTTCCTTGGAAGCCTGAACGCGGAATAGTCTGGCCCCCTCGAACATGTTAAAGATCTGCTCGGCCAAGAGAGATTTACCAACGCCGGTTCGGCTTTGCAGCAGCAAGTGCTCTGCTGTAAGCAGGGCACACATTGCCTGCTCGATTACTTCCTCGCGGTTGATCACCCGCTGGCCGATAAACCACGCGGCATCCTTGAGTTCCTTGGAGATCTCTTCAATCGAACCAAGTGCGTTCTTCTGTGTAGCCATAGAAACCCTCTTGTTGTCGGTTAGCCCCGTACAATATAGCACTGTGCCGAAAGCACTGGGTAAAGACCGTAGATTTGCTCCCGTGAGCAGCCACCATTCATCGGTACCGGAACTCGTGCAGCAGAAACTTGAGAATCTGCCGACGAAACCTGGCGTCTATCTGCACAAGGATAGCAAGGGTGGAATACTCTATGTGGGTAAGGCAAAGAATCTTCGCAACAGGGTACGGTCGTATTTTCAGGAAAACAGGCCTGTAGATGCCAAAACTGCTGTTCTGGTGCGGCAGATTTCCGATCTCGACATCATTATTACCGACACAGAGGTTGAAGCGTTTATTCTCGAAAACACACTGATCAAGCAGCATCGACCTAAGTACAACATTCTACTGAAGGATGACAAATCCTATCCCTTCATCCGCATCACAAAGGAGCAGTTTCCACGGGTCTTCAAGACACGAACGGTCATAAAGGATGGGAGCAAGTATTTCGGTCCGTACACAGACGGTACATATCTATTCTATCTTCTGAAGTCGATTCGTAGCATTTTTCCGCTCCGATCGTGCGATCTACCGCTAACTGAAGCTGGTGTGCAGGACGGACGTTGGAAGGTTTGTCTTGATTACCACATAAAGAAGTGCGACGGACCTTGCCAGGGCTACATCGATGCAGCGATGTATGGGATTTACATCAAGCAGGTACAGCAAGTATTGCAGGGTAAGACACGCGACCTCGAGCGTCAAATGGAGGAGCGTATGTTCGAACTATCCGAGGCAATGCGATTTGAAGATGCGCTTCTGGTGCGTCAACGACTCGAGAAACTGCGCGAGTACACGGCCAAGCAGAAGGTACTCTCAAGTACCGAAACCGATCAGGATGTCTTCGCCTTTGTGCGGTCGGAGAACAATGGATGCAGTATCGTGCTTACCGTACGCGACGGCAAACTTGTTGGTAAGAGACACTTTCTTGTTTCGGGGATTGCACAACAGTCTGATCAAGACATACTGATGCGAACCATAGAACAATGGTATGTTGACGCGGACAGTATCCCTGATGAAGTGCTTGTGCAGTGCGAACTGCCCGATGAAGAATTCCTCAGAGACTACCTCGAGCAACGCGCTAAACGAAGTATTACAATTACCACGCCTAAGATCGGGGATAAGCGAAAGCTTGTATCGCTCGCAGAACAGAATGCTGATGTTCAACTTCGTGAGTATTTGGCGCAGCAGTCGGAAAAGGATCAGAGTGTTTCACGATCCGTATTGACGCTTCAAAAGGATCTACGAATGGAGGCATTACCGCGTCGTATCGAATGCGTCGATAACTCACATATGCAGGGCACTGACTATGTGTCGTCTATTGTCACCTTCATCGATGGCAAGCCCCGGAAGTCGGAGTACAGACACTACAAGCTTCGTGAAGTCACCAGTAACGATGACTTTGAAGCGATGAAAGAGGTGCTTACAAGACGATTTACACCCAAGGACGAGGCAACTCCGATAGTCTATCCCGACCTTCTGATTATCGATGGTGGTAAAGGGCAGCTTTCGCATGCCATGGAGGTGATTGATGTGATGGGGCTGAGAGGGCAGTTTACTGTCGTAGGACTTGCAAAGCGGCTAGAAGAGGTATTCGTTCCTACGTCACAACTGCCATTGTTTATTCCAAAGACGAGCGCTAGCCTTCGACTGCTTCAACAGGTACGCGACGAAGCACATCGATTTGCCATAACCTATCATCGGAAGTTGCGTGAAAAGCGCACTTTGCATACCGAGTTGCTCGATATACCAGGGGTTGGCAAGGTCTCGTCCACCAGGATGCTGCGTCACTTCGGATCTGTCGATGCCATTCGCAATGCAGATCAACAATCGATAGCAGAGCTGGTCGGACCCTCGATCGCAGAGCGTGTAGTGCGGCATTTTCATGGACCGGGTGTCGATGAAGACGCCAACTCTTGACCATGTGTATGAAGTGCTGCAGCAATTCATGCTGCACGACACTGCATCGTATGCTGTTCCCGGTTGTTGGATAGATGCACAGGAGCAAAGGACATTTCCCTCAGGATGTTCATACATTCTCCATCAGATCGATCGCATTCGAACAATAAAGCCAGTACAGACTAGAAGCAAACTTTTATATAATGCCTATGTGCGACATATAACATCCTATGCACATGGACATTCAGATGATTCTCAAAGCTGCTGGCGTTCAACTGGCACGTTCCTGAAGCTGTTGGCTTTAGCCCCGTATCTGCATTCGATCGGGGTCACGCAGCTTGTCTTATTGCCAATCTTCGCCACTGGCATACATGGCAGGAAAGGAACGCTGGGTTCGCCCTACGCTGTGCGTAACCCCTATGCGGTGAATGACGAACTTGCTGACGGCATTCCTGGGCTGTCTGCGGTGGAGCAGGCGCGCGCAATGGTGGAGGCCATGCATGTTCTGGGAATCGACGTTGTTGTCGAAGTTGTCCTGCGGACGGCAAGTATTGATGCAGATGCTGTGAGCATGCATCCCGAGTGGTTCTATTGGGTAAGGGAGTCTGACCTTTTGCAGCATAAGTTCAAGCCGCCCACCTTCGAGCAAGAAGAGCTCCGTACCATCAAAGCTATGGTAGCTCACAACCAACGTTTTCAAT
>JBEBCJ010000080.1:0-2889 GCA_041157865.1 Bacteroidota bacterium
CCCACGCTTTTGCGCTGCCTCTGCTATGGCAAAGCCCATCGTTCCAGTGGAGTGATTCACGATTGAACGAACGGCATCAATGCGCTCATGGGTGGGGCCAGCTGTTATGAGTAGCGAGTGGGGAGTTGAGAGTGGAGAGTGGGGATTAGCGAGTGGAGAACCATGAGGACTCTCCACTCTCCACTCTCCACTATCCACTATCTTGATGATCTTCGCGATCTCCGGCAGCCTTCCTTGGCCTACAAGGCCAGATGCGAGCTCGCCGGACTCTGGATCAATGACGGTTATACCATCGTTGCGGAGCTGCGCTGCGTTGCGCTGTGTGGCTGGTTGAAGCCACATATCGGTATCCATGGCGGGGAAGACCACGAGTTCTGTTCTGGACGGACGAGAGCAAACAACTGTCATGAGCGCCGTGTCGCATAGACCTGTAGCAAGCCGCGCAAGGGTTGTTGCCGAGCAGGGGGCTATGCAGATCACATCTGCCCACTGTGCAAGATGCACATGCCACGAGCCCCCTTCTTGGATAGCGGGGTCGTATGGGTCGATGATGACCGGGTGCAGTGATACGGCTTCGAGTGCTAAGGGCGCAACGAACTGTCGTGCAGACGGCGTCATGATAACGCGCACGTCGTGTCCGGCCTTGCGCAGATCTCGCACAAGCCACGGAGCTTTGTAAGCTGAAACGCTACCCGTTATGCCAAGCAGGATGTTCATGTAGACAACAAGAGCCATCGCGGCACAGACCGGATGGCTCTTCGTAGAGTTCTCTGTGTGATTATTCCTCGGCTACCAAAGGGGCGGCCACTGGCAACGGCTCAGTGCGCACGTGGATCTGACCATCCGTCATTTCCTTCATCGCCATGAATGTTGGCTTTGGAAGGAGGTCAAACTCCTTGCTGATCGCGATCTGATCTGCGTTTGGACCTTCTGCTTCGTCAGTGTCGACGATCACGTCGGCAAGACGCTCGGAGATCTGCGTCTTGATCTGATCGTTGATCTGGCGTGAGCGCAAGCCCATGGCAACGATAGACTTATAGATCGAGCCCTTGGCGGACTCATCCATGCGGACTTTGACAGGATTGACGATGTACGTACTCATATGCGTTACTCCCGAATGGGTTCACTTTTGACAAGGACGGCAAAGATACCGAACCGGGCGGGATTTCCAAGTATCTATACCCGACAGGTATCCCGCTTGCCGAAGATGGCGTATCTGTTTCGCGACATCCATCGATAAGCCGGACGTCGCAGTATCCTTGGTACGGCCTGAATACAGTAGGCAGCGGGTTTATGCCAACCTCCCAACAGCTTGAACAGAAAGATCATTGCCAGGTCTTCGGTGTAGAAGACGCCCTCGGGTGTTACGACGTATACTGAGTCCGGCGGTCCGGCTACGCCATAGTGCCGCAACATGTTGATACCCTCATCTCCTTGAAACGGGATGAAGCGCAGCACGCTGTTGGCGTCATGCTGTTGCAGATGATTCACCGTCGCATCGCAGAGATTGCACATGCCGTCGAAGATCACGGTTATCTGCGGCTCCATCACGTTAGGCTTCCTCGCGTTTCAATCGCGCCACATAGAATCCGTCGCCATCATGATCGCCAGGGAGTGTTGACCATTGGTTCTGCAGTGAGAATTTCTTGCCTAGGTCCGATGCAAGGAATGCATGTACTTGGTCTTTACCTTCCTCAGGGAGGATCGAGCACGTTGCGTAGACCACGGGTGCTCCAACCTTTGCAATTGGTGCAGAGCGTCGGAGGATGTCGGCCTGAAGCGTTACGAGCTCGTTCAGAGACTCCTGCGTTAGTCTGTACATGATGTCGGGGTTCCTGCGAATCACGCCGGTACCTGTGCACGGAACATCAATGAAGACGCCGTCAGCCGATTCATGAAGACGCTTGACAATTTTTGTTGACGTGATCTCTCGTGTCTCTATGATGTCGACTCTTGCTCGAGTTGCACGCGACCGAAGAGCGGCGAGCTTTGATGCTTGTGTATCAAGCGCAATGATGCGCCCCTTGTTCAACATTCTTGCTGCAAAGACAAGCGTCTTCCCGCCAGCCCCTGCACATGCATCTACAATGCGCATGCCGGGCCTGCAAGGGAGCTCGCATGCGGCATAGTATGAATGAATGTCTTGCTGTTCGAACCAGCCACGCTGAAAGCCCTCCGATGTGTAGAGTCCGAATGGCTCGTCGATCCGCAAAACGTCATCACCGATAGGCTTCGGATGAAAGGGGGCCAGCAGTGCAAGACACGTGGGAACATCGACTACCAGGGTGTTTACGCGCACGAAGGTAGGTGCATCAGCCAGCAGCAAGCATAGAATGTCGTTAGCAGACTGTCCATACACTTGACCTACGCGGTCCTGCAGCCACTGCGGTATATGTGCACGCTTCAGATCGATTACGCTATCGAGCATGCCGGAGAATGCAGCATCTGCATCGTCGTACCGTACAGCCTGAAAAAGTCTTGAGCGAATTGTGCGCGCGAGTTCCCGCTCGGGACGATGTTCACGGAAAACACGTTCGATACATGACGAGAGATGCTTGTGCTGCGCAGTGACATCGTATACAACATCACGAAACACATCCTGGTATTCTACTGGAAACAGCACGATCACACCGTAATCGTCAGCACGTTCGTACTGGCGTTGTAGAGACACGCAAACCTCGGAAGGTTTGTTGCAGAACCTGATGTGGGCTGTTTGAGCACTGCGCCATTCGATCGTGCAAATTCCGCCTTGTGGCAAGGACAGATACAATTACCCACAGCATCTATGGGTAGGTCTACACCGCAGCCCGAATGGGTGCATATGGTGCTGAATACTACAAATGTTGAAGCATCAATTCGCGATATGAAAACCGGGTCGTTGCCATTGAC
>JBEBCJ010000081.1:0-11771 GCA_041157865.1 Bacteroidota bacterium
GTCTGCACCCCGCCGGATGCCGATGAATGCATCACCTGCGCCTTCTGAAAATGCTGCAACGATCAATGCTGCAAATATTCCAGATGGACAGCACACGCTTCAGATATTCGACATGAACGGCACGCTGGTGCGCACATCAACGGTTACTGCTGTTTCTGGCCAAGTCAGCCAAAAGGTAGACCTTACAGGCCTACCGGCAGGCACATATATGGTCAGCATCAACACGCCTGCTGGTCGCAGTACAACTAACGTGGTTGTTAGCAGATAGGTCTACTGAATACATGCTTGGATAGCCCCTTTTGGTGATCACCTGAAGGGGCATTTTTATTTGACAGGTAGTTTCTATATTGCGTGTTCAAACACACTTTGGCAGCTTCATGAATATTCTTGGTATATCGGGCGCTCTTCGCGATAAGTCATTTAACACAGGGCTTGTCAGAACTGCTGCCACACTTCTCCCGGAGGGTGTTTCGCTGACTGTTGCCTCATTACGCGACATCCCTCTATATGACGGCGACATCGACATAGAGCCTCAGCCTGCAGGCGTCGTTGCGTTCAAGCAGCTGATTGAGCGAGCAGATGGTGTGCTTATCTCAACTCCCGAGTACAACTATTCCTATCCGGGTGTGCTCAAGAATGCACTCGATTGGGCTTCCCGTGGAACTACGCGTCCTCTGCATGACAAACCAGTGGCGGTGATAGGTGCCAGCCCCGGCAACTTTGGCGCTGTGCGCGCTCAAACAGACTTGAGACGTCTGATGTCTGCAGTAAGCGGAGTAGTGCTTCCCCGTCCGGAGCTACTTGTGAACAATGTGCACACAAAGGTAGATGACCACGGCATCATCACAGATGAATCGACACTCAAGGTCTACCGAACGTTGCTAACGAACTTTATCGATTTCATAGCCCACCATCAGTCGCGTAGGTAGCACCTATGAAGTCATTTCTTTTCCCAGCTCAACAACGAGGTCATTTCAACGTTGGCTGGCTCGATACGTACCATACGTTCAGCTTCGGCGAGTACTACGACCCATCGCGCATGAACTTTGGTGCGCTTCGTGTGTTTAACGACGATACGGTAGCACCTGGAGCAGGGTTTGGCACACATCCGCATAGGAACATGGAGATCATCTCCATTCCAACGAGTGGCGTGATCATGCATGAAGACTCTATGGGGCATGCCGTTGGGATAGCAGCAGGCGATGTACAGGTCATGTCGGCCGGCACAGGCATCACACACTCCGAATACAATGGTTCAACTACCGACAACCTGTCGTTCTTCCAAATCTGGATAATACCGGATCGAGCCAATGTTACACCTCGCTATGATCAGGTCACCATCGGCTCTGTTGCACCGAATTCCATCATGCATGTTGTAGGGCCAGAGGACGGCGGCTCGCCTCTTTGGATACATCAGCAGGCATGGCTAGACATGGGTCATCTGGCTCCTCAGGGCAACCTACATTACGCACGAAAACGTGCGAGCAATGGTGTGTTTGTCTACATTACTGCCGGCTCAGCAACAGTTGAAGCATCAGGCTCGCGTGAGCAGTTACAGACACGCGATGCAATTGGCATCGTGGATGAACATGAGCTTACGATAACCTCGGAGCACGGTGCTCACTTCATGATCATCGATGTACCCATGGCATAGCGCCAGCGCAGTGACTTCTCGATAGCCACGGCAACATAGGCCAGAGCGCCGCATGAGATAATGATGGCCCACATGATCATGGGAAGGGGCTCGGTACGAAACAAATTGTTCATTCCCGGAACGTACGTAAATGCTGCCTGCAGCAGTACCATGAGTCCTACACCATAGACAACTGTCATGTTCGATGTGATCGGCGCAGCCGAGGGCGAAACAAGTGTTCTGCAGTTAAAAAGATAGAACATCTCGATTACAACGAACATGTTCGATGCACCGGTCCTTGCAGAGGCAATCGAGTAGCCATTATGCATTGCATAGAAGAACACCCCGTAACCTGCTGAGACAAGGATAACCGTAATAAGCAAGGAGCGCATGAATAGCTCACGGGTAAAAAGCGGCTCGCCCTTTTTGCGGGGTGGCTGCAGCATCACATCAGCCGGAGCTGCTTCAAAGGCAAGAGGAAGTCCCAGGATTACGGCCGTGGTCATATTGATCCATAAAATCTGCACCGGCTCTATTGGAAGCGCCGAACCAGCAGCTACAGCCAGAACAATGATCAGCCCTTCGGCTGCATTTGTTGGAATTGTCCAAATGATAAACTTCAGGAGATTCTCATAAACAGTCCTGCCTTCTTCAACTGCAGAGACGATTGTAGCGAAGTTGTCGTCGGTTAGAACCATTGGTGCGGCATCTTTTGCTACGTCAGTCCCTGAGCGCCCCATTGCCACCCCGATGTTTGCTGCGCGCAGCGCAGGTGCATCGTTCACTCCGTCGCCAGTCATGGCCACAACATGCCCCCTTCGTTGAAGTGCTGTCACTAATCGCAGTTTCTGCGCAGGGGAAACACGTGCAAACACATGCACCCTCTCAGCACATTGTTCGAGTTCAGCATCGCTCATTTCGGATAGCTGCGTGCCAGTGCGCACATAATACTCTGGATGCAAGACTTCGGTAATGATGCCTAACTGCCGTGCTATCGCTACAGCGGTGGTGGCATGGTCACCTGTGATCATCTTAACTTCAATCCCTGCCAGATGACACTCAGCAATCGATGCACGCACCTCTGAACGCGGTGGGTCTACCATGCCAACGATTCCGCACATCACAAGATTCTCAGAGATCATGGGCATTGTTAGCTGATCGGGCACTGAATCGAGCTTGAGCATTGCACAGGCGAGTACACGATGTCCCTGCGCGCCCATGATCTCTGCTGCGGCATGAAAATGCTCATCCTGGAGGGGGACGCTTGATCCATCCGATAAAAGCTGCCATGCGCAGCGTGGCAGAAGTGCCTCGAGTCCGCCTTTCACAAACACACGAGCGCAGCCCGACTCGCAGCGATGCAGCGTTGCCATGAGTTGATAGTCGCTTGAGAATGGCAGCACGTCTACGAGGGGCATGATTTCATGCTCAACGGATTGATGAAGGTTAGCCTTCATACCCAGCACGACGAGTGCGGCCTCCGTTGGGTCACCCACTGCCGACCACAGGCCCCCTTCCTGATGAACGATTGCCGTGGAGCACATCACACCGATTCGTACAGTCTCAAGCAGCGCTGCGTCGTGTCCAACGTGAACAGACGTGTGATGATCATCGTTATCACTATGAAGGATCTCGCCATCTGGTTCATATCCTGTGCCACGCACGGAATATTCATGCGATGACGTTGCTATCTCCACAACAGTCATTTGATTTTCTGTCAGCGTTCCTGTCTTATCGGAACAGATAACAGTAGTAGAGCCAAGTGTCTCTACGGCGGGAAGCTTTCGAATGATCGCACGTCTGCTTGCCATGCGATTAACGCCAATGGCAAGTATGATCGTTACTGCTGCGGGCAAACCTTCGGGGATTGCTCCAACGCTTAGTGCAACAGAAACGAGGAGCATTTCCTGTATGCCGTTACCCTGCAGAAGGCCAACAATGAACGTCACAACAGCGAGACCAATGATCGCGTACAGCAATAGTGCACTGAAGGCTGCGATCTGTTTTGTGAGCGGCGTTTGAAGGGTCGGCGCAGCGTCCAGCAGTGCAGATATCGTTCCAACCTCAGTTGCAGAACCAATAGCGACTACAATACCAACACCCGAACCACGCACGACGTTTGTTGAGGCATAGGCCATGTTGCTGCGTTCTGCGATCTCCGTTTGAGAAGCCAGAGCCATCGTCTTCTTTTCTGTTGGTACAGACTCGCCTGTAAGAGCCGACTCTGCAACGGCAAGATCCTTCACCCAGGTCAGACGTACGTCTGCCGGAACTTTGTCGCCGGCATCAAGAATCACGATGTCGCCTGGCACAAGTTCTTCGACAGCAAGGCGCTGACGTCTACCGTCTCTGACGACGGTGGTTTGTCCGGCTACATTAGAGGCCAGCGATGCTAATGCCTGTATTGCTTTGCCTTCTTGTAGAAAGCCGATAATGGCATTCAATGCAACAACACCGAAGATCACAATTGAATCTGTCACACCTCCGATGAGCGTCGTGATTATGCCGCTAAGCAAGAGGATGTATACAAGAGGTGCATTGAGCTGTCGCATGAAGCGTCGAACAGGATGCTCAATCGCACCCTTCGGCAAGCTGTTAGGGCCATGGAGCAGACGTCGACGCCCAACCTCAGAATCATCGAGGCCTTCGGTAGTCGAAGACGCCAGTTGCCGGACCACATCCTCCACATGCTGCGAATGCCATGGTGGATGTTCTTGTATCACTCCAATATTCCCTGCGGTATGCTTGCAACCAAAGCACCACTTCGCACGAGATCATAGACGTTGTCCATATCGTGATACAACACGCGGTCTGATTCTGCGAATGGGACCTTCGTGCGAACAAGAGCAATCACTGTTTCGAGCATTGGGCTGGATGTAAGCGGACGTAATAGATCAATTCCTTGACATGAGCAGAGCACCTCTATGCTGAGCACACGTTCAACATTACTGACTACACTCCAGAGCTTACGTCCGGCAATACTGCCCATAGAGTTGTGGTCCTCCTGGTTGGCAGACGTTGGTATACTGTCAACACTGGCTGGATGTGCCAGTACCTTATTCTCACTCACCAGAGCCGCAGCTGTGTATTGCGCTATCATCATACCCGAATGAAGTCCACCCTGCGGTGTTAAGAACCTTGGTAAGCCCCCCAGAGCATGGTTCACCATGCGCTCGGTTCTACGCTCAGATATGTTGGCAAGCTCTGCTAATGCAATAGCAAGGTAGTCCAATACAAGGGCAAGGGGCTGACCATGGAAGTTGCCTCCTTGCAGGTGAATATCGTCATCGGCAAAGATTAGAGGGTTGTCTGTTGCGCTGTTCATCTCGCGCTCAACCACAGTTGTTGCAAACTCGATGGTATCGCGTGATGCGCCATGCACCTGTGGCATACAGCGCAGACTGTAAGCATCTTGAACCTTGCCGTCGCCTTCTCGGTGAGATTCCCTAATGGCACTGCCGTTGATGAGAATACGAAGGTTGCGCGCTACAGTCAATTGGCCTGGGTGTGGACGCGTTCTGTGCAGGCGTTCATCGAATGCAGTATCTGACCCGCGCAGAGCATCAAGGGAGAGTGCTCCTGCTATATCGGCCAGGTGCATGATGTTACGGGCACGATGCAGAGTCAACGCAGCATATGAGCACATCATTTGTGTGCCATTGATGAGTGCTAGGCCCTCTTTTGCAGCAAGACGTACTGGCTTGATACCATGTCGCTTGAGTACATCAGCACTCGGCACGCGCTCGCCATTGACAAGGCATTCGCCCCTTCCAATCAGACATAGTGCTAAGTGTGATAGTGGGGCCAGGTCTCCGCTAGAGCCTACCGATCCTTGCGACGGGATAAGCGGAAGAATGTCTGCATTGATCATGGCTACGAGTGCATCGATCGTCGATTCGCGAACACCTGAGAACCCTTTGACGAGGGCATTCACGCGCAGGATCATCATAGAACGAACGATCTCCCGAGGAAGAAACTCCCCGACTCCTGTACTGTGTGAGATAATCAGGTTCTCTTGCAGGGTCTCGATATCGTTTACATCAATGTTCACGTTGGCGAATTCGCCAAAGCCTGTCGTCATACCATAAACAACTCTCCCTTCGTCTATCCAGCGCTCGACGGCAGCGCGCGAAGCACGCACGCGCTCACGAGCTTGGGCACTGATTTCTATACGTGAACTGCTGTGGTGGGCTACGTAGGCCAGATCATTGACTGTAAGGGATTCGCCGTCGAGTATGAAGGTACGGTACTGCATTACTTACCTGAGCCTTTACCAATGAATGCGCTCCATGCATATTCTGTGGGAACAGCACGTCCCTGCTGTGCAAGTTCAATCAGATACGACGCTGTGGTCTTAAGCACCCAATCAAAATTATCCTCTTGCACCGAGCTGCGCTCTGCATCCGGGGCAGGATTCATGTAATCGATCGCATACGGAATGCCGTCTCGCACGGCAAACTCAATTGTGTTAAAATCATAGCTCAGCATCGTACAGATCTTGATGCATAGATCTTCGAGTCGAGCCAGCATGGCTTGAGTAGGGGCAAATCCTGCCTGGTATCGAAGATGATGCGGGTTACGGGGCTCATACGGCATGATTCGTACATGCTTCTTACCAATACAGTAGCAACGATAGTACTCTGTGAATTCAATACCTTCTTGGAGCGTCATCACGATGTCTTCTGTTTCGGCATACGCTTCAAAGAACTGTTCGGCAGACTCGACCCTGTAGACGTGTTTCCAGCCCCCTCCATCGAAGGGTTTGAGATAAGCTGGGAATCCGACATACTCGAAGAGTTCTTCCCAGTTAAGCGGGTATAGTAGATTGCGAAACGATTCAGCTGTTGTGTCCGGCGGATGATTCTTGCTCGGCAGCAGAACGGTCTTCGGAACCGGGATACCGGTCTCGTTGGCCAGAGCATAGTTAAAAAACTTATCATCTGCCGACCACCAGAACGGATTGTTTACAACACGCACACCCTTGAGTGCTGCCAGCTTCAGCATAGCACGGTAGTACGGAACATCCTGCGAGATGCGATCAAGGATAACATCGTACTCAAACAATGTTTCAAGTGTTACCCCACCGATCTTGACAAATTCTGCAGATACGCCAGCATGGCGATCATTGATCTCATGAACAAGAGCCGGCGGGAATGATTGTTCCATGCCAAAGAGTAATCCAATCTTCTTCATTTCACCTTCCTCGAAAAAAGCGTTCAGCTTATACTTTTGAGTATGAATCCATGCTCGTGATCGAACATGCCGTATGTGCAAGGCCTTGACAGCCAATGGCCGAGATTGATGTAGCAGCCATTATTGTGATGGTATTCTTCTGCCTTATGGCGATGCCCCATGATCACATAGTCATAGCCCTCGTCGATTCGCGCACAGGCAAAGTCGCGCAGTCCGTCAGAGCCACCATAGTCCTTTTGACCTGTATACTCCCTGCTGCCATGCGAAGTGGCCGATGCCAATCCAATCCCGAGATTGGGATGAAGCAAACGGTACAACCACTGTGCCAGACTGTTTCGCAGAATGCTGCGAAGAATGAGATAGCCCGTATCGTTGTGAGCCTTACCATCTCCATGAGCAACGTAAAATCTCTTGCCGTCGATGTCTGCTATGACATCTCCGCCGAGAACTTCGATGTCGAGCTCATCCCTGAAAAACGAATGATGTCCAAAGTCGTGGTTGCCCATTAGGTACGTTACCGGAATGCCGGCATCACGGTATGCGCGCAGACACGCAAGCGTGCGCACATGACCGCGTGGAATCGCGCGCTTATAGTCGAACCATAGATCAAAAAGGTCGCCCACGATAAAAAGGTGGGCGCAGGTCTGCATCGCCCCCTGCAGGACCTCAAGAAGACGGTTCTCGCGTTCGATGTCCTGCTCGCGGGTACCATACCCAAGGTGTACGTCCGAAATAAACAGCACCTGAGAACCCGCTGGGAGGCTAACCGAGATAGGTGCACGTGAAACAACTGGCTCGAGCATAACGATAAGATAACGCCCAGAAGGCCTGCGACGGCTATCTTTGTGCTCAGTCACGAAGAGTTATCATGTCCGTCGTACCCACCACACGTAAACGCGTCACGACCCGCCGTCTGATCGAAATGAAACAGGCCGGCAGTCCAATTGCCTGCCTTACAGCGTATGATGCCATCACTGCATCTATCCTGGATTCTGCAGGGGTGGATGTACTCTTGGTTGGCGATTCTGTTGGCAATGTGATCCAGGGACACGACACGACCATTCCCGTGACACTTGAGCACATGATCTACCACACGCAGGCAGTCGTGAGAGCAGTTTCTCATGCACTCGTCGTAACTGATATGCCGTTTATGAGCTATCAGGTCTCACCGCAAGAGGCCTTCCGCAATGCCGGACGCCTTATGAAGGAGGCTGGATCGGGTGCTGTAAAGCTTGAGGGTGGTCAGCGGGTGATTGAATCGGTGCGATTAATGACCGAGCACGGCATTCCCGTAATGGGGCACCTGGGGCTTACGCCCCAGAGCATTCACCAGTTTGGATCATACAAGGAACGGGGCTCGTCACCCGAAGAGGCAGAGACGATGAAACGCGATGCTCTCGCGCTCCAGGAAGCCGGCGCATTTGCAGTGGTGCTCGAAAAGATACCAGCTGGTCTGGCCCATGAGATCACCGCGCTTCTCAAGATCCCCACAATAGGGATCGGAGCTGGACCGCATTGCGACGGACAGATCCTGGTTTGGACGGACATGATGGGCATGTCGACGGAATTCAACCCGCGGTTTGTGCGGCGGTACGCTGATCTCCATTCGGTTATGGTTCAGGGAATTTCCCAGTACGTGAGCGATGTCAAAGGCCGCTCGTTCCCGTCTGTAGAGGAGAGCTATTGATGCGCATCCTGTTATGCTCGTTTGCGTTGTTCGGTGCGCTGGTTATGACATCGTGCGACGGTTCGATGATCACGAATCCCGACGATATCGTTTTCCCTGACAGCAATGTGAGCTTCCGCGGACAGGTCTTACCATTTCTTGCTCTCTCGTGCGGCTTTGGGGGCTGCCACGGAGACGTCTCGCCGGCTGGCGGTATTCGGTTAACTTCGTACTCAACATTATTATTCGATAGACCCAATCTTGTGGTGCCCGGAAAACCCGACGAAAGCTTAATTATGCAGGTCCTCGACGGACAACTGCTGCATCCGTGGGGCAATCTTCAAACCACTGTGTCTGCTTCGCACAAGCGAGGCATGCGTACATGGATCATCGAAGGTGCTCTGAACAACTAACGAATTTGAACTTTCTCTTTGGAGCTGTTTTTCATGTCAACATTTCGCTTCCTACTCATCACGATTGCCGGCCTTGCCGTGCTCGCAGGATGCCACCCTAAGGCTAAGCCAGTACCGATCGAAGGGCTCGAGCTTAAGAAGGACGAACTACGCAAATTCGAGATCAAGGTACCATCGAACTGGCTGGTGCAGCACCGAAAGGGCGATCTAATTGTGGCATTCAGTACCAAAGCACATGCTGGACGGTTTACCCAGTTTGCTAAGGGGCGCGGCGGAGCCAAGGTTGAGATTCGTGCAATTGCCATGGACAGCACAACTACGATTGATTCGCTTGTGAAGCGCTCCAAGCTGGAGTTCGAAGATGGACTTGACCGCTACACGAAATCGGTTGCCACTCTAGGGGGCAAGCAGGGCCAAAAGCTGTATGTGGAGTTCGACCAAGAGGACGGCAAGTTTGTCTCAGAATCGTACTTCGCAGAAAACGACTCAGTGATCACGATGGTCACCTTTGCCGCATTCGGCAACACCTATGAGGACTACGAAGAAGAGTTTAAAGAGATCCTTGCATCGGTGAAGCTGGCCAAGAAGATGGCGCCATTGCCTGTTGGCGTGCCGCAGGGTCCGGGTGCACCCGTACCGCCAAGCGACACACTCAAACCACATAGCGGCGGAGACTACGTTATAAGTTATCCGAAGAATTTCGAAACGAAGAAGGGGTCTGCAGCAGCTATCAGCTCTACGATCTTCGTAGGTGCACGCCTTGACTGCTCAATCCAGGTCGATGTGATCAATGCCAAAGAGCAGAACAATCTCGATCGGATCATAGAACAGAACAAGGCACGCTATCCCGGCGCAACACAAAGCAACTCGACACTTGGTGGCACTAAATCGGTCGTTTTTTCCTACAACCCAACTGCGACTATCGCTGCTCGGGCCTACTTTGCCGTCAAGGGCGATAAGATGTATCGCGTCACCGTTAACTGGAACAAGGCTGATGAAAAGATATATCTGCCGATCTTCGAAAAGTGTGTTCGCTCGATGAAGCTCAACTAATTCAGCGCAAGCAATGAATCTGATTGTCATTCTCGCCGTCGCTCTGATCTCCAGTGCGACGGCGTTTTCTATTCCGCAGTTCTCGGCAATCTCGGGCAATCGTTGTATCAACTGCCACATAGCCCCCTCTGGCGGCGGCATACGCAATGATCTTGGTTGGTACAGTTGGTATGATGTCGGAGCAGTGCCGCGCTCAAATGCGCTCTTCGATTGGTTCTACGACAGGGACTCCTCGAATCAGTTCCTTGATGGCAAGGTCATTCTCGGAATGGATACTCGAATTCAGAGCACCAGGTCGTTTGCCAGCGAGTCTGCTTCACGAAGACTTTTCCCAATGCAGGCCTCCTTTTATTCTGCCTACATGCCGATACCAGAGGTAACACTCGAGGGAACGGTGAACCTTTCAACACTTGCCATCCAGGGCGCTCCACCATATCCCGGCATGAGGGCAGCATCGATTTCTGCGATCGTCGCTCCGTCCTTCTCACTGCCATCTGTTCGTATTGGTGTGTTCCGACCAAACATTGGCATGCGATATGACGACCACACGATGGCACCATACTCATACACACTGGCGACGCAGCGCAAGACTGTGATTGCGCCCGATTGGTCCGAGGCAGGTGTAGAAGTGTCCTACGAAGGCCTCAAATGGTTATCCCTACAGGGCGGTGTCTTCGGGAGTCAGGGTCTGGCCCAAGTCAAAATCTCCGACGGAATTGAGACGTTCTCTGTGGTTAACGGCAACGATCCTACCCTCACTGCCCGAGCTGTTTTTTGGCCGCGCGCCTTCAATGATAAGCTCAATATGTGGTTTGGTGGTTCTCACCTGCAGAACAATGATTTTGGCATAACAAGCGGTTTTGCGGGCATAGGATTAAGTGATGAATTCTCGTTGCTGCTTGATTACACACGAATGAGTTACGACGATAGATTTCGGGCTGAATCGATGATGGCAGAACTCATGTATTCGGCTACAACATGGTTGTTCCCTTATGTGCGGGCCGAACGATACACGACCGATCCATTCAGCGCTGCAGGAACCTACCTGAGCAACGCCGCAACCATTGGAGCACAGATATTTCTGATGCCGTATGTCGAGCTGCGTCCTGAGTATCGCATTTGGGACACGTGGCGAGCCGGTTATTCGTCTCGCTGGAACGTTCAACTGCATCTGTTTTACTGATCCTGCGGAGCTAATATGATCAACAAGGCCTTCATCGCACTCGGCATCCTCGGCATCCTCGCCGGAGGCGCTCTTTGGGTTAACGATGGAATGCATGTTTTCTCCAAAGACCGAGAAGAAGTTGTCCGCGAATTCAAGGACGAACTCTTCGGAACCACACGCCGAGAGGTCACCTACATCCCTGCCTTTAAGTTCGGCCTTCTGCCCGTTGATGCTACAATCTCTGACGTCCCCCGCTGCTATGCCTTCGTCGGAGGTATGTCGTTCTCCCTTATCGCCTTCGGCCTCTGGCGCAATCGCTCCTCCACACGTTCATAGTCCCTCTCGTCCCTCCAGCACCTCTTACCTAACAACACTGTAATTCTGTAATTCTGTAACTCTGTAACTCTGTAACTCTGTAACTCTGTAACTCCACATCCCATGTCTACCTCATCAAGACGCGCCTTTCTTCAGCAAGCAGCTGCTTCTGTTGGTCTCGTTCTCTCAGCCTCCACAGTTGCCAGTTTGGTAGCCGGATGTGAGAAAGACGAGACTAACCCGATAGCACCGGGCAAGTCGTACGACGTCGCACTTACTGCATACCCAGAACTCTCGGCAGTAGGCGGCATCATTCAGACTACGGTCACGGGT
>JBEBCJ010000082.1:0-5520 GCA_041157865.1 Bacteroidota bacterium
TCTTGCCATCATTACGATACGACCATGGCTCCATGACATCATTCAAATTGTTGCCTTTTGGAGCTCCAGCGACTGGAAGATATGACCTACCATGACGCATCATCCACGCTGTCCAGATCCGGTCGATGTTGGCATGATGTATCCAGAACACAGGATCGTTCGGTGAGGTATTCTGAGCCAAGCTTCCCGCATGACGTTGTGTTGGATTTGCGGGATCTGGTGTAAAGATCCCTCCTACGTATACGTGCACGATGTTATGCATCTTGCTTCGCAATCCAGAGCCATCGGCTCTCGCGTCCATATTTTTGGTGGCAGAGTCGCAGTAAATGCGGGACTTACCACGCCATCCCTCGAGCGAATTGCGAAAACTCTTCGTTGTGTCTACCGATGGATCCCAAGGTGCTGCATCATATGCAGGCACTGATAACGTCGTTGCTACATCCTGAGCTGTAGGCAACAATGTTGTCCATGCTGGATTTATACCAATTGCACGTGTGAGATACGGCACAGGGTTGGGGTCGGTTTCGATGTCGACAAAAATTGAATCAACATCATCGTCATCAGAGAACTCAATCGTCCACTCTCCTTTGCGGAACGGACCTGTCATCACCGCATACCTGTTTGCTGGATCCCCGGAGCCTCCCATGAAGTCATCAGCAAACACTGCTGAGGTACTCGCTGCATCTGTCCAATCCCAATATGGCACTGTTATGTCCTTGCCAGACACATCACGTAAGGCTTCCTCGAAGACACGCAGGTATACCCGATGCCATGGGAGAAATGCTGACCCCATGTGTGCTGGATATCCATGTACATCGTCGTTGTTTGGATTACAGCGAAACGCCAGATAGTGCCATTTCACGAATTGGTCATAGTAGTTAATCGCTGGATCGTAAGGGCTTTGTACTGTCTTTAGTTTCTTGACTGCGCAAACAAAATCAGCCTTTTCCTGAGCTGTGAGATTCTTGACATTCTTCCGAACGCGCACCGCACTCGGCTGAATAGGGTCCGCAGTTGTACACGCGACCAGATTGAGACAAACAGCAATCAGAAACAACCAGGTTAACTTGCTGCGCATTTTCAACTCCCACCTGACTTTTTCACAACGTAGATTTGCAGTGCCCGTTCTAAGTAGCCCATCCATTGGACAAACCAATTATACTGGATATGTACATGAAGCGCAACAACTCAGCTTTGAAAAACATTCTTTTCTTGTGTTGTCTGCTCACCTCTACAGTCTGCTACGCTGGAGAGATCCCACAGGCGACCGTTAAGTCATCGGTCAACCGCTTGCTGAACGATACACTTAACCTCAAAATGGCCAACGTTTCCGTTTTCGGTAGAACCATCAGCGCAAGCACATACAACGGTGTTGTGCCGGGCGTAACTTGGCGCGTGAGCCCCGGAGATACGATTCGCGTCCGCGTAAACAATCAACTGCCTCCGAATCCCGACCAAGACAGTGCAGATCAGGGGAACTACCCGCAGCGGGCCAACACAACGAATCTTCACGTCCACGGACTAAACGTCTCGCCAAAGGGTAATAGCGACAACGTGCTTCTCTCGATCCTTCCTGGTGAATCGCTCGATTACGAGTTCGTTCTGCCCAACAACCATGCAGCAGGCACATACTGGTATCATCCTCACCACCATACCTCAACATATGCCCAGGTGGCTAGCAGTCTGGCTGGCAGCATCATTATTGAGGATCAACCTGATCCAGCTATCACCGACCCGAACATCTTGAAATACGAAAGCAAGGTTTTTGTCTTTTCAATGTTTCGCTACGACACCCTAACCAACAGCGTTGCTGTTCCAGTGCGCCTGTCGGCGAAGTCGAAGTTCAAACCCCTAACGGGAATCGATTCACCGGTTCTTGTAAATGGTGTTAGCGAAGGAACGGTTACGATGCGGCCAGGCGAGATACAGCGTTGGAGGCTTATCAATGCCACCTTCGAACCGCTCGTAAAGCTGCGCTGGCTAAAGATATCTGGTGCGGACACAACTGTTGTTCCGCAGAATGAAATCGCAGTAGACGGCCTCTATTTCGGCTCAATGAAAACGGTCGACACCGTAATGGTGCCCACAGGAGCGCGCTCGGATGTTCTCGTTACGGCCCCAACAGAGGCTGGACGCTATGTAGTCGAACTTGCGACGCTTGATGCGCAGTTCCGAATTCTGGAGCGCCGTATCGCATTCGAACTCAATATCACGGGTGAGCCGATCACTCCAGCAATGTCGCTACCGTCGAGGTTGCCTGCAGCGCAGCAGCGCGGAGCAATAGCGGATAACGAGATTGTTGGGACACGCGAGATATACTTCGATATAGATGAAACGGCAGGATCGAATCCAGACTCTACCGCTATTTCCCGCATGTTCACGATCAACAACTCGCCATTCAATCACGATGTTGTGAACATTGCTGTACGTGCTGGCACAGCTGAAGAGTGGACCATTATTAACAGGAGCAGCGATACCCATCCATTTCATATTCACGTAAACGAGTTTGAAGTCGTTGCCATCAACGATGTAAAGCTTGAGACACCAGTCTGGCGTGATGTTCTGTTACTACTGCCCAAAACAAGGTATACAATCCGACACCGGTTCATTGCTGAGTTTGACGGCAAGACAGTTCTTCACTGCCACTATCTTCCTCACGAAGACTGGGGTATGATGAACATTGTTGAGATTCTTCCATCGACATCTTCAGTTAACGAGCGTCCGTGGGAAGAGCCCCTTGCTTTTCCGAACCCAGTTGTTGGACGCTTCAGCAAGTTTCAGCTCCGTGTTCCTGAACTGATGCAGAACAAGGCGCTTACTGCAACATTGTATGACATCACAGGCAATCCGATAATCCATAAAGTTGTCGAGCCAAACACCACGACTGTTGTCTTCGAAGTACATGATGCTCCGGCTGGTACCTACTACGTGCGTCTAACGGATGGTGGTACGTTCAGCAATACAGACATGATCGTGCTTGTCCGTTGATGCGTTTTGTTATCGGATTAGTGATGGCGTCAATGCTTTGCATTCAACTGCATGCGCATCAGGACGCACGACCTATGCCCCCCGTCATTGACACTGCGGGAAACACTGTAGATATTGTTGCGCTATCCGATAATACGCCCGTCATTTCAATACGGTTCCTAGGCGCTATGTGTGCTCATTGTATGCAGCAACTTGCGCTGTTCCAAGAGTACACCGAACAGCTTCGCGCTGCTAAGGCAGTGGTGGTGGCCTTCTCCGATAATGATGTGGCAAAGTGTCGGGAGGTCACCAAACAGTATGGCTTTGCTGGCGATGTGTTTTCGCTATGCAGCGATTCCGGGAATGTTTGTTCCAAGGCATTCGGCACAACCATAGAGGAACGCAACGGAACGGTGACCGAGCTGCATGGTGTCCGTATCCTCGTTAAACGGAGCGTTATCTTTGAGCATTATTCAGCCACACCATATACGGATGTGCGACACATCCTTGCGATGATTTCGAGGACAACCCGATGAAGTACATTCTCACAAGTCTAGCATTAGTCCTGTCACTCTTTCAAGCTGGGGCTCAAAGGCCAGACCTCAAGCCCATTGCTATCCCATCAGGCTTGAGTTAT
Organism: Bacteroidota bacterium; assembly: GCA_041157865.1. Lineage (GTDB taxonomy): Bacteria > Bacteroidota > Ignavibacteria > Kapaibacteriales > Kapaibacteriaceae > UBA10438. The sequence goes on from JBEBCJ010000082.1 coordinate 3,605, forward strand.
CAGTTCCTCGGCACCTACACGGTTGAGCGTTTGAATAAGATTCTGACGTCGGAGCTACAGGAGTTTGCTCCAAGCAACACGATCACGTTTCCGGCTGCCAAGAATGCGGTAGACTTGTATCGCGTGGCATATCCGTCCGTTGTTCCTGAGCAGCTCAATCGTCCTACCCGTGCGTCAGGGTTGATCGCAGTGCCAAAAGTGACAAACAAGAATCTACCTGTTGTGATGTATCAACATGGCACGGTCTTTTCAAAGACCGCTGTCCCCTCGTTCCCGGAAGAGTCATACGAGACACGCCTGATGATCGCACGTTTTGCCGGCGATGGGTACATCGTTGTTGCAGCGGACTATTTCGGCAAGGGGCTCTCAGATGAACCCGATAGCTACCTCGTGAAAGCCAGCACGCAACAGGCTTGCACCGACATGTATCAGACGGCCAAGATCATTCTCGATGCTGTTGGATACAAGCCCACGCAGTTCTTCCTGAGTGGATGGTCGCAAGGGGGCTGGGCAACGTTGGTATTTCTGAACCACCTCGAGAATCTCGGGATCAAGGTCACGGCAGCTGCTGCTGCGAGCGCCCCTTCGGACATCTATACAATCATGAACCGATGGATCAATAACTATCAGCCAGTAGATGCTGTCTACCTAACGGGTTGTGCAGCTCTGCAGATAAATGCTCACGAGTTTTACTACAACCAGCCGGGTCTGTCATCCGGCGCATTCAAGCCAGAGTATCTCCAAGCAGCGCGCGACCTGCATGCGAACAAGATTGGCTGGCCTGAGTATTCAAAGATGGTACCGCTGAAGATTCGCGACATGATGACAGATGATTTTATCAAGTCGAGCATTGGGGGCGAAACACCATACTGGCAGAAGCTTCAGCAGACGCATGGATATCGCTGGCGCAGTGTTACGCCTTTGCGTTGTTATCATGGTGGACAAGACGAGGTCACGCCGTCGTACATCGCAGAACTCCCTGCTGGCTTTCAAACGCTTATCGGTGGCGGCCCAACACAGGCACTATTTGCAGGCCAATCGGCAGACCACCGTGGTGTCTTCCTCTACGGCGTGCAGGATCAAAAGGGCTGGTTTGAGTCGTTCTTGAAGTAATGAGCTCTTACCGCGAGCACCAATCTTCGACCTTCTGCGCTAGAACGTCGCTTGGCATCTGGGGCGCATGATACATGCCCCCTGCCATGCGCTGTCTCATGGCTTCGAAGAGCGTAACGGCACATGCCACGGAAATGTTCAGTGATTGAATCATCCCCATCTGCGGGATCAGGAAATTACCGTCGGCCTTCTCGCGCGCCTCATCAGAAACACCATTGTGCTCATTGCCAAACACAAGAGCCACAGGCTGCTTGAGATCGAGGTCGTGCAGCGACGCCGCATCGCTCGACATGTGCGTTGTGTAGATGGCAAAACCCTTGCTGCGCAAGGCTGCGTAGCATTCGTCGACGGTTTGATGTAGGTGTACATCCACCCACTTGCGCGCGCTCGCCGATGACTTCTCTCCGAGGTCTGGAAACACCGTGCGTCCGTAGTAAATGCCATGCGCTTCTGCCACACCAACGGCATCGCATGAGCGTATCACAGCACTCACGTTGTGCGGATCGTGAACGTTCTCAAAGACAACCGTCAGCGTTGGCTGACGTCGCTCTAAGACGCGCGTAATCTTCGCTCGACGCTCCGGCGTGATCGATTCTGGTGTCGGCATGAATGTTCAGTCAACTCACTTATCGGCTTCACCCATCACAGGGTCAATCGAACCGATGATCGCCACAACGTCCGACACCATCGAGCCCTCTGACATATGCTTAAGGGCCTGCAGGTTGCTTGATGACGGCGAACGGATCTTGAGCTTCCAAGGGTGGCCTGTGCCATCACTCACGATAAAGAAGCCCAACTCGCCC
>JBEBCJ010000083.1:0-6884 GCA_041157865.1 Bacteroidota bacterium
GGTGAAGGACACAACCTGCAGGAGCACTCGATCGTACTGATCCGTGGTGGTCGTGTAAAGGACCTTCCGGGTGTACGGTACCACATTATCCGTGGATCGGCGGATACACAGGGCGTTGCCAACCGCAAGCAAGCTCGTTCAAAGTATGGCGCGAAGAAGCCAAAGGCTGGTGCTGCACCGGCTGGAAAGAAGTAAGGAGTAGAAGATGCGTAAGAAGCGTGCAGATAAACGCCGTACCATGGCCGACCCACGATTTAACGACGTGATGGTCGCAAAGTTTGTAAATAACATTATGATTCAGGGCAAGAAGAACACGGCGCGTCGCCTGGTTTACGAAGCCCTTGATATCGTTGGAAAGAAGACCGAGCAAGATCCGCTTGAGATCTTCCGCAAGGCCATGCAGAACGCAGCGCCGGCGATCGAGATTCGTCCGCGTCGTGTTGGCGGTGCCACGTACCAAGTCCCTATGGAAGTACGTGAAGAGCGCCGTGCGGCACTGGCGATTCGTTGGCTGAAGAAGTATGCTTCGGAGCGTCGCGATCGTTCGATGGCGCAGAAGCTTGCCAGTGAGCTGCTCGCCGCAGCCAATGGTGAAGGGGGCGCTATCAAGCGTCGTGATGAAATGCACCGTATGGCTGATGCTAACCGCGCATTTGCACACTTCCGTTGGTAAGACGGATCATTGTTCTTTGACACACTGACAACATGACGCGTTCTGTTCCCATAGACCTTGTGCGGAATATCGGTATCATGGCTCACATTGATGCCGGGAAGACCACAACAACAGAACGCATACTGTATTACACAGGAGTGCTCCATAGAATGGGCGAAGTGCACGAAGGCACAGCGTTCACTGACTACATGGAGCAGGAAAAAGAGCGAGGGATCACCATCACCTCGGCAGCCGTTTCCTGTGCATGGAAGGGGTATACGATCAACATCATCGATACTCCCGGACATGTTGATTTTACGGCAGAAGTACAGCGGTCTCTCCGCGTACTGGATGGTTCGATAGCGTTGTTTTGTGCTGTTGCCGGTGTAGAGCCTCAATCGGAAACGGTATGGCATCAGGCAAACCAGTATCGCGTGCCGCGGATTGCATTTGTAAACAAGATGGATCGTATCGGAGCAAACTTCACTCGTGTCCTCGACATGATGCGAACGCGCCTTGGTGCACGTCCGGTTGCAGTTCAGCTTCCATTAGGAGCGGAAGACACCTTTCGAGGTATTGTGGACCTGCTAGAGCGCAAGGCCATTGTCTTCGATGATACGAATGGCGAGCACTTTGAGGAGTGTGAAGTTCCGGAGCACATGCTGGCCGACATTGAGCAAGCACGACAGGAGCTGGTAGAGGTGGTTGCCGAACAGGATGATGCCCTTCTAGAGCGTTACCTTTCTGGCGATGAAATCACAGCTGACGAGTTGCGGGCGGGCTTACGCCAAGCCACACTCGGACTGCGAATCACACCAGTGTTTTGTGGAAGTTCCTTTAAGAACAAAGGAGTGCAGCAACTGCTGGATGCTGTTGTAGCATACCTTCCATCTCCGACGGATGTAGGCCAAACCAGCGGGCACAGCGTGAAGGATGAAAGCGAGATACTCGTTCGACAGCCTCTCGATGCCGAGCCGTTTGCTGCGCTGGCATTCAAGATTATTACAGACCCGTTTGTTGGGCGTTTGACCTTTATACGGATCTACTCTGGTGTTCTGAAAGCTGGCGAACAGATATACAACGTGACCAACGACAAAAAGGAACGGGCAGGTAAGATTTTGCGTATGAGCGCCAACAAGCGTGAAGAGCTCGAAGCAGCATATGCAGGAGACATCGTTGCGATTCCGTCGATGCGCTTTACGCGCACAGGCGACACGCTTTGCGACCCCAAGAACCCCATCCTACTCGAAAGCATTCGTTTCTCAGACCCCGTCATCAACCAAGCAGTTGAGGCGAAGACTCTGGCGGATCAGGATAAACTGACGGAATCCTTACATCGGCTCTCTGAAGAAGATCCGACGTTTCGGTTCCATACGGATGCAGAATCGGGACAACTCATCATCAGCGGTGTTGGAGAGCTCCACCTGGAGATCATCGTAGACCGGCTGAAGCGAGAATTTAACGTACCTGTCAAAGTTGGCAAACCGCAGGTAGCCTATCGTGAAACGATTACCTCCAGTGCCAGAGCGGAAGGCAAGTTCATTCGCAGTAACGCTGGAAAGAACCAGTTTGGTCAGGTTACAATAGAATTACGACCGAATGACTCAGGAAAAGGTCTCGAGTTCAGCAACGAACTCGCACCAGGGACACTTCCGGAGTTATACGTCAAGAGTGCAGAGAAGGGCGCAATAGAAGCCCTTAAGGTCGGACCGATTTCGGGATACCCCATGATTGACATCATGGCCGTCCTCGTAGATTCGGCATACAATGAAGAAGACGCAACGGAGACGGCATATGCCGTAGCCAGCTCGATAGCAGCGAAGGACGCCTGCAGGATGGCAAACCCTGTCATCATGGAGCCGATCTTCCTGGTCGAGGTTGTTACGCCCGAGGAGTATGTGGGCGAGGTCATCGCAGACCTTAGCTCGCGAAGCGGGATGGTGCAGGGCATAGCCCAGCGCGATATTCTGCAAGTTGTGACGGCATTGGTGCCGCTGTCCCAATTATTCGGCTACGTAACACAGTTGCGATCGCTAACGCAGGGCAGAGGCTCGTATACCATGCAGTTCCATGGATACGAACAGGCCCAGCGCCGGTACTAACTACGGGCAGTAAACGCCCTGTAGCCGGCCATGCGTCAGTGCCGCAGCGCGCCCGCCAAAGAAAATATATTTGGTGTGGAGGGGGCGCGTATTGCATTTACGTCAGATTTTTTCCGTAGCTTTGTTTTCTGTCCCGTTCCGGACGCCCGTACCGAGACAGACAACACAGACTATAAATGTTTTTTCTTCACACTCACTCACTGATTTTCTGAGGAGTCGGCAAAATGGCCAAAGAGAAATTTGAGCGGAACAAACCGCACGTAAACGTTGGAACCATCGGTCACGTTGACCACGGCAAGACAACGCTTACAGCAGCAATCACAATGTGCTTGGCATCGAAGGGTCTGGCACAACAACGTTCATTCGATTCGATCGATAACGCGCCTGAAGAAAAGGCACGTGGAATCACGATCGCAACTGCGCACGTTGAGTACGAAACAGCAAATCGTCACTATGCGCACGTTGACTGCCCAGGCCACGCTGACTATGTGAAGAACATGATCACTGGTGCAGCACAGATGGACGGAGCGATCCTCGTATGTGCAGCTACTGACGGCCCAATGCCACAGACACGTGAGCACATCCTTCTTGCCCGCCAGGTTGGTGTACCGCGTATCGTTGTGTTCATGAACAAGGTCGATATTGCAGACCCAGATCTGGTAGAACTCGTTGAGATGGAACTTCGCGAACTTCTGAGCAAGTACGAATTCCCTGGCGATGAGATTCCGATCATCAAGGGTTCAGCACTTAAGGCTCTTGATGCAGCAGCATCTGGATCGGGTCCAGACTCACCAGACATGCAGTGCATCTTTGAGCTCATGGATGCAGTTGACAACTATATCCCAACACCAGTTCGTGATGTAGATAAGCCATTCTTGATGCCGGTTGAAGACGTATTCTCGATCACAGGTCGTGGTACAGTAGCAACAGGTCGTATCGAGCGCGGTATTGTTAAGGTTAACGAAGAAGTAGAGCTTGTTGGTTTCGGTCTTCAAAAGAAGACTACAGTAACAGGTATCGAAATGTTCCGCAAGCTTCTTGACGAAGGTCAAGCGGGCGACAACGTCGGACTTCTCCTTCGCGGCGTGGACAAGGAAGAGATCGAGCGCGGCATGGTTATCGCCAAGCCAGGCTCAATCACTCCTCACCACAAGTTCAAGGCTCAGGCATATGTACTGACAAAGGAAGAGGGCGGACGTCACACGCCATTCTTCACGAACTACCGCCCGCAGTTCTACTTCCGTACGACAGACGTTACAGGTATTCTCAACCTGCCTGCAGGTGTCGAGATGATCATGCCTGGCGACAATGTTGACAACCTAGAAGTAGTTCTCATTACACCAGTTGCCATGGAAGAAGGTCTCCGCTTCGCTATCCGCGAAGGTGGCCGTACGGTAGGCGCCGGTGTTGTAACATCGATTGTTGAGTAAGAAATACCGCTGACAAACCTCGAGGGAGGATGATGAATCCTCCCTCGTTTTTGTCTACAAACCAACCTCCACGTTGGATCATTCCAGGAGTATTACCGAGTGGCAACGCAACGCATTCGCATCAAGCTTCGCTCGTACGATCACAATTTGATTGATCGTTCAGCAGAGCGCATCGTCCGAACAGTCAAGCAGACGGGTGCAGTGGTATCGGGTCCGATACCATTGCCAACGGAGAGGTCTGTATATACAGTGCTTCGCTCACCGCATGTTGACAAGAAGTCCCGTGAGCAATTCGAGGCTCGGGTACACAAGCGAGTGATCGACATCTTCAGCAGTACGCAGAAGACGATCGACGCGCTTATGCGCCTTGAGCTGCCGGCTGGTGTTGATGTGGAAGTGAAAGTCTAGGAGAACAGAGGGCAATGAGCGCAATCCTCGGACGAAAATTGGGTATGACGAGCATCTTTACTGAAGATGGGACATTTGTTCCATGTACAGTTATCGAAGCCGGACCTTGTCCAGTAGTCCAAATCAAAACAAAAGAACGCGACGGTTATAATTCGGTCCAGATCGGATACGAGCCAATCGCAGAACGTAAGGTAAACCGTCCTCGTGCCGGTCACTTTGCAAAGCACGATGTCGAGGCAACTCGCCATCTGAAGGAATTCCGTCAGCTTGTTGACAAGGTCAAGAGCGGAGATATCGTAACGGTAGAGTCATTTGCCGAAGGCGATAAGATCAAGATCTCTGCAACGAGCAAGGGTAAGGGCTTCCAGGGTGTTGTACGCCGTCACCATTTCGGTGGTGTTGGTATGGCAACACACGGTCAATCAGACCGCCCGCGTGCCCCAGGTTCTATCGGTTCATCGTCGTACCCTTCACGTGTCTTCAAGGGCATGCGAATGGCAGGTCGAATGGGCGGAACAAGGATCTCGATACGCAACCTGACGATCCTTCGTGTAATGCCTGAGCAGAACCTCATCTTGGTGAAGGGAAGCATTCCAGGCGCAATGAATTCAGTAGTAGAAATTGTCAAGCTCTAAGAAGAACACACTCATGACTGTGGATGTACTCACGAAAGACGGATCGAAAGCGGGCTCAATCGAGCTTCCTGCATCTGTCTTCGGTATCGAGCCTAGCGAGCATGCGATGTATCTCGCGGTTCGTGCGTATCTGGCGAATCGTCGTCAGGGCACGCACAAGACAAAGACACGCTCCGAAGTTTCGGGTGGTGGTAAAAAGCCGTTCAAGCAGAAGGGTACTGGCGGGGCACGTCGTGGCTCCAGTCGTTCGCCTCTCATGCCTGGTGGTGGCACGGTGCATGGTCCAAAGCCGCATCTGTACACACTCGATCTTCCAGTAAAGGTCAAGCGTCTTGCTCGCAAGTCTGCGCTCACACTACGTGCGCGTGAAAACAACCTTGTAGTTGTAGAAGATTTTGCTTTGTCGGCACCGAAGACACGCGAAGTAGCCTCGATGCTCAACGCTGTCAACTGTGGTGGTTCGAAGGTTCTCGTGCTGCTTCCAGCTGCCGATGAAACGTTCGTGCGCTCGGCACGCAATATTGCTGGTGTAACGACATTTCCGGCCGACAAGATTTCAGCCTATGATGTGTTGAACCACGGCAAGCTGCTCATCTTCAAGAGCGCGGTAGATACGATTGCAAAGTCATTTGGTGATGAAGGAGAAGCACAATGATTACAGTATTGCGCAAGCCCCTTATCACAGAGAAGGCAACGAAGGTTGGACACCAGAACCAGTATGTGTTCGAGGTAGCACCTGATGCCAACAAGCTTCAGATCCGCCAGGCAATCAAGCAAATGTTTGATGTTGATGCGGTGAGTGTTCGCACGGTCCGCACAAAGGGCAAGGTCAAGACACGTATGACGCGTCAGGGCATGCAAGTTGGTAAGACGAATCTGAAGAAAAAGGCATATGTGACGTTGAAGGAAGGTCAGACGATCGACATCGTTTCTGGCGAAGGAAACGAAGAATAATCGAAGAAGACTAACGAAGCACTACCATGGCAACGAGAAATCTTAAACCAATAACACCGGGAACGCGCTATTACAGCATCAGTACCTTCGATGAGATCACAACATCGAAGCCTGAGAAGAGCCTTCTTGAGCCAATCAAGAAGTCTGGTGGACGTAACAATACGGGTCGTGTAACATCACGCCACCGTGGCGGCGGACACAAGCGTATGTACCGTATCATCGACTTCAAGCGTAACAAGCTTGGTATGGCTGCGACGGTAAAGACGATCGAATACGATCCGAACCGCACGTGCCGTATTGCTCTGCTTGAGTATGCCGATGGTGAGAAGCGCTACATCATTGCTCCGGACAAGATCGCGGTGGGCCAAGTGCTCATGAGTGGTGAGTCTGCCGAGCCGAAGGATGGTAACGCACTACCTTTCACGAAGATCCCAGTTGGTTACTTTGTTCACAACATTGAGATGCGTCCGGGCAAGGGCGGCCAGATGGCACGTTCAGCAGGAACATCTGCACAGTTTGTGGGAATTGATGGTAATAAGGCGCAATTGAAGCTCCCGTCAGGTGAGATTCGCATGGTACCATCCAACTGTATGGCAACAATTGGTGTTGTCAGCAACGGGTCTCACGAGAACATCAGCTATGGTAAGGCTGGCCGCATGCGTTGGTTGGGCGTTCGTCCGCAGACGCGTGGTATGGCTATGAA
>JBEBCJ010000084.1:0-9553 GCA_041157865.1 Bacteroidota bacterium
ATGAGATCGATGCGCGCGTCATCGATTGCAATGCCGAGCAGCGAGCGAACTCGTGCATAGCTTACGTGAATTGATTCTGCGGTCACTGGCGGAGCACCGACTTCTATGCGAGATCCTATCGTGCCCCCTGCCAATTCACAAAGCATGGCTACTGCGAGGTCCGCAGCCGTGCGCACACCAGATGGGTCTACACCACGCTCGAAGCGATATGACGCATCCGTGCTGAGTCCGAGTTTCTTTGCTGTTCGACGAATCGATGTCGGATGGAAGAAGGCAGATTCGATCACGACAGACGTCGTTGTTTCATCGATCTCGGAGTTTTGTCCACCCATCACACCAGCCACGGCAATCGGACGCTCACCGTCACAGATGAGAAGCATCTCAGCATCGAGCTGACGTTCCTTGCCGTCGAGCAGCGTCATCGCAGACTCACCCGCATGCGGCGTGCGCACAACAATGGCACCACCACGAAGCTTTGCCATATCGAATGCGTGAAGGGGCTGCCCCATCTCCATGTTGATGTAATTCGTGATGTCAACGATCACATTACGTGGACGCAGTCCAAGGGCAATAAGTCGGTCCTTTAGCCACGACGGACTCTCCACCACACGCACGCCAGTTACGACATGTGCTATATAGTGCGGACACAGCTCACTGGTCTCTACCTTCACAGCAATTGTTGCGCCATCACCGCTCGACGGGATAGCTGGCGTCCGCGGCTGCGGCACTGCAACTGGCGCATCATCATATACTGCGGCGTACGCAGCGAGCTCTCGCGCAATGCCAACATGCGAAAGGCAATCAGCACGATTGGGCGTTATGGCAATGTCGTAGATCACATCATCAATCTTGAGGGCTTCGGCAAGGGGCTTACCAGCAACGAGCGAATCGTTGAGCACCCAGATACCTGATGCATCTTCGCCCAAATTCAGCTCTGCCTGTGAGCAGATCATACCCTGCGACGTGATGCCGCGAAGCGGACGTTCCTCAATGGCAAATCCAGCAGCGGGAACGATGGCACCGACAAGCGCCACTGGCACTGTTTGTCCGGCAGCTACGTTCGCCGCACCACAGACAATTGTCTTTGTTTCTGATCCAATGTCAACCATACAGACGGAGAGTTTATCGGCTTTGGGGTGCGACTGTTTTTCGAGCACTTTCCCCACAACAATGTTGGCCAGAGTAGCCGATGCATCAGCGACGTCTTCGACCTCTAAACCAAGGTCGGTAAGAACGCGCGACACCCTGTCAACCGTCCACTTATCGGACGGCAATTCCACAAAATCACACAGCCATTTGTGCGAGATTTTCATCTCAAGCAAACTCTCTATTAATCACCGACAAAGATAGTCGCAGCAAGAGCATAGGCTTGGTTGGAGTTTTACACAAGAACCCGGGAGGAGAGAGGGGCAAGGTATAAGGGTACTTGATCGCCATTCTCTCGAAATGTGCGTACCCTCCTACCCCTTCTTGTACCCTCGTATCCCCGTACCCTTGTACCCCTCGTACCCCCGTACCCTCGTAACCTTGTACCTTACGATTTTTTGTGTATCTTCGCACTCCCTATCGCGGGGTGGAGCAATTGGTAGCTCGTCGGGCTCATAACCCGAAGGTTGTAGGTTCAAGTCCTGCCCCCGCTACAACACAAAACCAGTAAGGCCCTTGTAAATATAGCGTTTACAGGGGCCTTGCTCGTTTTGGCTTACGTTTTGGCTTACGTTTTTTTGAAGTATCCCAAACCTCATTTTAGCTCATTTGCAGTAAGAATATCCTGAGTCGTCCGACTTAGAGGGTTATGGAAGGAGCGAGCTCGAACATTTGGTGTTTGGTGCGGTCTATTTCGATCGCCAATTTTTGTCCGCTTCTGTGCGCCTGTAGATTCGTCTGGGGATCCTCTGAGATATTCAGACAATCACGCCACTGAAATGTACTGATCTTGCTACAGGCCAAAAGGACAAATTTCCCTGGTTGTTATCGGCTAGCTCGGCTTGCATGATTTTTGGGCTCAACATTACCAGAAGTTACGTTGACACATCACTTGTTATTATCAGGTAACTAACGAGACGATACAATGCATTATTACGCATTCACTGAACACCAAGCCGAATTGCTTCTTCAGCTCGCCAGTGCACACCCTCGACGTTGGGAGTACCAAATACAGATGTGGATCTCGTTCTGTATTAGCACCGAAGGCATCAAAGAGGTTCTGGCACACCTCGGAGAGCGACGCACATTCCTCAAGCGCGCTATACTTGAGTTGCCTATGCGTGATATAGTCCAGCAATATATCAACCCCAATTCGGGTTCTTTGATGTATATGCAGGACCTTGACGCAAGTAGTGACGAAGCCCTAGAGATCATTCATAGCGATCCTGATGGATGTTCCGAATTAATTCGGAATGGCATTTTGCACCTCGGTCCTCTTCGTATGCAGGGCGTCCATGGCAAACCCGAAGAGTGGCTCATGGCTGCGCTCGCCAATGCGGATGCACTCTTGGAGGCAATTGATCGGTTGGTGTCTTTGAGCAATTCAGAGATGGATGCGATTGATAAACCCAGTTCTCGCTTCGTTCTGGACCCTCCTGTTAAGGACCTAAACCCAGTCATTGTGGCCCTCGTGCCGTATGCACTAAAGTACTTTGATGGCACCACTGCCGAGGAAATTTATCATGCGTTTGAAAGTGGCACCGGAACACTACGCGTGAAGGATTCTACCATTCGAAACAATAGCGCTGTACTAGAAGCTATCCGTGAAGCGTTCGACAAGACACCAAGTCAGATCAGCGGCATACGCGTGATTACAGCCTTCAATCAAGAGTTTGGTTGGAAGCATAAGAGTGGGAAATCAAGGCTCTATGACTCATTTGACAAGTATAAATCGAACTATCCCAATGACGGGTTAGAATTACTTAGAATCCACAACGAGATCAAGGAGTCTTTGCGATCAGCCTTCAGAAGAATGAAGGCGAAGTGATTTCATTCCGCTGTGACCAATTCCGATTTTTTTCGGAATTACCCCACTGACTGGGCTGATAGTGGATTAAGATTCCGACTTTATTCGGAACGCACTCTAGAGAGATTCGTGCATTATTCACCAATCATTCTGGAGTAGTAATGCTAACTCTGTCTAGCGCTCAACTTCATGACCTCAGGGAGGTTATTGCCGAAGTTCTAAAGGAAGAACTTCGGCACATCATGTCGCAATATTTCGCGGCCAATACATTGATTAAAAGTGAGACTCCAATTGAGAGAGATTCACTACTGTCGCGCGCCCAAACAGCTCGTATACTGGGTGTCTCGATCCAAACCGTCGCTAAGCTGATTCGACTGAAGCAGCTTCCGAGTGTTAAGGTACAGCGGAGAACGATGATTCGACAGTCTGACCTCGCGGTGCTCGTAACTGCCAGAGATAAGCAAAATCGGAGTGCATCATGAGCATGAAGAAACTGCGATATGGCCGCAAAACTGTGTGCCCGTGTAGTCGACGAAAGAGATGCTATCAGCCGATCATTGGCGACTCTGATACACCACCTGGCGGTGGCAAGTGTTGGAGCACTGCTTGTGGACAGCACTTCTTTCCGCCACCGCGTCCAGCCAGAAATGTTTCGTCTGAAACCCATACAACTGAGGTGCGTCGTGAACATGTATACTGCCAAGCAAGCGGTGCTCCGCACATGCGATTTACCGTAATCAAGCGCTTGATCGGCAAAAAGAAAGTCTTTGTTGAGCACTGGGATGGCAGCCAATGGCAAAGAGGTGTTAACGGTATTGATCGTATCCTCTACAAATTGCCACAGGTTGTTGAACGTGTCTATCAGGGTGGTATAATCTGCATCTGCGAGGGAGAAAAAGATTGTGACAGGGCTGAGTCTATTGGAATAACTGCTACGTGCAGTCCTTTTGGCGCAACGAATTGGAAGGATGAAATGTCGCAAGTGCTGGTTGGGGCGCGCGTAACAATTATCCCAGATCTAGATGAGCCAGGACGGAAGCATGCAGAACAGGTTGAACACTCACTGCGCGATGCCGGAGTAACTGCCGTTGGCATTCTTGACCTACGCACATTAATGCCAGATCTTCCAGAGAAAGGTGATCTTAGTGACTACCTCGATCGTAGAGGTAATCCCAATGCTCTGCGTTTAGCAATCGAGACATCTTGTAAGGAGGTCGACGAAGTAGAAGAGCCAACACCGCGACTACCAACCATTAACTGGTCGGCCCTGCCTGAACCACTAGCGCAGATAACTGGGCCCGTTGAGAACGAGCTCCATCGAATAGCACTTCTCACAGCATGCATGGTTACTGCCGGCTCGATTATGCCGAATGTGACGACCAAGTACTTTGGCAAGCAGTATTCGCCAGGACTTTACTTTTTCCTATGCGGCCCCCCAGGAGCCGGGAAGAGCTTTATAGAACCCGCAATGTACTTGGTGGAGGAGATTGAACGTGAGATTTACTTGGAAACAAAACGCAAGCTGGATGAGTACAAGCGCAAAATGTCCGCTTACAATAGGTCGAAAGGTAAAACCAATGACCCTGCCCCTAAGGAGCCTGACCGTAAAATGCTGCTAATTCCAGCTGATTCGACGGCACCAGTTATAGTTCGTGCGATTTGTAATAATAGATCGGTGCTGCTGTTTGATACCGAAGCAGACAGTTTGCAAAACGCACTTCGAACTGAAACGGGTGATGCCAGTCCTGCATTACGGAAGGCATGGCATGGAGAGCGAGTTGCCCAGGCTCGGGTAGGTGACAATCTGCTAGTTAGCACGGATAATCCCAGCGTAGCGATGGTCTTGTCCGGCACACCAGATCAGATTCTGGTTTTGATTAAACACGTTGATTCTGGCCTCGCCAGCCGGTTCCGCTTTATGATGTTGAAACCACAAAGGAAATTTTCAGACCCATTCACCGAGGACTACGAGAAAGTACACGACATTAGTCGTGAGCACCGGATGCATATGCGGAATCTATGGGCGTTTATCAAGTCGAGCGCACCGGAAAGTGGCTTTACAGTTGTTCTCAACGGAGCGCAGAAAAAGCAAATCGTCGACAACCTGAAGCCGTTGTATGAGGACCCTATAGAGGACGCCGATGCAGGTACGACGCTGCGTTCAGGCATTGTTATTGTGCGTTTTGCCACAATACTAACGGTCCTTCGAAACTGGTATGAGCAAGGTACGTTAGAATGCCGCATGACGGTTACGGATGAGGACTTCACTACAGCTCTTGTCGTAAGTGAGTTTCTGCGACAGCACACTGATGCTGTCATAAAAAGCCTTAGGCAGCACTCGTCTAAGCAAGTATTACGTCCCGCAACAAACAAAAATCGCAAGTGGTTGGATGCATTGCCGACTTCATTCTCGACCAAAGAGGCAATTGAGATTGGTAAAGCAAACAACCTTTCCAGAGCTTCAGTCTTCGAAATGCTCAAGCATGAAGGCAGATTTCGGAAGGACGGGCACGGACTTTACTCTAAGAAAATTCCAACGTTACATAAAGGTCCTTGAGATAGTGCGCTGTGGACTTTTGGACTGTTGGACTTTTACAATCCAAAAAGTAAAGTCTGAAAGTCCAAAAGTCCAGCCCCACGTTCGCCATGATGCACTTGAAAATGCTACCTATGGTATTCTGAAGGGGCTCCAAGACAGTTTTCAGGGTAGGGTAGATGGCGAGCACTGGATCACAATGACCACAAATGTCCAGATTTCAACGTTTCCCGTCAGAAAGTACCATCAGCAACCACGTAAACACGGTAGAGTACACCTAGATACGCACAGACAGAGTTAGCAGTGCTGTGGAGTATGATTTTGGTGCCAGTTATAACCAACAATACAGATTTCAATACCAACAAGGGAATAATTATGTCCAGTCAGCACACAACGAACGCCATTAACGACGAAGAATTGACCTTGCGTAGCGGCAACGAAATGAAACGAGTGTTAAAAGTAGCCGGATTCAGCCAACGAGAGATTGCCGACCACATCAACTACTCACGAAGCTATGTAAACGCAGTATGTAACGGCAACTCCGAGCTCACTCTTCGAGTTATTGAGGGAGTGAAAGAGTGCCTAGGCACTACACTCTACACCCTTGCAATCCAACGCGTGCGACTCCAAGAAAACCTCAAGCGCCAGGAGGATGAGGAGAGAAAACGACTTGAGGCAATTGCTCATGCAGAGGAGGAAGAACAAGCCAGAAATCACGAAGAGGAGCGGCGTCGGGCTGCCATTGAGAAACTCCAGAAAGACTTAGAGTTAGAAGGTGATTTGTAAGATGAAAAGTAAGGTAAGTATATACTTGACACACGCTAACGAGCAAACTCCGCACATCCTATGATCTTCCCCCAGCTTCATTGACAGTGAGTACGATCATTAATTAGCGAAGATAGGCGTTCCTCGAATTCTATCGGTCTGAGATTGCCGATACCTGAGTGTAGGCGCTTGCGATTGTATAATAGTTGCACCCAACGATACACCGCTGTGCGTGCGTGACGCAGGTCATCGAAGAGCATCTCGTGACGTAGCTCTGTTTTCATACGAGCCCAGAATGATTCCATCGGAGCGTTGTCGTAGCAGTTGCCAACGCCGCTCATGCTCTGCTCAATGTTACAAATGGCTAATTGACGACGAAACGTCTCAGCGTTGTACTGACTGCCCCGATCAGAATGAAAGATCAAGGGCTGCTCTGGAAGTGTTTTGCGAACCCTGCATGCTTGCTCAAGTGCCGCCATAAGCGTACGCGTCTGCATTGAGTGCGATACTACGCAGCCTAAGATTCGGCGTGAGCACAGGTCCATGATTGCTACAGCATACGCCTTGCCATTACGACACGGTAGCTCTGTGAAATCGCTCACCCATACCTTGTCTGGTGTTGACACCGTGACTGACCTTTGAAGGCGGTTTGGCGCCGGTGCTAGTGTCTTTGACGAATCAGTACAGGGCCTGTAACGCCGCTTTGCCGTGGCTCGCAGGCCCTGGCGGCGCATAATGCCGGCAACGGTCTTCTCAGAGACCACGTCGCCCGCCTTGCGCAGGACAAGCGTAACACGTGGCGATCCATAGCTGCCATTGCTCTCGTCATAGACATGCTGTATCTGGCGCGTACGCTCTCGCATGCGCACCGTCCGCTGAGCAGGTAGGCGATGCTTCCATGCGTGAGAGCCCTGCCTGCTGACATCCAGTGCCTTTGCCATGGCTACAAGTGGCCATATCGCCCGGTGTTCGTCGATGAATCGGAATCTCATTTCGGGCGTTGACTGAAGATACCGACGGCCTCCTTTAGGATATCCCGCTCCATTTTCATCGAGCGAAGCTCTCGCTCCAACTCTCGAATGTGCTGCTTATCACTCTTTTCTGTAGCCTCTTCTTGTTGCCTGCCCGAGGCTTCTATCCAGCCTCGCAGTGTTTCGTAGGCCACACCTACGTGCTCTGCAGCTCTACTTACCGGCAACTTCTTGTCAATCACCAGTGCAACTGCCGCTGTTCTGAACTCGTCGTCATAGCGACGACCCCTGTTGTCATTTCCCATCGTTTCCTCCAATCCAAATATGTGATTAGAGATCGACTTACTGTCAACTAAATGGGGGGAAGATCAGTATCCCTCCGGCAAAACCATGCTACCTATTGAATCCAGTCTTGATTGCAGTCCTGTTCCGAAGAACAAAATCAAGTAGAACTTCCAGTTTACGATTGATCATGCTATGCAGAAGCTTCCAATAAACGGGCTAGTGAGACGCTCCTTTAAGGTGCCTACTACTGAGTCGATTGCATCTTTCATTCGAACCAACCTCCTAACCAACCCTTAACAACACTAAACCTGATGATGTTCAATTGGTCAAGACCAACCAGAATTGTGAGTATTGTTGCCGTCATTGTTATCAAACCCTTGATAGAGCGAACCCACAGAGAATATTCGAGTCGTCCTGTATTCAACCCTGCAGCGTGAAATGGCGAGAATATCAATGATGCTACCAATTCCACAATCAATCCGACCCAATAAAAGGGATTGAAGATACGTATAGCCGAAGGCCACATTTGGGCCTTATGTGCACCAATCGTGCGTTCAAGTAAGTCGATGGCGTTTTGCATTGGCACACGCTGTTCATGCATCCCGAATAGGTCGGTAACAAGATTGTACGTCGTAGGTGGAATGGCTCGCATTGGAGTATAGGACATATGCGTAGCAACGCCAGAAACCCGAACAACTTCATCAATGTAGGGCATCCGTTCATTGATTTGCGACCGCAATTCATTGACCAATGTCATGTTTGACTGGTTGAGAGAAACGATACTGTTGAGATACTTAACGACCAGATCACGGTAATCGATTAGTCGGTTGTGGCGATTTACCACCAAAGGCCAGATGATGCGAGAAAGTGGCAACATTCAAACTCCTCTTAAGATATACGACATCGTGCATCCTACATATGAGCAACATACATCTTGAAACTAACGCAGGAACACAGATATGAATCACCAAGCCAACAATTCAACCACGGTCGGTTTCGCAGTTGGCGATGTTGTGTATGACACACATGACACTCCAATGTCGGTCAGTCGTATCCAAAAAGATGTGGGCACAAAGGTACTTTACATAAAATGCATTTGGAGAGACGATAGCAGTGTCCGACATGAGGGGTTATTTCGCAAGAGTCAGTTAACCAAGTCGCAGAACCAGTGGCAAATGTCCATAGAATGCAACTTTAGGCACTAGATACACGTATTATAGATGTCAACGCTATAGGATATCTCATGAAGACCCAACCTAAGCTTAAGTCAGTTCTTGACTTACATCGTCGATTCCCTACGGAACAGTCGTGCCTTGATTACATCGAGGAAAAACAGTGGAATGGTAAGCCAACGTGTCCTCGCTGTGAAACGGAGAAGGTGTCCAAATTCTCAACAGGCAAGAACAAAGGAAAACTGTGGTATTGCAACGGATGCAAAAGGCAATTCACAGTGAAAATCGGAACCATTTTCGAGGATTCAGCTATACCACTACTCAAGTGGTTCCACGCCATTTGGATTTGCACGGCTCACAAGAAGGGTATTTCCTCGACACAGCTATCCAAAGACATCGGAGTCACACAGAAGACCGCATGGCACATGATAGGGCGCATACGGCATATGATGGCTCAAGGGTCAATGAACAAGATGTTAAGTGGGGTTATTGAGGTTGATGAGACCTACGTCGGTGGTAAGGAAGTGAACAAGCACAAGGACAAGAAAACACCCAACACTCAAGGTCGGAGCACGAAGACCAAGACCGCCGTGTTCGGCATCATAGAACGAGGCGGAGACGTCATTGTCTAACCTGTGGACAAGGTAAACAAGGAGACTCTACAAGGCGGAATCAACGACCGAGTTGCAAGTGGTTCCACTGTCAACACAGACGAATGGACATCGTATATTGGTTTGTCGGAGAACTTCAATCATGAGGTGGTGAACCACGGAGCAAACGAATATGCTCGCGGATTCGCTCACGTGAATAACATGGAGAACTTCTGGTCTCTTGTAAAACGTGGCATCGTGGGTATTTATCATTCGGTATC
>JBEBCJ010000085.1:0-8003 GCA_041157865.1 Bacteroidota bacterium
ACCGCTCAGTGCAAGGTTATCAGTGTTACCGTTGATGGCCAGGAAAAGGAAAAGCACATTACGATACGTGACTTTCAGTTGCGCACGAATACGGACACCTTCGAGGTTATGCCCACAGGCACGAAGATTCGCTGCTGGTTCTCTGATTCGGGCAGTGTCTTTTCGGTAGACGACATCCCTGTCCACGATACCGTTGCAGCACTTCTCTCAAATGTGGTCTTGGGCGAAGGGGGCTCGCGCACCGGGGATGTGCTCGATGCAAAGAAGCCCGTCACACTCGGCCAGACCTGGAAGATGAACGTCAAGGCCTTTCGCAAGGTCCTTGGTAAGGATCAATCAAAGCTGATGAAGAAGCTCGACGGTACCGTGACCTTTTCACGCATCGATAGTAGCGGCGCTCAACCAACGGGTATTGTCACTGCGCGTGCAGAAGCACCGTCGTTTTCGATCAAGGTCCCAGGGGCTGATGCCCCAATGACTGGCTCACTTGTCGCGGATTTTTCCTACGAGGTGCCGCTGGACAATCGATTCCCTCCTGTTGCGCTCAGCACGTCGACCACGCAGAACTACATCGTCGTGCAGGGACTCAACAAACTCAAGTCACGCGTGTTCACCAGGCGTCAGTCGCAGTTCATTCGATGACGTCACACCACGGACAAGCACTAATTGCCCTAATCATCTGCGCTCTGCTCTGGAGCACAGGGGGCATGCTTATCAAGACCATTCCGCTCTCGCCCCTTGCCATTGCTGGATCTCGCAGCGCTATTGCCGCTCTTGTGATGCTCTCGTGGCACATGATGCGCGAGCGTGCGTTCCGTCCGTCGTGGAGCATGGCTCAGATCGGAAGCATCATCAGCTACGCACTTACGGTGATACTGTTTGTGATGGCAACAAAGTTTACGACCGCTGCCAACGCCATTCTCTTGCAATACACAGCTCCCATTTGGGTTGCACTGTTTAGCGCGGTGGTTGCCAGGGAGCGGCTACGCGCAACCGACATCGCCGTTGTTGTGGTCGTCATGCTTGGCATGGTCGTGTTCTTCCTTGACACACTCTCGCCGGGAGCGATGACCGGCAACATCATCGCCGTTGCAAGTGGCGTTGCCTTCGCGGGCGTTGCGCTCTGCATGCGTGCGCAGCGTGGAGCATCAACCACCGAGAGCATCATTCTGGGCAACATTCTCACAGCAATTGTCTGCCTGCCCCTTGCCGGTTCGTTGGCCGTTGACGCCGATGCATTGTCGCGTTTGCTCATACTCGGGGTCTTCCAGCTGGGCATCTCGTACATTCTGTACGCATGGGCTCTGGCGCATGTTTCGGCCATTGAAGCTGTTTTGATCACTGTGCTCGAGCCCCTTCTCAACCCGATATGGGTAGGTCTTGCTACGGGCGAGACACCGTCGTCGACGGCGATCATTGGCGGCGTCATCGTGGTATCTGCCGTTGTAGCCCGTAACTTTGTGCATGCCAGAACCGCTCACACCCAATCAGGTGCGTGACGCCATCCAAGCGTCGATCGAAACCAAGCAGTTGCTCATGGAGCATTGTTCCGATGCAATCCATGCGTGCGGCGTGATGCTTGCTCAGGTGGCCACACAGAACAACCTGATCATGCTTTGTGGTAATGGCGGCAGCGCTGCCGATGCGCAGCATATAGCAGCAGAGCTGGTTGTACGCCTTCGCAGCAGCGTAAACCGCAGGGCGATTGCCGCCATGGCGCTTACGGTGGACACAAGCATCCTGACTGCTGGCGGCAACGACTACGGATTTGACCACGTATTCGCGCGTCAGGTAGATGCCTTTGGCAAGCCGGGCAGCGTGCTCATCGCCATCAGTACAAGCGGCAACTCCACGAACGTGATCAAGGCTGTGGAACAAGCCAAGAAACAGGACGTAACCGTTATCGGCTTGTTAGGGGGCTCGGGCGGCACCCTTGCTTCCATGTGCGATGCCTCTGTCTGCGTCCCTTCTGACGTTACCGCACGGATCCAGGAATCCCACATCCTCGTGGGGCATATCTGGTGCGAGATGATCGAGGAAGCAATCCTGCTCTAGCGATTTAACCGATAGAACGACGCGATAGGACCATACGGACCGAACTTGTGTTGCGATTCAGGGAACGAATCAGCATACGGACCGAAAGGATAGTCTATAGGCTTCTTTGAAATGTCCGGCCAGTCATTACGTACATCGAAGTCGGGTCTTGGTTGTGAGTTAATGAACGCGGCGACATCCCATGCCTGCTCATCCGTCAATGCTGGGTCTTCAAACGTCACACCATTTGGCATGTTTGTTTTGATGAAACCAGCAAGTCGAGAAATTCTGTACATACCTGCACCTTTGGTGTAGCTGTGCGGGCCCCATAGCGGCGGGTATAAGTATACTGACTGCAGCTTCTGTTGGGGTGCGTCAGAAACCAACTGAGGTATGCCCTGTCCTTGCTCACCATGGCATGCAGAGCAGTACCGCCGATAGACCTTCTTGCCTCTTGCTGGGTCTGCGGGTTTGGTCATGTACGATATCTCAATAATGCCAGCCCCCTTTGGTATAGAGCCCTTCGGAACTGCGTACCCAAGCCATTTCATGTAGGCGACGAGTGCTTTCATTTCGCGGGATTCAACTGCCGGTGGCGTTGCGTTCAGACTTCGCTGAAAACAATCAGATATTCGATACTCGATTGTTTCGGTCTTACCAGTTCTTGCCCGAACTTGCGGGTACATCGATGCAACAGCACTGTAGTTGTTGCCGAGAAAATCTGTTCCAGCCACTTGATGACATGACTGGCAATCCATGCCATTTGCCGTTGTGGAAATACTTCCATTGGGTCCATAGAAGTGTGACGTATTGGTCACGAGTACGCGACCGTAGGCAACCTCACTATCGGTGCATGTATCGATGTCCGGGACATCCCACGTCCCAGTCCATCTAACCTCTCGGTCAGACGTTGAACGTCCATACTTGCCACCGAGCCCTTGCTGCTGAAGAAGCAACATTGCCACTAGGACCATGGCTAGTGCCAAGAATGCGATCAAGAACATTCGTTTGAAACTCATACTTCACAAAATACTGACACACTTTGATAATTGGGTGCGCCCTTGTATTTTCGCAGTCCCTTTACGGGGGTCGCCAACTTAGCTCAGCTGGTAGAGCAGCTGATTTGTAATCAGCAGGTCGCCGGTTCAAGTCCGGCAGTTGGCTCCAAGAATCATCGCAAGGCGAGCTGTCCAGCTCGCCTTTTTTTATTCCCCTACATTTGCAGATGCTTACACTTACGTTGAAGCCCCGTGAAGAGCGGCGCATCAAAGAGGGTCACCTCTGGGTTTACAAGGACGAGCTCACCGAAGCCCCCGAATCTGCTCCCGGAACCCTTGTTCGGGTATGTGCGCACGACGGAGCTTCACTCGGCACGGGGTTCTACAATCCCCTATCCAAGATTGCCGTGCGCATGCTGGCGTGTGAAGAAGAGCTGGCCGGGACCGAGTTCTTTACAAAGCGGATACGTCAGGCACAGTCCCTGCGCGATCGTATGCTGCCGAATGAAGAGGGCTATCGCGTGGTGTTCGGCGAGGCCGATCTCTTGAGCGGACTCATCGTTGATAAGTACAACAACTACCTCGTGCTGCAGATGCTCTCTGCAGGTATGGACACCCGCAAGCCCCATATCATTGAGGCCTTGCGGGAGATCTTCCCGGATGTGACGGGCATCATCGAGAAGAACACGGCCCAGACACGTAAGAAAGAAGGACTCGAACTTATCGACGCCGTTGTCTGGGGAAGCGTACCCGATGTTGTGCGCTTTCGGGAGAACGGGCTCGATCTCGAGATCAACCTAACTACCGGACAGAAGACCGGATATTTTCTGGATCAGAAGATCAACCGACGGGTTGTGGGGTCGCTCTCGCGTGGCAAGACAGTTCTTGACTGTTTCTGCAATGTAGGGGGCTTTGCACTCAACGCAGCACTTGGCGGAGCCTCCGAGGCCGTAGGTGTCGACAGCTCAGCGCTGGCCGTCGAAGCAGCCACACGCAACGCAGAGATTAACAACCTCGATAACTGCAGGTTCGAAAAGGCCAACGTGTTTGACCTCTTGCGCGAGCACGTGCAGCAAGAACGCAAGTGGGACATCATCGTGCTGGACCCACCGTCGTTTGCCAAGTCGCGCTCGGCCATACGTGGCGCACAGGCTGGGTATGCCGAGCTTAATCGCACGGCGATGAAGCTTCTGCCTCCTGGTGGACTCCTCGTGAGTGCCTCGTGCACGCAGCTTGTGCCGGAGCACGACCTCTTGGATATCATCTACCGGGAATCTGCACGAATCCGCAAGCGTTTGCGTCTAGTGCACCGCGGATCGCAGGCGCCCGACCACCCGGTGCTGCTGGCAATGCCAGAGACACAGTATCTGAAGTTCCTGGTGTTCGAAGTGGCTGGCGATCCGTAACATTGCATCGAGAATAACCGCTATGATGGATTTCGAATTCGACGACGAACCCGAAGAACTCAACAAGCAGGAGCTTGATGAGACGCTGCGTCGTTTTCGGGAGTCGGTGCGCAGTGGGAATTGGCACAATGGCGGACCCAGCATTGAGTCACTCGAGACCATCGTGCAGTACTGTCTGGAGACAGCGAAGTACGATGATGCGTTAGCAGCAGCCAAAATGTGGACAGAGAAAGCCCCCTATTCAACTGATGCCTGGCACAAGTGTGGGATGACGTACGGCACGCTCGGACGCTGGCAAGAGGCACTTGATGCCTATGATCGTGCCACAGCACTCGACCCAATTGATGTCGAGATCACGGTCAATCGTGGCATTGCATTAGAACAACTTGGACGTCTAAGAGAGGCCAAGGAAGCAATTGATTCGGCATTGAACATCGACCCGGCAAACCTTGATGCCCTCTTTACCAAAGCGGTGATCTTCGAGCGTCATGGCAAATTCGAAGAAGCCATAAAGATCTTCGCATACTTATCGCGTCAGGAATCGCACCAGCGCGACGCCATGTTCGAGCTTGCGATCTGCCATGAAGGACTTGAGCAATACAACGAAGCCATTGCCATCTACGACAAGCTCATCGACACCGATCCATACGATCAGAATGCGTGGTTTAATCGCGGCGTGATATCGGGTAAACGGGGCTCGCATCGCGACGCTATTCGCTGCTATGATTACGCAACAACGATCAACAAGGACTTTGTGAATGCCTGGTTCAACATGGGCAACGCCTATGCTGGACTTGGTCGCAACGACGAAGCAATTGCCTCGTACCGTGAGGCACATAGGTCAGACCCAACCGACGTTCAAGTAGTACATAACCTGGCATCGTCTCTCGAAGAGTCGGGCAACTTTACCGAAGCCGTTGAGCACTTTACGAAAGCCATAGCACTCGATGCCAACCATGCTCAATCGCTGTATGGAAGGGGCACATGTTTCGACGCGATGGAGCAGCACGAGAAAGCTCTTGCTGACTATGAAGCTGCGCTTATTATCGAGCCTGAGTATTCGGATCTCTGGTATGCGAAGGCCGATGCGCTGTTTAACCTGCGTAGAATGGACGACTCACTGACTGCATATCGCAAGGCCCTCGATCTGGCGCCGAATGACGCAGAGTGTTGGTATGATTATTCATCCACTGTTCTCGAGATGGGCGATGTGCTCGAGGCCCTGCGAGGCTTTCATGAGTGCATGCGCATTCAACCGCAATGGGCAGATGCATACTACGCTACAGCAAAGACACTCTGCGCAGCCGGACAACCAATCTCGGCGGTGCCGTTTCTGCAGAAAACATTTGAACTTGATCCAACAAAGGTTGATGAGTTCGCAGCCGACTTCCCGCTGATCGCCGGTCCGCTCGGCATGGAATACCTCAAACACGCACTTGAAAACGATTCACTAGGAGATTTGTAATGCCATACGATCCAATGCTTGTTCAGCCAATGCGCGAAGAACTCACGAAGCTTGGCGTGAAAGAACTACTCACTGCAACCGACGTCGATACGGCCATGACGCAGCCTGGCGTAACGATGGTGGTTGTCAATTCCGTATGCGGCTGCGCTGCTGGTGGAGCGCGCCCAGGTGTGGCAAAGGCACTTGAGCATGGCAACCGTCCGGACCATGTTGTTACGGTGTTTGCCGGACAAGACCTAGAGGCTACGGAGCGCGCGCGCTCGTACTTCACAGGGATGCCGCCGTCAAGTCCAGCAATTGCTCTTCTTCGAGACGGTGAGCTCGTAGGTTTTATGCCACGTCACCACATCGAAGGCCGTTCACCGGATATGATCGCAGCCTCGCTTACATCAGCCTTCGACGAGATCTGCGCCAGCGCTTAAGACACTCGTCCAGCAGTCCAACAACTCGTCCGCCAGCTTATGCTCGGGATAGACATCCAGCATCAGCTGGCGGAACTGTTTTCCGTGATTCATATGCACCAGATGACACAACTCGTGCACGACCACACTGCGAATGCAGGAGTCCGGAACCTTGATTAGGTGTTCATTGATGGTGATCACGCCCGTGCGCGTGCAGGAGCCCCATCTGCGTTTCATCTTGCGGAGTTTGAGTCCGGCATATCGCAGACCATGCACCCCGAAGGACGGCACATATTGCCGGATCATCTCCTCAAAAACCTGTTGAGCCTGGATCCTTTGCCAGTTCTCAACCCATCGTAGGCCAGCCTCCTGACCAGTTACGCGAGCTGGCACCGAGACATCTTCCCCCTGCCAACCCCATGTGAGCAAACTTCCTCGATGGTAGAACTGGCTGGGATGCGTACGTTGCGGTACAACTGAGCGTCTGCGGGTAACTTTCTCGAGTTGGAACGCTATCCAGTCCTGCCGCAATGCAACAAACCTCTCTATCTCATAGAGGGGTACCCGTAAGGGGGCCCGCACGACAACCCTGGCGCTTGATTGAACTTCTACGGATATCGTTCTGCGCTTACTTCTCAAAAGTTCGTACGATATCATGACTGAGGTAACATTTTTACCCGTTACGTGTTAATACCAGTTAATGCAGAGTCCATTTAGCGAATATACCGACACCGAACTCTATGCGCTCTTGCGCACAGATTCACGTGATGTTGCATTCGCTGAGTTGTACTCGCGTTTGTCACAGAATGTCTTTGCATATACGATGCGTGTACTTGGCGATCGCGATCGCGCTTACGATGTGTTCCAAGAGACATTCATGCGGCTCTACCAAAGTGCAGATCGCATCAGCTACCTGGAGAATGTGCGTGCCTACACGCTAACCATCTGCAGGAACCTGTGCCTAAACGAAAAGAAGCGTGCACAGACACAAACGGTAGAGTTCGACGACACACTGTACAACCCCGGCGTTTCTCGTGAATCAGAGCGCCAGGAAATGCTGAAGCTGATTCACATGGCCATGGAGCTCTTACCCCATGATATGAAGGAAGCATTCGTACTCAGAGAGTATGATGGTCTTTCGTACCAAGAGATAAGCACCCTTCTGAACATCAAACTGGACACTGCAAAGGTGCGCGTGTTCCGCGCGCGACAACGGATCAAGGAAATCCTTGAGCCATATCTAAACGAGTTTACAAAAGAAAACGAGTAATCAGAGGTCAACATGCCCTCCGCATATAACGAACGCATACATCAGCTTCTCGACGGCGAGCTCGACTCACCGGGCGAAGCCGTGCTCTTCAGCGAGCTGGCACAGAACAGCGAACTACGATCCGAGTTCATGCAACTCCTTGCTATCCGCACAGCGGTGCAGCAGGACCGTGCAGCTCTGATACCACCGATCGCTCTTACCGGTTCTGTATTCACAGGGTTAGGCATCGCCTCGCCCCTTGCCGGAGCAGCCGCAGGGGCCGCCGCAGGCGCTGCCGGAGGTGCAGTAGCGAGCACATGGCTCTCGAAGCTTCTCGTGCCCGCCATAGCTGCGCTGACCGCCGCTGGCATCACATATGGGATAACAGCGAGCAACGAGCAGCGAACAGCGAGCAACGAGCAGCGAACAGCGAGCAGCGAACAGCGAGTA
>JBEBCJ010000086.1:0-5533 GCA_041157865.1 Bacteroidota bacterium
TGATGAGGAGTATGCATGCTTCCCTTGTTAGCAGTCTGGAAGATTACTACCGCACGAGGAGGTATCCAGATCTGTTCATTGATGTAAAGCAGGCGCCAAACGAAGCACTTGAGATCATTCAGGATATGCCAGGTGTGCGTGATACCGAGGCCAGAATCCGACAGCGTGTATCAATTGACATCCCCGATCTTGATGAGGTTGCATCAGCTGATGTGTTATCACTGCCTCAAAGCACTTCGTCATTGTCTTCCCTGCACGTTGTAAGTGGGAAGATCCCGGATGCTCTGGCAGGTGATAACGTTGTTGTCTATGCTCCATTTGCAGAATCAAATGGTCTGTCTGTTGGCGACTCGATCACAATTCTTCTCAACGGAGTTCGGACAAGATTACGTATTGCAGCAACCGCACTTTCACCCGAGTTTCTCATCATCATGAGTCCGGGGACGATGATGCTTGACAGTCGACGCAATGGAGTTGTGTGGATTCGTCATGAGGTACTTGCCTCGAGATACAACATGGTCGGTGCCTGGAATTCAGCATTGGTGCAGATTGGCGAACGAAGCGATCTGAGTAACGTCAAGACAGCGATTAATGAGACTGTGGCGCGTTTTGGTGCCTATGGCGTATCGACTCGCACTGATCAGCTCTCACATCGATTTATCACCGACGAGATACGTCAAAACGAAGTATCTGCATTAATCATTCCAAGCATCATCTATGGTGTCGCAATCTTTCTTCTGAACGTATCGATAAACAGACTCGTATCAACCCAGCGGGGTATCATCGCAATTCTTCGCGCATTTGGATATACACAGGTTGCCATTGCAGCGCACTACATAGCGATTGCACTGCTCATTGTTATTCTAGGCACAGGTCTTGGAATTGCAATCGGATATGTTGGAGGTGTTCGGCTTGCAGGCTGGTATATGGAGTTCTATCGATTCCCGCGTCTTCTGTTTGCCATACCTGTAGACGTCTCGGTTACGGCCTTCGCATTCGCCGTAGTATCTGCATTAACTGGTGCAATCAGTGGCGTGCGCTCGGTTATCCAACTGCAGCCGGCTGATGCAATGCGACCTGCTACGCCAAGGCATTTCCGTCCGGGGCCGGTGACTCATATTGCCTCGAAGTTTACGCTTCATTCAATAACAAGGCTCATGCTGCAGAACATCGACAGGCGCATCGGAAGATCACTGCTGATTGTGATCATGGTCGCACTTGCAACGTCAATCATCGTGCTCTCACGCTATATGAACGATGCCATGGACACAATGATGAGCGTAGAGTTCGATCGTGCATTACTTGCTGATGCGACCGTAACATTTAGCAAGGCAGTTCCTTATGCTGCGGCCAAAGAGTTGGAACATATACCCGGCATACGAGAATCAGAGCCATTCAGGATGTATCCAGTTGATGTTCTTGGTTCTGGTAGTGTGTATCGTACAACACTTGCAGCTAGAAGTGTTACTTCGCGTATGCTTCGGGTAACTGATCAATACGGACGTATCGAGCAGCTGCCAGAACATGGCGTCGTCATGACTGCCTGCCTTGCAGAAAGATTACATCTACATATTGGAGACACCTTCCGTCTGAAGATTCTCGAAGGTTCCAACGATACCGTCACCGCAACACTCTCGGGAACCACGCATGAAGCATTGGGCTCGCAGTGTTATGCAACCCCTAGTGTACTTCAGGAACTGCGTAGGGAGGAGCCCCTTGCCAATGGAGCATGGATTGATGTCGAACCCAATGCCCAAGGACACGTGCAATTGATGCTGAAAGATCGTCCGGTCGTGATTGGCGTACTTTTCCGTGATGTTGCATTTACGAGCTTCACCGAGGTGTATGGCACCAATGTACTCGTAGTTGCTAGCTATCTGCTTGTCCTTGCCTGCCTTGTATCAATTGGAGTGCTCTACAACAATGCACGAATCTTGATCGCCGAACGTTCAGCCGAGCTCGCATCACTGCGTATCCAGGGATTCACTGTCGCGGAGGTGGTAAAGCTTGTTCTTGGCGAGCAGGCCATCATAACCGTCATCGCACTGCCGGTTGGTCTGGCTCTTGGCGCATATGCCAGTCATCTCATTGCTTCATCAGTTGAAGCAGACGTACTCCGATTGCCATTCGTGATATCGCGATACACGATGCTTGCCGCATCCGTTGTGATCACCGTCATATGGCTCGCTGTAGCATATCGCATCTATTACATGGTACGGAGCCTTGATCTGATCGCTGTATTGAAGGAGCGAACATGAGTGCAGTTGCAAGAAGGCGTTACGTTGCATGGATCTTGTTTGTTGTTGCCATCGGCATAGGTGTGATACTCCTTACACTACCCGAAGCAGTTCAGGTAGACGTTTGTATGGTAGATGTTGGCCCCATCGAACAGTCTGTGGTCTTCGATGGCAGGGTGAGAATTGCCACAAAAAAGCTTGTGGCAGTTCCCGTGACCTCGGTGTATCGACCCGAGGCATATGAACCTGGAGATACTGTGGAGGTTGGTGACGTCCTAGGCTGGTATCGAGTAATTCAACTTGATGAGCGTGCCGAGCGCGAGTTACGACAGCGCGAGTTGGCGCATCAAGATATACTGTCATCTGCGCAGTCACAGCGCGACATGATGATTGTGAACGCTAAGCAAGCACAGCTTGATGAGCAGCGTGCCGAGAGGTTGTTTCGATCCGGCGCAATCCCGCTCACTGAGTTGGAGCGGATAAGGCTGCATCATGATCAGTTATTGCATGAGCTACGTGCTGCGCAGCTGCGGATCGATCAGATCATGCATGAAGGTGCCGCTTTACATGCGGGATTCGCTGCAGCGCTTAGCAAGGGGCTTGCCATTTGCAGTCCGATGCGTGGAATCATTCTCCGCAAACATGTCGACGTGGAGAGGATGCTTGCAGCTGGCACCGGGATATTTGAGGTTGGTACTTTCGATACAGTTGACGTCGAAGCTGACGTATTGAGCGCGGAGGCGGAGTTACTCAAACATGGGATGGATGCAAACATCAAACGTGGAGCATCTGGAGATGTAAACGCCAGGTTGGTGCGCATCGAGCCCTCGGCATTTACAAAACTCTCAGCATTAGGCATCGAAGAGCAGCGGGTTAAGATTCTACTGCGCCC
Source organism: Bacteroidota bacterium (assembly GCA_041157865.1). GTDB lineage: Bacteria > Bacteroidota > Ignavibacteria > Kapaibacteriales > Kapaibacteriaceae > UBA10438. The sequence continues at coordinate 3,130 of JBEBCJ010000086.1, forward strand.
CCTAAAGCAAATTGATCTTGGAGAGGGATTTCGTGCAACAGGCCGTATCATACTCTGGCGCAAACATCAGGTGTTGCGTGTGCCTTCGAATGCCATAGTGATCGATGATACAGACACCTCGGTGTTTACTGTGCAGCGCGGCAAGGCGCAGAAGCAGCGCGTTAGACTTGGGGTGCGCAGCAGAGACCATGTTGAACTGGTTGACGGAATTGAAAAAGGGACAACGGTGATAGTCAATCCTCCGTCGTCCCTTCGTTCGGGTTCGCCTGTTGTGAGCGTTGAGTAATGCGTTTTTAACCCTCGAACGTCTTCGCTCCATTCATTCCGTGGCAGTGTTTAAACTTCTTGCCTGAACCGCACGGACACTGTTCATTGCGTCCAACCTCGCGACCGGTGTTACGAACGGTCTGCGTTACCTGCCGTCCGTCTGCCGCGCCTGATGCATTGGGATCTGCACCCAACGTTGTGGTTGAAGCACTTGGGTGCGAGAATTGCAGCTGACGTGACGAGGTTACGGATGATTTAAGTGACGGCAATTCTGCAGCAGGACTTGAACGTTGTGCTGGAGCTGCGTCTGCTACGCGAGTCGCTGCGCGTTCGACTACCTGTGGGAAGTACTTAAACGCAAACGAAACTGTCGCTTCATTGATCTGGGTGATCAGCCCGAGGAATACACGATAGGCTTCCTGTTTGTATTCAAGAATCGGATCCTTCTGGCCATAGGCCCGAAGATAGATTCCTTCCTTGAGGTCATCCATCACACGCAGGTGCTCGCGCCATTCGTCGTCGATCGCCCGAAGTGCCGCAACACGTTCGAGCTGCCCCATGAAGTCCGGACCTAGCATTTGCTCCTTGCGCTCATAGAACTCCGTTGCTGCTGCTATCGCGCGCTCTACTACGGTGTCCTTGGAGAGCGTTGAGAACTCTTGTGCTGAGATCCCCGGCTCACAAAGCATCTTTACGCGGAATTCATTTGCGAACGCATCATAGTCCTGATCCTGATGGTGCTCATCGTACCAACCGTCGGCCAGTTCTGATACGTATTCAAGAACTTCACTGCGGAGTCGCTCACCCATAAGGGCGTGGCGTCGTCGATCGTAGATCACTTCGCGTTGCTGGTTCATAACATTGTCGTACTCAAGCAAACGCTTGCGAATGCCGAAGTTGTTGCCTTCGACCTTCTTCTGTGCATTTTCGACTGCACGGGTAACGATGGAGCTCTGAATTGGCTCACCCTCGGGCACCTTTAGGCGCTGCATCGCAGCTGCTATACGCTCGCCGCCGAATAAGCGCATCAGATCGTCTTCAAGAGAGATAAAGAACTGAGACGATCCGGGATCTCCCTGACGTCCGGCTCGACCACGAAGCTGACGGTCGATGCGGCGTGCTTCATGGCGTTCAGTACCGATGATGGCTAGACCACCATTTGTCTTGACATCTGCATCAAGCTTAATGTCTGTTCCACGACCAGCCATGTTCGTGGCGATCATGACTGCACCTTTTCTACCGGCGTTTGCCACGATCTCGGCCTCGCGCTGATGCTGCTTGGCATTGAGAACGTTATGATTCACATTGGCCCGTTTGAGCATCTTTGAGAGCAGCTCTGATACTTCCACACTCGTGGTACCAACGAGAACAGCCCGGCCTGCCTCCAACTCTGATTTGACGGCCTCGACAACTGCGTTGTACTTTTCACGTTTCGTGCGATAGATGAAATCATCGAGATCCTTCCGTTGAATCGGACGGTTAGTTGGGATCACAACAACGTCAAGCTCATAGATCTGCCAGAACTCTCCAGCCTCGGTCTCGGCTGTTCCAGTCATACCTGCCAGTTTGTGGTAGAGACGGAAGTAGTTCTGCAGGGTAACCGTTGCAAATGTCTGCGTGTCCTGCTCGACGAAAACACCTTCCTTGGCCTCTATAGCTTGATGCAAACCGTCTGAGTAGCGACGTCCCTCGAGGATACGGCCGGTAAACTCATCGACGATCTTGATCTTGCCATCCTGCACCACATACTCATCATCCCGCACATACAATGTGTAGGCACGCAGAAGCTGATTGATGATGTGGATGCGATCTGAACGGTCCGAGAATACTCTCATGTATTCGTCACGACGAAGGGCTTTCTCCTCAGCTACGATGCTGGAATCCCCTTCGAGAGCGCTCATCTGTGCTGCGATGTCCGGTATAACAAACATCTCTGCGTCTTCCTGTGACGAGGCAAGCATTGTTCGCCCCTTCTCGGAAATGTCTATCTGGTGATTCTTTTCATCAACAGTGAAGTAAAGCTCTTCATCAATTTCCTGCATGCGCTGGCCCTGATCACGCAGGTACTCGAGTTCGGTATCGCGCAGCAGTTTCATGTTGTCGGGCTCTTGCAGCATCTTGAGCAACCTGCTCTGTT
>JBEBCJ010000087.1:0-6100 GCA_041157865.1 Bacteroidota bacterium
TGCGCGTAAGCGTAGACAAGCCGGTACATGATGCCGGTATCAACATCCTGGGATCACTCAGAATCTTTGAGGCAGCCAGAAAGTCCGGTGTAAAGCACGTTGTTGTCGCATCGACAACTGCGGTACTGGGCGAGTTTGTTGAGCTGCCTGCCGACGAGACCCATCCCATTCGGCCAATTGCCCCTTATGGAGTATCAAAGAGGGCCATGGAGATCTACGCAGAATATGAGCGTATTGTGCACGGATTAAGCATAACCATCCTGCGTTACACAAATGTGTATGGTCCGCGCCAGAACCCCCACGGGGAATCAGGCGTGATTGCCATCTTTTTGGAGAAGTTTCTTAACAATCAAGTTCCCACCATTCATGGAGACGGAAGTCAAGAACGGGACTATATCCATGTTGACGACGTAGCCAGGGCCAATGTTGCGGCGCTTGAGCATCAACTTCAGGGTACCTATCACGTATGCCGCAACGGGGCGGCAAGTGTGAACGACGTGGTGACAGCCCTTCGTAAGGCACTCGGACATGAATATCCGGTGCACAATGGCCCTGCCAAGGCAGGCGATCCGGCAAAAACACGCGGTTCTCATGCCCGTTTGACCTCGGCGACGGGATGGTCCCCGCAAGTAGATTTAGATGAGGGAATTTTCCAGACCACTGCCTGGTTTACGGGCCGACAGTGATTTTTCCACAACCACGTTACCGCAAAAGATCTGCACATGAACCCTTGCACTTTTACACAATAGTGCGGTGGTCGTATTTTAGCGCAATTATCAAGAGCTAGATCAACACGAGAGGTTCACATACATGCAGACTCTAAAGACAAGATCTCTGTTCCTGTCATTGGCAGTTTGTTTCATCACAGTCCTAAGCGGCTGTAACGTGCAGGGGTTGTTTACCTCGTACGGCGACGATCCGGTCTGGGTTGACCCCAATGCCGCTAAAGAAGCTGCAGAAGGCACAGCTGATGCAGGGGGTCCAGGTAAAGCCATTTACGGCAGGATCTGCGCTGCGTGCCACCTTGGCAGCGGCAAAGGTGTGCCGGGCAACAACATTCCACCTCTTGCGGGATCTGCGATAGCGCAGGGGGACGCACGAAAGCCGATTGGAATCATTCTGCATGGATTCCGTGGTCCTATCGAGCGCAACGGCGTTCAGATCAACGGTCAGATGGCTGCTTGGAAGGAGCAACTCAACGATCAAGAGATTGCTGACGTCCTCACCTACGTGCGCGCAGCCTTCGGCAACGCGGCCGCTGCAGTTACCGCGGACGAAGTAAAGGCGCTCCGCGAAGAAACAGCCGCAAGAACCACTGCGTATACAGAAGCTGAGCTTCCGTAAGCCCCGTGCCGCAGTTCACCCTAACATTCGAATCATCACTTTCCAACTCCTTGGAGTAAAGCACTCATGGACCGCATTCTTAGCATGTTCGATATGTTGATCTGGTTTCCAGAGAACATCTCAACATTCGGTGACGAGCTCGACAGCCTGTTTGCCATTATCTATTGGGTCAGTGTCGCGATCTTCTTCCTCACGTTCGGCGTCCTAGGGTACTTCCTGGTCAAGTACCGCTACCGCCGCGATGCTCGTGGTTACAATTACCACGGCAACAACATTGTGGAAGTTACATGGACAATCTTGCCCACTATCCTGTTTGCAGGCATCGGCCTGTACTCAGACGATATCTGGGAGCGCACAAAATACTCTTCGCGCCTGCCGCAGGCGGATGTAAAGGTTCTCGTGATGGGCAAACAGTACGGTTGGCAGTTCCTGTATCCAGGTTCTGACGGAAAGTTCGGCCGTAATGCTTTCACCGACCGCGACAATTGCCGTAAGCTTATGAGCTCGACAAATCCTTTCGGCATCGACTCCTCTGATGCAGCGAGCATGGATGATTACACGACCGAAAACCAGTTCAAGGTTCCGGTAAACGCTAACATCATCTTCCACGGATCGTCACAGGATGTGCTTCACAGCTTCTTCCTCCCCCATGCGCGCGTTAAACAAGACGTTGTGCCTGGAACATGGATGAACATCTGGTGTAATCTGTTCAAAACAGGAAAGTATGAACTCGCATGCGCTGAGCTTTGTGGTGGCGGACACTACTCGATGCGCGCCGAGTATGAAGTTCTCAGCAAGTCTGCCTACGATGAGTGGGTAGACAAGAAAGTAGCAGAGGCAATCGCTGCACGTTCGCCTCAACCAGCAGCAGCACCCGTGGCTGACACGACCAAAATTGCCTCTCTTACGAAGTAACTGGAACCAGGAGTAAACAATGAGTACAGCAACGCTTGAACATGCAGTAGATACTGCACATGATCACGGACATGAGCATCATCATGATCTGCCGTGGTACCGCAAGTATGTTTTCTCGACCGACCACAAGGTGATCGCGAAGCAGTTTATGCTTTCTTCGCTGTTCTTCCTTTTCGTTGGCGGTGCATTTGCCCTGCTGATTCGTTGGCAGCTTGCCTATCCGGGGCAACCCATCCCGATTATCGGCTCGATCTTGCCCGATACATGGGTAACGGAGGCTGGCAGCGGCATTATCACGCCAGAGTTTTACGCTCAGCTCTTGACGATGCACGGCTCGATCATGATCTTCTTCGTGATCATCCCGTTTGCAGCCGGTATGTTCGGAAACTTCTGCATTCCGCTGATGATCGGAACAGACGACATGGCTCTGCCACGACTCAATATGTGGTCGTTCTGGTTGGTGCCGCCGGCAGGTTTGATCATGATGGCAGGTTTCTTCACGCAGACTGGTTACGCAACTGCCGGTTGGACCAGTTATCCGCCCCTTTCGGCACAGATAGGCCTTGACAAGTTTACGTTCTCTGGTCAAACGCTCTGGACGATCAGCGTTTTTCTCGTTGGTTTCTCGTCGATCATGGGCGCCGTGAACTACGTATCAACAGTGCTCAACAAGCGCGCCAAGGGTATGAAGCTGTTCGACATGCCTCTTACTGTATGGGGCTTGTTCATCACAGCCATCCTTGTAACACTCGGAACGCCGGTACTTGCAGCAGGTCTTGCCATGCTGTTCATGGACAACTTCCTGCACACAAGCTTCTTCCTGCCTGATAACTTGGTCACGTCACAGAAGTATTTCGGTGGTGGACAACCAGTTCTCTTCCAGCACGTGTTCTGGTTCTACTCACACCCAGCAGTGTACATCATGATTCTGCCGCTGATGGGTATCGTATCAGATGTTATGGCAACGTTCTCACGCAAGCCGGTCTACGGATACAAGGCCATGGTGTTTGCTATCGCTGGCATTGCCTTCCTTGGCTTTATCGTGTGGGGACACCACATGTTCCAGTCGGGCATGAATCCATTGCTCGGTACAACCTTCATGCTCTCTACGATCGTGATTGCCGTTCCTTCGTCAATCAAAGTATTCAATTGGCTCGGTACGCTCTGGAAGGGTAACATCAAGTTCTCAACGGCCATGCTGAACGCGCTGGCGTTCGTTTCGATGTTCATCATCGGCGGTCTTTCGGGCGTGTTCATGGCATCTGCCCCGGTCGACATCTACATCCACGATACATACTTCATTGTAGCCCACATCCATTACGTGCTCTTTGGTGGATCGCTCTTCGGAATCTTTGCAGGCATTTATTACTGGTATCCGAAGATGTACGGAAAGATGCTGAATGAGCGTCTTGGACGTCAGCACTTCATCCTCACGTTCATCACCTTCAACCTTACATTCTTCCCGATGCACGTTCTCGGTCTTGGTGGTCACATGCGTCGTATCTACGATCCGAATGTTTACGACTTCCTCAAGGGGCTGTCAGACGTTAATGAGATCATCACAATCGGTGCAATTGCTCTCGGCTTCTCGCAACTTGTGTTCGTGTTCAACGTGCTGTGGTCGATGAAGTTCGGCAAGAAGGCACCAAGAAATCCATGGAGAGCTAACTCACTTGAGTGGGCAGCTCCAGAGCATCCTGGTCATGGCAACTTTGATCGTGATATCACTGTCTACCGCGGACCTTACGAGTTCAGTGTAGAAGGTCGTAAGAGCGACTACTGGCCTCAATGGGAGCCAGGTGCTTCGAAGACCGTTAACCACAAGACGATTGCATTGGAAGACGACTCAAAGACCTTTGGCGCTCACTAAGTAACGCACACAGTTACCGTACATGCTTCCAACACCGCAAGACAACAACGCAAACAAGGCGATCCATCGGATCGCTGTGGTGCTGTGCATACTCACGTTTGCACTGATCGTCTGGGGTGGACACGTTAACACAACACGCAGTGGGATGGCGTTTCCTGATTGGCCAACATCCAATCTGGCGCCTATGGTAACCTACACCCCGTCTGAATGGCTGTGGGCAAAGGATAAGTTCTGGGAGCATGGCCACCGGCTGTTTGCAAGTCTCGTAGGTCTCGTCACAACCGTTCTGCTACTACTTGCTTACCGTGCAACGCCCAAGGCTGATCGACCAAACAAGGCACTCATGGGAGTGGTCGGTGTAGTGTTTGCCACAATCGTGACGGCGATCCTCGGTATGAATGCCATGCCGGTTGGGGTAATGGAGAGCTTTATGGTGGGGCTTGGCATACTTATGCTTGGCTTCATCGTGCGCTCTGCCAAAGCCTCAAGTGAACAGCGCCTCGTCTGGCTTGCCATGTCTGCATTTGTTGCGGTATGTCTTCAGGGATCATTCGGCGGTTACACCGTTCGTAATAACCTGCCGGATTGGACCTCGACCACGCATGGCGTGCTTGCTGAGTTGTTCTTTATGATCGTTTTGGGCATTACGCTTCTGACTTCCAGGTCGTGGAATTCGAAGGGCTCAACAAGTACGTTGAGTAGATCTGCCCTTGCAATTGTGGGTGCCACCTGGGGGCTAACGTTCCTTCAGTTTGTATTCGGAGCATTGACGCGCCACACAGACTCCTGGGGAGTTAGCAATGTGTTCCCAGCATGGAGCGAAGATGGCTTCCTGCCAACATCAGACTTATGGCAGTATCCACAAGTTGTCATTCACTTCATGCACCGCACAACGGCGTATGTCGTAGCACTCATGATCATTGTGCAGGCCGTAGTTCTTCATAGATATCGTCAGAACACTATTCTTTCCAGGGCAACGACCCTTGGAGTGCTCCTCGTAGTTGTGCAGATAGCGCTTGGCGCAGGTATCGTCTGGACGGCGCGAGGCGAGCTTGTTACAACTCTGCACGTTATGGTGGGAGTGATGTTGCTCGTAACAAACAACATCATCATGTTTACGGCCTTCAAGGCCCCTGTGGCGCATGCTCAGCACGAACCATCTAATGACATTCTCCATGCAGGGGGGCAGTCGTAGATGTCAACCAACAAGCACCAAGCAGCGATCGACGCACCCATGGAACAGGCATCATCATTGATCGCTCAATACTACGAGTTGACAAAACCAGGTATCAGCAAAATGGTAATGATGACCACGTTAGCTGGTTTCTACCTCGCGATTCCTGACCACTCATCGATTTTTGACCCGTCAGTAGCGTCTTTGCTAGCTGTTACAATACTTGGAACGCTTCTGATAAGCAGCGGCAGTTGTGTTGCCAACCATATCATGGAACGCGACGTTGATGCGCGCATGAAGCGCACATCTGCTCGCCCCATACCAGCTGGAACCATAAGCGTAAAGAGCGCAGTCGTTTTTTCGGCGGCACTGACCATTTCCGGTGCGGCCCTGCTTTCGATGGTCAATACGCTTACGCTGATATTGGCATTGATCACATGGGCTGTCTACGTCCTCGTATACACGCCAATGAAGACCAGATCCTCATTGGCCGTTATCGTTGGTGGGGTGCCGGGCGCTTTGCCGTTCATGGGCGGCTGGACAGCAGTCTCGGGTTCGCTTGATGCAATGGCATGGGTACTGTTTGCAATTCTCTTCTTCTGGCAGCTGCCACACTTCTATGCGTTGTCATGGATGTATCGCACTGATTATAGGGAAGGGGGCATGGTACTGCGTGCTATCAACGACGACTCCGGACGGGTTCTGGCAGTGCAGATGATAGTGACAAGCATACTCACACTGTTGGCGGCAACGCTGCCTACGCTGCTCGGTAGCACCGGTTTGCTGTATCTGATCGG
>JBEBCJ010000088.1:0-10533 GCA_041157865.1 Bacteroidota bacterium
GCTTTTGATGCTGTTTCATTACCGATTGCGTCGTTTACTTTTCGATTGACGGAGTAGATCTCTAAAAACCTACCCTCTCGTTTGCATGTTTCTTCTTGCTTCCTGTTGTCAAAGAACACCAACGGCACTGGGCCGTTCGCTCCCCAAGCCGCGATCTCCGCGGCGGGAACTTCAAACTTACGGAAGTCGGTGTGAATAATCCAAATGGGTGACGAAAAATAGTTTCGTCGAGAGTGTCACGCTAGGCCTGTTTGGCAGACCGAAGAAAGAACGCGCGGAAAAAGAAGAACTCCGGAATAAGAAGAAGCACAAGCGACAACGTGTCGGCAGTGAAAAAGTCGTCCGGCCGTGACGTAGGAAGTATCGCACGTGCAATTGGACCTGTAATGGCCCATAGTATCGTTACCACCAGCCCGCAGGTTGCCACGGCTAACATCCCACTCTTCATTCCTTCCTTCTGCCATCGCAGCGTAAAGGCATACAACACAGCCACCACGTGAAGATGATATATCAGGATGTCGATCATTGTTCTATCCCCGAATTCATGTGGCGCAAAAATGCAAAAGATGTTGATTGTACATTTCACGGGGCGTAATCATTGAATTCGACACCAATTGAAACCGACAGACCTCGGGAACGACTTATTCAACTAGGAGCAGGTGCACTAAGTACGCGCGAGCTGCTTACTCTACTCATCAGCTCAGGTACGTCCAAGTACAGTGCCTCGCAGATTGCGCACGATATCCTTGGACGCTTTTCATCACTGGCAGACCTTGCCAGCCGCGACGTAGTCGAACTCATGTCTATCCATGGCATGGGTTCGGCCAAGGCCACAAAGCTGTGTGCCGCTTTCGAACTTGCTCGCCGTATTCAGGCCGAGCCGTTCAGTGAACGCATTACCGTGACAACCCCATCAGTACTGGCACAAACCCTCATACCGCGCATGCGCCACCTGCGCACCGAATCATTCCGCGTAGTCCTGTTGAATTCGGCCAATCAGGTGCTGCGAGAAGTTTGTGTTAGCGATGGCTCGCTGAATGCGGTGTTGATTCACCCACGAGAAGTGTTCCGACTGGCAATAGCCGAGAGTGCAGCTTCTATCATCGTTGCGCACAACCATCCGTCTGGGAATGCAGAACCGTCAAAGGACGACATTGCAATAACCAAACAGCTTGTTGATGCCGGAAACATCGTAGATATCCGCGTTCTCGACCACCTGATCATTGCTGGCAATACCTACACGTCATTCGTTGAACGAGGTCTAATGTGAGCCCCCTGCACAACTTAGCCATTGAATTCGTCTATAGATTGCGTTATGAGTTTTACCGATTACTATAAAGAACTTGGTGTTCCGAAGACTGCTACGTCCAACGAGATCAAGAAGTCGTTTCGCAAACTTGCTCGCGAGTTTCATCCGGATACCAACCCTGACAATCCCGCGGCCGAAGAGCGATTTAAGCGCGTCTCAGAGGCCTACGATGTCCTGGGTGATCCCGATAAGCGCGCCAAGTACGATCAGCTTTCCTCGCAATACTCGCAATACCAACGAACTGGACAGCGCCCCGGCGGCTTCGGACAGCAGTTCAACATGGAAGATGTGGACGGTATGTTCCAGGGCACGTCATTTGGAGATCTGCTCTCTGAGCTCTTTGGTCAGCGCACGTCTTCTGCCAGGGGGCAGGCACGGCGCACACAGCCACGTCCGGCCCCAAAGCCTGTCTATGCGGTCACGCTTTCTCTTGAAGAGGCGTTCACCGGCATTGCAAAGAGGTTTACGATCAACGAAAAGAAAGTTGATATCACATTTAAGCCCGGTATTGCTTCACTACAACGTCTGCGCATCCCCGATGGCGAATTAGAAGTAACAGTTCAAGATCATCCGCGATACAGACGTGATGGCAACGACATTCATGTTCGCGAGCACATTGCTGTATCTACTGCCATGCTTGGTGGCAAGATCGATGTACGAACGCTTGGTGGTGTTCTTACAGTATCCGTGCCAGCCGGTTCTCCCTCAGGCAAGGTGCTTCGTCTGCGTGGACAAGGCATGCCGGTATACAACTCGGATGGGGGTCGTGGCGATTTGTTTATCGAACTACATATCGTTGTTCCAACCTCGTTGTCAGAAGAGCAGCGGACCATTGTTGAGTCCCTTCGTGACGCTGGATTGTAAGTGTTCTCTTCGTATCGTTGCTGAGCATCGAGGAGGGGACAAGTAGATGAATGCAAACAATGCGCGAAGCGTAAATCCTTGGTCATGGATCCCTACGCTCTACCTTGCACAAGGCTTGCCATATGTGATCGTGATGACGGTTTCCGTGATCATGTATAAGCGTCTTGGCGTTTCCAATGGCGACATAGCATTCTATACATCATGGCTCTACCTGCCCTGGGTGATCAAACCTCTATGGTCGCCACTAGTTGATGCGTTGCGCACAAAGCGCTTTTGGATCATTGCCATGCAGCTCATCATTGGTGCCGCCCTTGCTGGCGTTGCGCTGACAATTCCCGGACCAGACTTCTTCAGGTACTCATTGGCGGTGTTCTGGCTGCTTGCATTCAGCAGTGCAACACATGATATAGCCGCAGATGGGTTCTACATCCTAGCTTTGGATGATCATCAACAGGCAACCTTCGTGGGGATACGAAGCACGTTTTACCGAATCGCCATGGTTGCCGGCCAAGGTCTACTCGTGATGCTAGCCGGACATCTTGAAACTGCTTCCATTCTGGGCCTCGGCGGAAACATCGCCGCTGCGTGGTCAGTCACAATCGGCGTCATTGGCCTACTGTTTCTCGGTTTTGCACTCTACCATCTCGTGGCCCTGCCAAGCCCCATATCTGATTCTGCGCGAGCCGCTGAGGGTACCGGACGGATCGTCCGCGAGTTCTCTTCAACGTTCGCCCAGTTCTTCCGCAAGGATAACATCGGACTCACGCTTGCCTTCCTACTGCTCTACAGACTTGGTGAAGCGCAGCTTGTGAAGATGATCTCCCCGTTTATGCTCGACAGCACAGCAAACGGCGGACTCGGCATGACCACTGAGCAAGTAGGTCTTGCCTATGGCACCGTTGGAATCATCGCACTTGCCGTTGGTGGAATTCTTGGCGGTCTCGCCATAGCACGCAAGGGCTTACAGTATTGGATCTGGCCAATGGCATTGATCATCCACATCCCAGATGCGGTGTTCGTGCTGCTATCGATCTATCAACCATCAAACATCATGATCGTAACTGCGGCCACCGCAATGGAGCAATTCGGATATGGGTTTGGGTTCGCATCCTATATGATGTACATGCTCTACGTAGCCCGCGGCACACACTCGACAGCACACTATGCTCTCTGTACAGGCATCATGGCACTCGGAATGATGCTTCCCGGCATGTTCAGCGGTTGGATACAGTCGCAGCTTGGCTATACCAACTTCTTCATATGGGTGCTGATCGCCACCATCCCATCGTTGATTCTTGTGCGCTCAGTGCGCATCGAGCCGGACTTTGGCAAGAAGAAGTAATGCTGTTATGGGGCTGGTATATGTACCCATGTATACATCAGCACTTCTTTATCACCTGGGTCTTGCGTAGCATCAATCAACGCCTGCGCCTCTGCATACAACGATGCATGGAGTTCGTGGTCGCCTAGCACATGTGCTACTTGCGCATGGACCATAGTAGCAAAGCCGTTTTCCCAGCCTTCGACAGTATTGCGGCCAAGATATTCCTGGTACCGTTGCACATATCCAAGCGCAGTTTGTCCATGCCCACAAAACGCATGTGCATGCGCAAGCAAAATGTTAGCTCTAAACTCGTTTACTTCCGTGCCAATAACAGACCAATGGTAAGCAGAGACATATGCACGCCGCAGAATGTCTAATGGCTCTCGTTCGTCTACTGGTGCTATAGCAGACTGCCATGCATAATTGTTGCTTTCAACGGCAAAGTACCGATGAAACCGCGCGAGTTCATCGTCGGTTGGCTTCGTAGACATCAGGACAAGCTCTTAGTAGCTGTAGAAACCCTTACCCGACTTGCGCCCGAGATGTCCGGCAGCTACCATCTTACGAAGGAGCGGACATGGACGATACTTCGAATCACCGAGACCATTGTGAAGAACTTCCATAATCGACAAGCATACGTCGAGTCCGATGAAGTCTGCCAGCGTGAGCGGCCCCATTGGATGTGCCATGCCGAGCTTCATCACTGTGTCGATATCTTCTACCGACGCAATACCTTCCATGACGCAATACACGGCTTCGTTGATCATCGGCATCAGAATCCGGTTTGAGATAAAGCCCGGATAGTCCTGAACTTCTACCGGAACCTTGCCCATCTTTTCTGCAAGTTCTTTGATCGTCGCATACGTTTCGTCGCTTGTGGCAAGTCCACGAATGATCTCGCATAGCTTCATCACTGGAACGGGATTGAAGAAGTGCATGCCGATAAACTTGTCGGCGCGCTTCGTGCCCCCTGCAAGCTCCGTGATCGATATCGACGATGTGTTTGATGCCAGAATCGCATCAGGCTTGCACACTCGGTCAAGTGTTGCAAAGATCTGCTGCTTGATCTCCATACGCTCACTGGCCGCTTCGATCACGAGATCGGCAGCTGCTGCACCTTCTTCAAGATTCGTCGATGTACTGATGCGCGAAAGCGTCGCTGCCATTGCATCGGCAGTGATCACTTCTTTCTTGACCTGGCGCTCAAGGTTCGACGTGATCGTCTTCATCGCACGCTCAACAGCTGCATCCGTTACGTCTACAAGTGTTACAGTATAACCGCTTTGTGCCGCAACGTGAGCAATACCGTTGCCCATTGTGCCGCCACCGATTACCGTGATATGCTGTATTGACATGATCTCTGTTCCTTAGTTGAGTGAAGTGCGCAAAAATAGCAGACCTGCCTCGTATGGCATCATACCTGCTGTGGCCGCATGCTCCGAATGAAATAGACCAAACCGAGCACAACGAAGGGGATACTCAATATCTGGCCCATGTCAATTGGTAGACTAGCCTCAAAATCAACCTGGTGCTCTTTGTAGAACTCAACGATGAATCGTCCAATAAAAAGCAGAACAAGGAACAATCCGAAGATCATTCCGGGGTTTCGCTTGGCAACACCGCGGCCGTACATCCAGTAGGTTAGACCGAAGAGAGCCAGACACAAGGCTGCCTCGTAGATCTGCGTTGGATGACGCGGCAAGAGCATGGCATCTATGCGTTGAAACCAGAAGCCCCATGTGCCATCTGTAGGCTTACCGATGATCTCGGAGTTCATGAGGTTGCCCAAACGAATGCACATTCCGGAGATAGCTGCAACAATTGCCAAACGATCAAACAGCCACGTCATACCAAACGAGGGATTCTTACTGTGAAACCACCACAATGCCGTAATGATGCCCAAGGCACCGCCATGACTGGCAAGTCCACCGTGCCATATGGCTATCACTTCGAGTGGATCCTCAAAAAACACCGAAGGTTCGTAGAACAACACGTGCCCAACCCGAGCACCCACGATCGTACCTACGATGATTGCAATCGTAAGCTGATCCAGATGTTTCATCTGCTTGCCCTCTGCCACAAACATTTTCTTCATGATCTGGTAGCTGATCATAAATGCAGATGCGAAGAGCACTCCGTACCAACGCGGTGATAGGGGGCCAGCAGTGAAGATGACGGGGTCTGCGTTCCATTCAATAATCATAGGTGCGAATATAAACGAGAAGCGCCCGACAACCTGTCGGGCGCTTTCTGTTCGACATATGTGCGATGATTTACTCGAGGCCAGCGTCTGCCAGTGGTGTCTCGACGATAACCTGAACCGTACGGTTGAAGAAGCGTCCCTCTGGCGATTCGTTGGAATACAGCGGCTCTTCTTCACCCGTTCCGCGCGTTGAAAGTTCTGTGAACTCCTTCGTGCGGTTCTTAATGAACTTCTCGGCTGTGCCTGCGCGCTGCTCAGAGAGCGTCTTGTTACGTGTATCGAGACCTACGATATCTGTATGGCCTTCGATACGGATAACAGATGATTTCTTCACACGTGGGTATACCCATGTTGACATGATGCGCTCATTGAGTTCGCCAGCTTCTGGAGAGTCGAACTTGAAGAGGATCAGGTTGTACTTTTCGAGAGTCTTCACAGCATCCTTGTCAACACCCATACCAACCGATGTTACACGCTTAACAGGTGTTGTGACCGTATCTGACTTACACTCTTGTCCGTTCTTTGATGTAACGATCAGTACTGACTTGTATGGAGCTACAGAATACTCATCGCCGCCCTGCGGGTTGCGCTCTGTCGGGAACTCACCGTCTTCGTTCTGCCAGTCCCAGGCCTTCGTTGCATCTGTTGTACCAACATCTGAAACAGTCTTCCATGGCTTACCATTGCGGAAAACTTCAACACGCCGCGAAGCAACGATGTTGTTATCGATACCGTTCTTCATGCCAAACGTAAGCGTAGCAGGCGTCGGGAACAGTGTTGGGTCGCGGTCTTCAATAGGCTTCTGAACATTCCAGAGGTCTTCTTTATCGCCACTGAATACAAGCTCTGTGCGACGGTTCTCAACGATACCGTTCGTATCCTTCTTGTTCGATGGCAATTCTGGCCAACCGCGTCCGACTACCTTCATGCGACTCTCTGCGATACCCCAAACGTTCTTGAGGTAGTCATACACAATCTGAGCGCGCTGCTTAGGAAGTGGCGAATTCTTGTCTTCGTTTGTCTCGTCCGTGCAACCAACGATGTTAACGTTCACGTTCGGGTACTTGCGCAGACGATAGCCGTAGATGTTCAGCACGTGATAGTACTTATCGAGCGTACCACCCGGCAGACGCTCATCGTTGAAATCTGCAGTCTGTGATGATGTGAGACGCTTGTAACGAGCTGGCAGATCTGCCTTGCCAAGGTCAAAGAACACGTATGGCAACAGCGGATACAGCTGGATCGATGCGCGCTCTTCGATAACAAGACCCCTGAAGTTGTTGTTCTTCTTCTTCGCCCAATCTGAGGCGTCCATGTCTGCAGTCAGCACTGGACGATTGCCGAGTGTGATCGTTTTCTTGATCTCAGTCTGAACGCCAGACTGCGATTGGTCAACAGTCTTTCCAGGATAGTCAACAGGTACTGTGATTGAGCGCTCTCCGTACGATGGCGAAGATGCCGTCACAGTGAACGTGACCTGCTTTGCACGATTTTCATCAGTTGTACCGTAGTCGTCATCACCAACGATCACGTTCGACTCAAGACGTGTCATGTCAACGGAATCGTTGGCAGAACGGCCCGTAAGCGCATTCTTGAATGTGATCGTGGCTGGAACGTTCTGGCCGGTACATTCATCGACGACGTTAACGATAAGGTTAACAGCACGCGAGAACGTTGGAATAAATGCCATGTAAACGTCCAAGTCGCCTTGCGCACCCTTGATGTCTTCGCGGCTCGAAGACCAGTAGAGAACGTCGCCCGAAGCCGGGATAGACATGAACTGATCGTCTTCCTTCGAGTTAATAGGGGCTGGCAGCGCTTCTGGCTTAGACCAACGATCACGTCCATCCTTGTCCTTCTCACCGGTCTTGCGGACGCGGTAGAAATCCAGACCGCCAAGATTTGGCAGGTGACCGTTCGACGAGAAGAACAGCGTGCGGCCATCAGCAGCGATGAACGGCGAGCTTTCCTTTTCTTTCGTGTTTACTTCGGAACCAAGGTTGCGAGCTGGTTTCCATTCGCCCAGATCATCGTCCCAATCACAATACCAAATATCGAAGTCCTTTTCGTCTTCATCCTTCGGATTGAACGGACGGTTTGACGTGAAGTACAGGCGTGATTTATCTGGAGCGATATATGGTTGCGAATCCCAGAACGGTGAATTCACGTTTGGACCCAGATTCTTTGGCTCAAGGAACTTGTCGCCATCAACCTTGGCCTCCCAAATATCACACGATCCGATACCACCCGGGCGGTTACAGCCCGTGAAGTACAACGTCTGACGATCTGCGGCGATAGAAGCCGCACCTTCGTCTGTGGTCGTGTTGATCTCAACAAGGTTCACAGGCTCACTAAAGCTTGTGTCCTGGCTCTTGGCCTTGGAAGTGCGCCAGAAGTCGTGGGACAATCGGCCTTCTGTGACGTTGAACTTACTGCCCTTGCGGTCGGACACGTAGTACAGTGTCTTACCGTCCGCACTAACCGTTGGAGCATAGTCAACCCCATCGTGGTTGATCGCACCAAGATTAATGATCCGAATACGCTTCGGATCGCTAAGGATGTCGCCACGAGTATCATCGTCTGCCTGCGCCGAAGGCTCAAGCGTTACGCTATACAGGTACAACACTTTGTCAGCCGTCGCGGCTTGCATCTGCGACATGCAGATCGCTATGGTGCAGACACAGACCGTAACAAATCGCCGTATCATAGACATTTCGTCCCTTGAAAAAAGTTCGCTCCCCACCTGTTCATTCCCACAACCTGACACACTTCACACAAGTGTGATATTGTCGTAGGGCCAAAAAATAGGTAAATGTGGAAAACCGCCAAAACCTATTCTAGAGATTATGGCGTAGTTCGAGAAAAAATTGCATCTGGCGCAGCTGGAAGCTGTTGCCTTGTGCCGAGATATTACTGATCGGAAACTGGTATTGGATCACGGGGCTTAGGTAGGTTGTTACAGCTGGTGGTCCAAACTTGCGCTCCACCTTCCGTATCGCAATCTCTACTCCCAATGCTCCGATAAGCCCTAGCTGCAGGGGATTCAGCTCGCCAACAGGACCGTCCTGAACAGTTACTACCCCGCTGGGTGCATCAGGCAGAACAACGCTGGCTACCTCCCCATTCGGAAACGTAACGGTCTTTGTTTCTAACGTTTTAGTATGCAAAAGAGTCGAACCAACCACATATCCGGCATTCAGTCCGGCACGTGCATAGACCGGACCTAAAAATGCGTACTTGGCATATGCTGTAGCCGAAAGCACATCCAGGCTAATTGATGCCTGGTTGAAAAACTGAATCGGAACGGTGTAGGTCCTGCCCGACGGGCTAGATTGTACCGAGCCTTCGATCTCACGGAAGCGGCCTGTTAGCCCCCTGATATCGTATCCGAGCTGCGCCCCGATAATGATCTTCGATGTTGTTTTATCCTCAAACATCAGACCCACAGCGAAACCCGTTCCTGCCCCACCGGAGAACTCGCAATTACAGTCGGTTGTGAACGTTCCTCCCTGCGATGCAAACGTAGGTCCGACGTAGCCGCCGAACCACATAGATGTTGGGCGCTCGTCAGGAGCAAGCGGCGTGCTCGCACCAACGATCTTCTTCTTCTGTTGTGCCTGTGCAGCCGATGGCACGAGCACGAGAAATGCTGCTAGAGTCAAGAGAAGCTGAACAAATACTGTCATGTTTTTACTGCGTTTGAACGTTGGTGGCAACTTACAAATAAAGAACGCCTGCCAGGCCCCTGCCGTTGCTTTTGTATACTTGCGGTACTATGAGCGAACATCAAGCACCTTTGACAGACCGAGACGAACAAGCAGCCCCTCGGATCGAAGATTCGGCATCTGCCGTACTGCAAACGGCCCGCGGGCTTGCGGTTAAACTCCTGAGCCGATACGAAAACAGCGACTCGTATATCGACAAGCTTCTCGACGGCGAACTCAGGCGTTCGGAGTTAGAACCGGCAGACCGCGCCCTGGTTACAGAACTGGTGAACGGCACGGTACGCTGGCAATCGCGCATCGATTGGGTGCTAACAGGATTCTACCATGGAGAGTTCGCAAAATGCCTGCCCCTTGTCAAGAATGCACTACGTATTGCGCTCTACCAGATGATGTTCTTGTCCAAGATTCCAGCACCTGCTGCGATCAACGAGTCTGTTGAGATCGTAAAGCGCATCAAGGGAGACCGGCATGCAGGTATCGTCAATGGTGTGTTGCGGAACATTCTTCGCAACGTACAGACGATTCGCTATCCCGACCGTCAGGAGAACGAGGTACTGTATTTGTCCGTGCATACAGCCCACCCCCAGTGGCTGGTTCGCAGGTACGTAGAGAGGTTCGGCTCCGAACAGGCAGAGGCCTTGCTGACGGCAAATAATAATCGTCCGATGCTAACGCTGCGCGTGAACACGCTTAAGACGAGTGTCCACGCTGTTACAGACCAACTCACAGCCCTCGAGATCAAGCACGAGGTTTCTCCTGTGCATCCGAATAGCATCTTGATGACTGCGCTTCGGGATATACGGGGCTTGCAGTTGTTCCAAGACGGACACGTTACCGTACAGGATGCAAGTGCGAGCATGGCCATCATTCTGGCCGACCCACAGCCAGGCATGACGGTGTTTGACCTATGCGCAGCACCGGGCGGCAAGGCCGTACATGCCGCAGAGCTGATGAAAAACCAGGGCCTTGTTGTTGCGCTCGAGAAACACGAATCCAAACTGCGGTTTATTCAAGAGAATGCCGAGCGTGCCGGAACCTCGATCGTATCAGCACAACAGGGTGATGCACGTGAATTCGCGTCCGATACACCAGCAGACATTGTTCTCGT
>JBEBCJ010000089.1:0-3011 GCA_041157865.1 Bacteroidota bacterium
AGTTCGATCGTGGAAACGTACGCGTGATCATACGGTACAGTTCAGACTTGTCGATCTCCATACAGAACACCCCCTAAAGCTGCAATTAGCTGCAACGTAGAGGGGGTGAAGAAATCCTGCAATCAGCAAGCTGTCAACGCGCAGTATCAGTATGTGATCGTAATCTCACCCGATGTAAGTGGCGCGGTGATTGTAGACACCGGCAGTGCTGTGTTATCGGAAGCACCGCCAAGTGGATCAAACTTTTGAATACCACCCAGGAATGCATGTGCATCAGAGGTCACCCGAGCTGGTGCATTGTTAACAGCGGCCGAAGTAGACTGTATGTTTCCGTGAAGCACGATGCGAACATGCGTAAACACCGATTGAAAGGGTCCACGTGCTGCACCGATGGTGATGCTGCGCTTTGACGCGTTGTGCGTGAACACGCGCGATACACTTGCCCCCTTCTCATAATCGAATGTCTTGCCATCATCGTCATACCATGTGGCGGTACGAACAGCGTTGCCCGGCCATACATGCACACGGAGTGTATCCGAGGGCTTTTCGTTCATCGATTGCACGAGTGACTGTGCAAAGAGAATGCCACCGTCGCGAACGAAGATCGGCAGTTTCTCTATTGGAGAGTCTACGATCACACTTGTTCCGCCGGTGTATGGGGCGTCGTCATGAATCGAATACCATGTGTCGCCTACTGGGAAGTAGACGCGTGTGAATCGTTCGTAGCTCGGTGTAGGGCATACCATAAGATCGGAGCCCAACGTAAACTGATGCAGGTACTGCCAATCGTACACATTGTTATCAAATGGATGGTTGATAGCCATTGCGCGCATAACAGGCATACCCGTCATAGCAGCCTCGCTGAAGGCCGAATAGAGTGTCGGCATAAGGACATAGCGCATCGATATGTAGTTGCGGCAGATCTGTTCTACGCGCTCTCCAAATGACCATGGTTCTTGACTCTTGTTGTCGATAGCAACATGCGCGCGGAAGAACGGCGTAAATGCACTGATCGTGGTCCACCGCGCAAAGAGCTCCTTGGATGGGTTTCCTGTAAAGCCCCCTACATCCATACCAACAAAAGGCACGCCGGTTAGACCCATACTGTTCAGGAGTCGAATGCCTGCCATCATGTGGTCGTCGTTCGATTGATTGTCGCCCGTCCAGACAGCACTGTAACGCTGAATACCACTATACCCGGAACGAGTTAGGATAAAGGGGCGCTCATTACCGAGAAGCTTGCGCGTACCCTCGTATGTAGAGCGCGCCATCTGCATGCCATACACGTTGCGTCCGAGAAGGTGCGTAGCACCCGTGCCTTCAAAACCGAAGTTGATGTTGTCCGGCATGAACTGACCCCACGTCGCGATTTCATTCATGTCGTTCCAAAAACCGCGCACACCATCCTTCACAAGGCCGGAGAACTGCTCGCCCCACCATTGGCGTGCCTTGGGCATGGTAAAGTCCGTAAAGTGACACCATCCAGGCCAGACCTGACCCTGATAAAGGCTGCCGTCTGAATACTTGAGAAAGTGATCCTTGGCAACACCCTCGTCATACTGCTTGTAGCCCTTTTCTACTTTGATACCGGGATCGACGATTACTGTTGTGTGGAAGTTCAACTTACCGAGTTGCTCAAGCATTCCTTTGGGATTCGAAAACCGCAGCGAGTCCCAGGTAAAGAGTTTGTAGTCCTGCATGTAATGAATGTCGAGATAGATCACGTCTGCAGGGATCTTCCGCTCGCGGAATGTGCGGGCAACGTTGAGCACCTGTGTATCTGGGTAGTACGAGTAGCGGCATTGCTGATACCCCAGTGCCCACTTTGGAGGGATAGGCGTAGTGCCTGTGAGCTTTGCATACGAGCTGATGATACTTGGGATAGACGAGCCGGCGATCACATAGTAGCGTAGGTCTCCATCTTCGACGCCGAACGAAGAGAACCTGTTGTTCGAAGCACCGAAGTTAAACCGCGTGCGCGATGAGTTGTCGAGGAATAGTCCGTACATCGACGAGCCGGAATGCAATCCGATGTAAAATGGCGTAGACATATAGATCGGATCTGCGCCGCTCGGGTAACCAAAGAAATCTGTGTTCCAGTGTGTGTAGCCATTGCCGCGTCGATCAAGTGGACCCGTCTTCTCCCCGAGCCCGATAAACCGCTCGTCGTTATGCATCACTTTATAGTTCGTGATGTGCGAGCCGGCCCACGAGATCCCAAGCTTTGCATCATCTTGAACAAGAACATTACCGCGCTTGTCGAAGACAGTTACAGCAAGGGGCTTTAGGTTTACCTCTACCGTAAGCGAGTCCGTGGCAAGCTTGTAAAACTCGTCGTTGCTCTTCTGTTCTATCACGGCTTTTTCGTGGGCACTCGGAATGACGGCATACGAGAGAGTATCATACACATTGGACTTCGTTAGATGGATGCGCACCGTCGAGGCATTGATCACGGTGATCATCAACCTGCCATTGGAGGCGATGATCTCAGCACCACGGTCGTTTTGAATAACCCTGGAGGCATGTGCAAGCCGCTCAATAGTTAGTCGCTGCGAAAGTACAGGAGCGGCAATCATAGCCACGCACAGGAGTAGGGCAAGGTTTCTCATACTATCTCTGAATCACAAATGACGTGATGTGTTGTTGTGTTGCGGTCGTGAATATCGCCACATACGAGCCATTGCTCAAACGCGATGTATCAACAGCTAGGCTCTCGGTATCGAACTCCGATACCACGATGCTTTGAATTGTTCTTCCCAGCGCATCAGCAATACGGAGAAGCCCGGCGCCGCCGGGCAATTGCAGTAACAATTCATCTGATGCAGGCTGTGGATAGGAAGAAAGCTGTTCGGCGTGGTTGTCTATAGTCTGATCAACACTCGTGATGAGACCGAAAACAGGTTGTGTTGTGTATAGCCGATACTCGCCCGGCTGAAGAGTCGTGGAGTTGTTATCAAGATACACGTTGTACTGACGTCTGCCCGTATAATCGTACCACGTTCCCTTTTTCG
>JBEBCJ010000090.1:0-6756 GCA_041157865.1 Bacteroidota bacterium
CGGCGCCTAACCCAGTCCGCGAAGCCTGCGTAGTTCCGTTGGCAGTTCAACGCGAATGTACCATCGAGGTAAAACTCTTTAATGCATTTGGCGCGTTCGTCGCGACGCTATACTCGGGTGCAGTATCAGAGGGAATTCAGGGTGTATCGTTTACTGTGTCTGAACTTGCTTCCGGCCATTACACAGTTGTTGTTTCTGATCAGCTTGGTGTTGCAGGCAGTGTGCCGGTTGTGGTAGTTCGTTAAGCGAACACAACGAAATCGCTAGTTATATAATCATGGGGCCGCAGCATACTGCGGCCCCATGATTCATAGTAGCCGACAATCTGTTGCACATTAATATTATACCTACTGGAGTTCTGGAGAATGGGTAGCTTTACGCAGCCCAAGAACACCCCAAATCAAAGGATAAGGATGGCACGTTTTGTACTTGCAGCGTTCATGGTGACGCTTTGCATCTCGAGTGCGTCTGCACAGTTCGATATAAGGCCACCGGGTCCATTTATCAGAACGAATTACACACGCAACCCTATAGAGGGCATAGTAGTAGTAGGATACTCTAATGACCTCTATATAGAAGAGTGTGATTTTCAGGTGTTCATTCAGGACGACACTGTTCGCCGAACACTGTATTCGCAAGTAGGATCAGAGTGGTGGATCAATCTAAATATGCTCAGTCTTCCTACTACCCCTGAGCCGCAGCTGTCTGTTGTAATGCGTGTAAGAAACAAGTACAGCGGAACATCTTTCAGCATCTCACGAGTATTTCCACTTCAGATCACAGACTTTGAAACAAGGTTGGTCGAAGTGCAACGAGATTATTCTCTAACAGATAAGTTTACGCCGCGTATCGTTGGTTCACCCGTTGCCTCGTTATATGGCGTAATCAACTATCCGAACAATACGACAGAGGTTAGGCTTACGTTGCTCACATCCTCGGGTGATACGTTGAAGCATAGAAGTCTCTCCGGGAGTAATCTGCAACAAGCGCTGATAGATACCTTGAATCTTCCGCAGTATCCCGGAGCTCTGAAATACCGAGCGCAGGTTTTCTGCGAAGCATGCCCTAAAAGCGGTTATGTTGTAGAACGGAAGATACCCGACTCGCTGCCCGTCCCAATAGTAACAGCATCTGCTGGTTTTGGTCCTTTCACAAGCAACGTTGAGCAGCCCAATACGTTTACAGTCAGCGGATTGGGACGTAAGTGCGAGAGTGTTCAGTGGGCAATCGAATATGAAAATGCCGTTAGAAGGGTCTGTAGGCCGGTGAGCGACACCATACCTTACGATACGGCTGTAGATGCGTCCAGCTTTGTTTATAATATGTTTGATGTCACAAGGGGCTCAAGCCTTGTTGTTACGGCCAACTACGGAACGCATCTACCAAGCGTACAGGTACGTTATCCGCTCGACATTAGAAGAACGCCGCCGGTGCACACCATAATCGGTACACTACCTGTGCAGCTTGATGCTAAGGAGCCATATACGGTGCGGATTGATAGTCTGCCACCTAGAATTGTTAGTCTTCGTATGCAGTTGCTCTCTGGTTCGAGTGCAATTCTGCAGGAAAAGGTCTTCACCCCGCCAGCGCCCGGCGAGTTCGTTCGATCGGGTTCGATTACATTTGAGGCCGCCCAGCTAACGTTCGGTTCTTACGTGGTAAGGTCGCGAGCTATCAATGATCAATCAGATGATGCACCAGACTATTATTATGGATTCGATATACGAGACTATTCCCAGCCGTTTCTTATCGCTGATTCATGGGGACCATATTCTCAGGGGGATTCTGCAACCATTACCCCTGCGGTAACGGATGTACTCAAGGGAAAGGAGCAGAAATCTCTATCATATAGGGGGCAATTTATCCTCGCAGATGAAAAGACTCCTGATGTGCCAATCTATACTTCGCCCATCATTGACCTTCATGACCTGCGATCATCCGACTCTGTTGTCTATTGGCCTGATGATTCATATGTAAGCGGCAAGCCGATTTCGCGAAGAGCGAACCTTCAGACTATTGATCTGCCCCTTTCAGCAAGGGTATACTTCAAAACAACGCAAAGGATGCCGGTTGGGTTTACGGACATATCTCGATCTGTTTCTCACCCGGTGTTTGTCGAGCCATCACCGGGTACGCTTACCGCTGTGCCTCGATTAGATTCCACACTAATAGTTACTCGACAGACACCAGTTACCGTTACTCTCAAAAACGTATCAGCGGATGCATCTGCTGTCAGATTCAGCCTTGCCGGAACCAAAGATCAGACGCCGGTGGATGAACAGATCATTCCAGTCGAAGGCCCGGATCGCACGGTTGTATACAAGGCAGATGCAGGTAAGCTTCCTGTAAATGCCAAGCTCTCAGTCACCCTGGTAACACCTTTGTCAAGTAGTGTTGGATCTCAGATCAATCGCCTTGTCAATACGGTGCCTGATACTCTATCAATGGTTGCTGAGCCGCCGATCGATTTCATTTACCTAGACTGGGACATCGATAAGAAATCAAACATGATACGAGGAGTCAAACCACTATATCCACTCCTGAAGTTCAGTAAGATTCCAGCACAGACGAAGGAGATTCGGCTTGTTACATATAATGACGTAGACGAGGTCATCGATTCGATGGTGCTTCTCGTGCCATACCGCGTTGTATATGATCCAGCGCTCGTGGTAAAGACACAGCTATTCCCATTGCGTGCTCTAAATACCGTTAGGATGTCTATTCGATATGTTTCTGACGGAGGTCCTCAGGGGGGCGTTGTCTACACGAAGAACATTTCGACAAAGATGCTGGAATATCCATCTGCTGTAGTACAAAAGGTCAATCTGGAACAGCGCCCACCTTCCAACGACAATAGCCCTATTCTGCAAGGTTCGAACGATATCGTTGATGTCGCTTTGCGTTGGCGTGCCAAGTCAGGATCACTCGGGTACGGCAACAATCTTACGATTGATTCCGTGCGATTAGAGATCCGTGATTGCGCTACCAATATCATTGATGACATGTTGGTGCGTCCATACGGTGCTCAGGTACCTAATGGCCTAGCTGCTGACACGATGTATTCTGTCTCGAAGCTCCCCCTTTCCACCCAGAGTGTTGTGTTGCGCCTATACTCGAAGAGCATGACATTACCGGCGAGAGGTGTTGTTGTGACAGCGCCGTTTACATTACGAACAAATCCACGGCTTTCTGTACCACTCGGAACATCGTATCCAAGTTACCGCATTAGTGATATTGCTCAGAAAACCCTTGTTCAGCGTATGGCAATCACCAATCTGGACGGCATCGTCGAGATTGATTCACTGCGGATGGTCGATAAAAATGGGGAATCTGTTAAAGTGTTCCCAGCTCTACGTCCCATTGGTGATACGATTATCGTACCTGAATATGATTTCAACCAGCTTAATCCTGATCGTGGCCCGTATACGATTGCAGGCTTAATACGAACATCACAATGTGGAGGTGTTGCATCGCTATACCTGCCCCTTTCACAGGTGGCAACGCCTCGCGTGTTTCCCGGCAATGAAGGAAAGGATTGGATCTTTTCATCTAAGGGGTGGGGTCCGTTTCAGCAAGGTCGTGCCCCAGAGACACAAGTAACGGTTCAGATATCACCAAGAAAGTACTTCGCAGAACTGCGCGGTCAGGTTGGAGACAGCGTAGAGGTCGGCTTGTCGGTATACAGCAACGTACTCAAAAACTATGTAACAAAGGAAGTCAAGGAAGGCTATTGGTTCCCAATCGAGAAGCCCGTTGCAGAAACAGTATCATTTGCAACACCTGTGGCACTGGCAGCCCTTGATACAAGCTCGGTGATTCGAATACATATTCGATACCTGTGGAAAGAGCTCGATGGTGTCAAAGAAAAGTTTAACAGGACTTATGATTTCCCTGTGGCGATGTTGCCGTTTCCAGACCAATACATCGAACCAGATACGGCAGAACATGAGCAGTCTGTGCTGGCTGGTTCTTCTGGTGCCAAGGTGATGCCGAGCAACTACAGCTTCCGCATGGAGCCGCAGTCATCCCGCATTGATAGGCTGCTGTTTACGCTGCTCAGCACAGAGGGAGAAGTTCTTGATACATTCAGCATAAAGCCAGCATCTGTTGATTCTGCTGCTCAAACGTCTGTCTTTGTGAATCTTCATGATGTTGCACAATACCCGTGGCCGAAGATCTCGCGCGATAGGACTGTTGTTTCTGTGAACATCGGCTATCTGTTTCAGAATGCGATTCGTCCAACAAAGACGCAACAAACCTCAATACGAATTCTACCGAGAGCAGACTGGCTCAATGGGATCACAGCGGAGCTTAACGGAACGCCAACTGATAAGGAGATACCGCTTCGAGCAACCATATCGTTCCCAGCGGACATTCGTACGGCAGTCATGCCGGTCTTTGGCGTTGTAACGTATTTTATTGGTGGTGATGACGACAAGAAGTCCACCGACATCGTGATCGATGCGAAGTACCTTCCGGAGTCCAAGAGCTTTAGGATGGTCAACAGTCTGCCGGCAGGCAGTAACTGGAATCCGAAGGTAGACTTTTTTGGTGCTTCATTTGAACGTGAAAGTATCATCAAAGACGGAGAAGAGCAGAACGAGTTTGAGGCCCTCTATAGATTCGAAGAAGGCACACTAGCGGGTTCAGAAGAAAAGCTGGCGAACCGTGAATTGCGAATTCGCTCTCTCTATTCTTCGAGTACTGCAAGTCCGGTGGGGATGGTTCATTGGATCAAAGAAACCATCAAATCGATCAGGGAATTGATGGAGCTTACCACTGCTATTGCTTCGGGTGGACTTGTAAGTATTGCACCAACGTTTACAATAGACGGCTCGGTAAAGCAAACATCGGTTGTCAACATTGGCACTGAAGAAACCGGTGCACTCATGTTTACTGGAGAGCTTGCCAAGAATGTTGCCCTAACCGAGCGTAACGAATTTCCATCGAGCCAAGCCATTGGCTTTACTCTTACCGGAGGTGGGGGTATTGAAGCCAGCTTGCTTGGTCTAATAGGCATGGCAGCCTCTGTGTCAGATGACTTTTTGTTCGCTTCAGGGACGATCTTTAGCGAATCTGTTGCCGAGCGAAACACGTCCAACTATCCAACAAGATTAAGCTTTAGCCGCTGGTTCAACCTAGAACTCTCATTGTTCTTTGGAATCATCGAGATCGACCTTTTCAAGGGGCGCTTTCTTCACGCTTATGATCCCAACATCATGCCAACGTTTGTTGTCTTCGATGAATGGTTTGAATCTGTTTTTTCAAGCGGCATCCAACAGAAACGCAAGGAGACAACGCAACTTGTTTCTCCTCTCGCAAACCTACCAGTTGAAACGCCATATTATCGTCCACGACCGATGGTAGCCTCCAACGACAGTGTGATGCATACTGTACATATTGAACAATCAATCCTTGGAAGATCTGGCCGCATTGTGTTATCCACACTGGATGCAAGAACACATGCATTGATTCGCAATACAGTGATTGAGGATAACAAACATGGAATTCATGACGCTGTAGTTGTTCCAGTTGGCAATGATGGAAGTGCATTTGTAGCATGGGTTCAAAACGACTACGATGTTTTTACTCTGCGATCGCAGAGGATTGATGATTTATTGGAGGCCGAGAACGTTCGTGTAGCATACTATGATGCTTCACTTGGATCGATAATGAGGTATCCCGATGCGGGCGATTCTAGTCTGAAAGTGATCGATGGCAAGCCCTCCATTGCAATCAGTAGAGACCTCAACACGATCATGTTGGTGTGGTCTGCTAAGGAGACTAACTCAAATGTCGTAAGCGTCTACGGCCGTCGCATTACACGTGATGGATTGCAGTGGAAGTTTGGTGATGCTACACGCCTATCACAGGCGCCAGGTGTAGAACGAGACATGGAGGTCGCGGCACTTGATGATGGAACATTCTTGATCACAGGTATTCATGATCAATTCGATGGGTATGGATCGCAAATGTTCTCGATTTATATCGACCGAGACAACAATGTTTCTACACAGTCAATTGCCTCCAGCTATTCCAATATCATTGTATCAGATGCAGAGATGATGTCTAACGGTAAAGATGCTTATGCTCTGTTTGCACGCTCAGTGGTAAGAGAAGGAGCTGTGTTAGATAGGACATTGGAAATGTATCGGTTCAATAATGGGAAGTGGGTCCTTCAGAGCTCAATTGACCTAGGTACAAGTCGTGGTGTTTGTCGACATATCGAAGGAGACATTGCACCCAACGGCGAGTTCCTGGTGGTTATTGATGCCTATGACTATTCTGCGGAAAGGTCGTCAGAACATGTTGTCTATTCTGTTACGGGTAACAGTGATTTGCATCCAGATAGCTGGAAGATAGTACGCAACAGTAGGCTTCTTGTGCCGCGGGAGAGAACGGTATGGTCGATGACTGTAACTGCTGGACCAAATAACGTGTTCTATGTTGCTACACAGGAGCTGGACACTCTGCGCGGAAATAATCAGGTGTATCTCAACGGACTTCAACTTGGCCAGTCGCGTTCTAATGCCGCCATTCGTGCAGTACGCATCCTTGGTGATGGTGGTTTAAGAGGAGTTCCATTCACTAATTCGCCTACTTCCGTGGATGAAGAAACCAACCCCGACCTTGAAATGGCTATGCGATACCGCATTAAGGTTCTTGATCCGGCGCCTAACCCAGTCCGCGAAGCCTGCGTAGTTCCGTTGGCAGTTCAACGCGAATGTACCATCGAGGTAAAACTCTTTAATGCAT
>JBEBCJ010000091.1:0-4719 GCA_041157865.1 Bacteroidota bacterium
GATCTGGGCAACAGGCGGCAAGCCGCTGACCTCTCCGAAGATCGCAGATGACAAGACGTTCCAGACAACATGGAAGATCATCGGCATCCAGAGCGACGCAGTCAGTACTGTCATCATACCCAACAACAGACCAACAAGAAACGTTGAAGCGATTGCAAGGGGCTCTATGTGCGGATTACCAAGGTGCACTGATGCGAAGAGTGCACTCGTAATCACAACGGCCGCGTACGTACCAAAACGCTGTTCAAGTGCCTGCAGGATTGTGCCACGAAACAGCACTTCTTCACCCATCGAGCTTATGATGAGACCTATGAACAAGATTGGCTGAAATGAAAACCCAACATCGTGGATGCGAGCTCCAGCACCGACCGCAGTAAGTGCAATGATCACGACCATACCAGCGGCAATGAGCGCACCGATGCGGATATGACCCAGCGTCTGGCGTGATGGAAGAAGTCCGCTTGCAAAAGGCGAGCCCCCTGGCAGCCGAGCAGATTCGATGATCGTTGCTATGGCAAAGGCTACGTAAAGAAGTGATTGCACAACGATCGCCCTAATATCTGAGAGCTTCAGATTTTCATCACTCCACTCGTCGCCGGGTGTTTCGGTAATCAGCGGTGCGACCAGGATAATGAGAACAACCATCGGAACACAATACGTCAGCCACCGTCCGATACGCATGTACCACTGGGAAGGGGCGAAGCTGGGCATGTATCTACCCACAGTGTTGGGCTTCATCGGTCCAGTGCCATCGAAAGAATGATACCGACGAGTGTGAGCAGCATCGCAAGAATCATCGGCAGCATGTACGTCCAGTCTTCTCGTCGCACGCACACGTATGCCGAAGCAAGACACAGGATAAACACTATCGGCTGTGCCGACAGTGCAAGTGCAGGTTCTGCGCCACTCGTGACAAGAGAAAAGGCTGAAAGAGGCAGAAGAAACAACCACGACAAAACGCCGGGCACCGCAGTGCGCATAACACTGGCAAAGCCCATACGCTTCATCCACCTACTGAGCAACCCTACGGAGATTGCTCCGAAGGTGGCAAAGGGCACGATGAGCTCAAGTTTGCTGAACCCATCAACAAAGACGTAGTCTCTGCGTAGTGCATTCATGAAGCGGCTGCGCAGGATCGATGCGAATAAACTGATGCCTACGAACAGCAGGAACGTGGCTGTGGCAAACGATCTAACACTAAACGGCAGATTCATGGCATTGGTTGAAGCCAGCACAAACAACGGTATGAGCGACCATACTGCTGCAAGCACGATAACGATGATCAATGTGATCATGAGCCGTGTTTCCCAGCGTCTGGTTGACAAGTAGCGAGCCTGTTGATCTCTTTGATCCTGGATCACGGTTGCACCGCTGAGTTAGTTCGATTCGGCCTTTGCAGGCAGCGCAGCAATGTAGGCAAGCACGTAGGCTTTCATTGCTTCTTCGACTTCTTCGTGGGCCTCACCCTTAATCATGTGTGCAAGCTGCGGACAATACGAGGCATAGTCTGTCTCGCCGCGACGGCGGATAAGGACTTCATACTCGTTGGGGTCTGTGCTAAGTGGCTTGTTCATTGTTACACCGATTGAGATTATAGTTACTTGGTTAAACGCTCAAGTTCGTCTCTGACCCATGTACGTGCCGGGTCTATCTCGAGTGATCGCTCAAACGCACGCACAGCGGCATTTCGTTCACCAAGAGCTTTGAGAATCATTCCGTAGTGTTCGAAATGCGTAGCATTACCGCCATACTGGATCGCAAGAGTTATGTACTGTTTGGCTGCGTCAAAGTCTTCGCGTTGATACAGGATCCAAGCGTAGGTGTCGAGAAAGGCCGCATTCTTGCTGTCGGCCTGCACGGCAAGGTATCCCATAGATTGAGCTCTTTCGAGTTCGATGCGCCGCAGGGAAAGCGAGTAAGCGTAATTGTTGTTTGCGAGGGGATTCGAAGGGTCCAGCTGCAGTGCCTTTTCATAGGCTTGGTCGGACTCCTGAATCCTGCGAGTTCTATCGTACAGCATGCCAAGTTGAACCCACACGTCAGCTGATGCTGAATCAAGTATCGTGGCCCCTTCCAGCTCAATGATGGCTTGTCGGTCGTTGCCAAGATCCATATACAATGAGCTGATCAGGATAGGGAACCGGATATCCGTTGCAAATCGAGTGCGTCCGAATGATAAAAAGTCTATGGCTCGTTGCGGCATGTTGTTAAGTCCATAGACTCGTCCAATCTCCAGATAACCCTCGGGTATCACGAGCGCATTATCAGGTAAGGTCATAAAGCATGATGCTGCACGACCTGTGTCGTTGATGGCCATGCTAACAGTGCCTGCCACAACCATCACTGGCCAGGCTTGTGGAAGCGTTGTTTGGGCCAGATCGATAACACGCACAACATCTGCCGAATACAGGCCGATAACGAGTGAATCTTCGAGAATGCGCGAGAGTGCCACCAACCACACGTCCGTTGACATCTCAACATCCACACTGCGTCCGTTCCAGGTTTGCAGTATGCTGATAAGTTCATCGAACTGCGCTTGCTCTACAAACATTTCGCATTGTTCAGCAGCTATCTGTGGATCTGTCGGAGCGATCTTTGCTGCTTGAGCAAGAACACGAACGCGACCCTTTGTGTTCTTCGTTCGCTGGTAGAGTTCGCTCAAGCGCATGAACATCGTGATGTCGGGAGATGTTGCTACAATACGCTCGTAGATTTCAATGGCGCGCAGGGCGCTGCGGGGCTCATAAAGCCGTGCCAGTGTATAGAGTTGACGCTTGGTTGGATTAAGGTCAAGAATGCGCTCATAGGCTGCAAGACCCTCGTCGTAACGTCCGCGCAAAATCTCGATCTCAGCAAGTAACTCCCAGGCCTCACGCGATGTTTTGTCGCGTCCTAAAGCAAGGTTAACGTTTTCAAGCGCGAGATCAAGCTTCTTAAGCTCGCGATAACTGCGCGCAATGGCCGTAAGCGTTACCACGCTGCTGTCGTATCGCAGAGACTGCTGGAACTCCAGAATGGCTTCGGCATGCCTATTGCCCTGAATCTGCAGCGTCGTACCGGAGATGAAATACTCTTTTGCCTTGCGCGCACGTGATGCACTGTCGAGCTCCTGCGCCGGGGCCAACGCATACAATGCGCATATTGCCAAGGCGGCCATAGCGAAACGTGCATGAAATGCATGCGGCATGTTGTTGGTGTGCATCGCGCTGGTAGACGAACGAGTCACGTAGATATGACTGAATATTAACGAAAAAAGGCCGCTAGGCGACCTTTCTCACGAGATATTCGGCTACAGTTACTTTGCAGCGCGCTTCTTCATGGCTGTATAGCCAATCTTATCCAGCGTCTTAAGAGCACTGGCTGTAACCTTTACGGTTACCCAGCGACCTTCTTCAGGTACCCAAATACGCTTCTTTTGGATGTTCGGCATAAAGCGACGACGCGTCTTATTGTTCGCGTGCGACACATTGTTGCCGTACATTACACCTACACCCGTGAGTTCACATCGACGAGCCATTGTTGGACTCCATTCCGCACATTGTTGTTAAGCAAGACGACAAAATTACTGACTTATACACACAGAAGCAAGTACCGTGCCATGAATGGGTATAAATGAGGTGATTTCCCGTAATTTTGACGGTTCTGACCACTTCTACTAGCCCCCTTACCCAGTGCCAACAAACAAATCGACAGGAAAACCCGTTCGGCAGACGAGTTCTGGCAAACAGATCTCCATCAGCGGTGCTCGGGTGAACAACCTCAAAAATGTCAGTGTTGACATTCCACGCAATGCACTTACGGTAGTTACAGGGCCCTCTGGCTCGGGTAAATCCTCGCTGGCCTTTGATACGCTGTACGCCGAGGGACAGCGCAGATTTGTTGAGTCGCTCAGTGCCTATGCGCGACAGTTCCTGGATCGTATGTCGAAGCCAGACGTAGACAGTATAACTGGTCTGCCGCCTGCGGTGGCAATTCAGCAGCAGAAGTTTACAAAGAATCCGAGATCTACTGTTGGAACCACTACTGAAGTTTACGACTATGTTCGCCTGCTGTATGGTCGCATCGGCGTCGTGATTGACAAAGACACGGGCGAAGTAATCCGCAAGGACACAGCAGAGAGCGTAGCCTCCGTAATGGTTGGTAAGCATACCGGTGCTCGGATGTACGTGATGTTCGAACTGCCGCATGAGCATGCTCCGCTGTCGACGGTTCGTGATGGACTTCAGGCAAGGGGCTTCTCACGCGTTGTCTTTGGTGGGGGCACAGACCTGCAGAACATCGAAGATGTGTCTATCCTGCCCACCGATCAGTCCATTTATGTTGTGGTAGACCGCGTTGTGATTCGGGATGATGCAGATTCAGTAGCCCGCTTGACTGATTCACTAGAACAGGCCTTCTCCAGCGGTGGTGGGCGTATTACGTTGCGCGACATGAAGTCAGGTGCAGACTACCACTTTTCCTCACGCTTCGAAAGTGCCACATCACAGACAGTGTATGTAGAACCCGAGCCCCGTCTCTTCTCATTCAATAGTCCATTCGGGGCTTGTCCAACGTGCCAGGGATTTGGTCGCAGTGTGGGCACCGACATGAATCTGATCATACCAGACAAAGGTCTATCACTGCGGCGTGGCGCATTACATCCGTTTCGTGGTGAGACATTTGGTGTTCACCTGAAACATCTGATCAGCGAAGCCAAAGTCAATGGCATCCCAGTTGATG
>JBEBCJ010000092.1:0-11219 GCA_041157865.1 Bacteroidota bacterium
CGGCTCAATACGTGATAATATCGCTGTATCTCTTTTTTGCCGAGCGCTCTCTGAACTCTTCAATTTCATTTGCTGGCAGATCAACGGATGGAGGAAAGCTGATGTCGTTTGACGCGCAATACTGCATCAAACTCATGAGGTTGTTCTCTGTAGCTGCAAGTTCAACATCGGCAACAAACCGCGCTACAGTGCTTGTAGCAGAACCGCGCACCTCTCGAAGCTCCTTGATCGCGAAGCACGCCATCCTGAACATCGCATGCACGGCCTCGGTAGCATCTTCCACCTTGTTGTCAGTCCCAACTGCCGCATCCCAAGCTGCGTCTGTTTCAGCGTCGGCAAATGTTCCTTCAGAATTCTCCGGAAGGGCGTCTTTCAGCTGAAAGACGTTTAATGCCACTTGCATAGCATTTTCCTGACTAGCAAGTGCACTGTCATTGCGCTCTAAAAAACGCACAATTGGGGGGATATCGCAATTCCTACGTAGGAAGGCGATCTCTGCCATTACCTCTTCCTGGGCCTCGGCATACTCCTGCATATCAGATACTTCAGGAACATCTGCTGCGGACAGCGCCTCATAGCTCAGCAGGACAGCTCTGAATGCTGCGGTATCGATGGTGGTAGTGCCCGTTGCGGTATCAACGAAAAAGAACCGTGGTTTAGGTGCAGGCTCCGATGGGCTGCTACAACCAACAATTGAAAGTAGCATGCAAATGCAAAGTATGCTAGTCGCTTGTATTGAGCGGATATTCATATTTCCCTCGTAATACACGGCAGTTGTGAAAGAAAAATGCTGCCGAAAATTAGAAAGAAACTTGATTTTGCCATCCAGCTACTCTACAGACAACGCCGGATGAGGTTCCAATGAGCCTGACAAGAGGATTGAAGTAGTCCCGAGCAGATTCGAACTGCTGACTTTCAGCTTCGGAGGCTGACGTTCTATCCAGCTGAACTACGGGACCAGATGGAGCGCAAAGGTAAGGAATGTGTGTGCCATATTTGTATACGGGGTATGCAAATGCGGTCAAGACCATGGAAGCGAATAGCAGTGATAATCGGGATCGCAGTTGTTGCGGTGCAGGTTCTATTGTTTTGTGTATACCTGATGTTTGCCGACTCGATACAAAACTCGATACGTACGTCGGCCATTCAGTACATCCGAACACAGGCGCAGTCTGCCGTTTCAGACAGTAGTAAGAAGCTCGTCGTAGATGTTGGCAGTATTGATTACACATATATCACAGGTACACTTGAGATCGGTAGTATTCGCGTTGAGTACTCCGACAACTCATCTGGACGCGAGAGAGCACTTCGGCTAGCTGTGCCATCGATCGATGTTTCAGGCCTCTCAATCTGGGATCTCCTGAACGGTGATGGGATCTCGATCGGCACAATCATGGTAGACCAGCCGCGGCTATCTATCAAAGGTATTAGCGGCGACACGCCCGATACGGTAGCAACCGTAGATGTCGATGGCTCAGATTCGGCCATTGTGCAGTTACCGCGCATACCGAACATTGATTCCATACTGCACAACGTGTTCGTACATGCATTCCCAGAGTTTGTACAGCCACTCATTGTGGAGCAAGTTGCCGTTTCTAACCTGCACGTTCAGGCTCTCGATAACAATCCAACAACCCTGTTTGGTGGGAATCTTTCTGGCGCATCAATAACGTTTGGACCCATAAGAGTCATACCCGGCGTGCGCCCTGTTGGACGTCCGTTCGGCGACCTTGCTATCGATATCGACAAGTGGCAACGCGACTATACGAGTGGGAAGGCCGTACGTACCCATGGGTTTCATATACGAGTGAACAACAATGACAGTTCACTGGTAGTCGATTCGCTGCTTCTTCGGAGCCCCCTTGAATACGATTATGTAGTCAAAGGTGTGCGCTTTTCATACCGCTCCAAAGAACTCGGCATAGGATGGTTCTCGATAGCCCCATCGCAAAGCGATGCAGCATTCTTTGCAAAGCAGAAGTATCGGGGGGATCGGTTCCGGGTCTCGGCCGGACCCGTTGTGCTTCGCGACATCGACTTCGATGCACTTGCACGACGCGAAGCTTTGCACGTAACAACCGTTGATGTTCAGTCCCTGGATTTCAACCTTATCAGCAATGTTGCGCTTCCGAAGAATCCTCGAGCCCCACGTCCAAAAATGCTCAATGAAATCGCACAGGCAATCCCATTCACTCTTGCCATCGATACGGTGCGCGTAAGAAATGGGTCCATTGTGTATGGAGAACGCTGGCCCCGATCAGCCGTGCCTGCGCTTCTTCGATGGGACAAACTATCGTTACTGGCAACTCATTGCATGAACAAGACCGAGAACTCTGCTGAGCCCCTTCGCATCTCTGTCGAGGGGCTCTTCATGAAGCACGCCCCATTACAGGCAACCTTCACGATACCATTGATGTCTGCAACCTATCAACTGCGTGCATCAGGTTCAGTTGGAAAGTTCGACGCGACCACACTGAATTCGTTTCTGCCTATTTCCGATAACATGAAGATCCGTTCGGGTCTTTCGGGCAGCACGACATTCAACTTTGCAATCACCGGTCGCAAGTGTAAAGGCGATATGAACCTGCGATACACCAATCTCAAGGTTGATAAGGTTCATGCCATCACGAAGGAAAAAGGCAACATCTTTGATGCTGTGATCTCTCTGGTAGCCAATTGGTTTGTGCTGCGCAGCCACAATGACGGCGCGGACTTCCAGTCAGGACCCATCGAGTATACGCTCCCGATGGGATGCTCATTCATGGAGACAATCTGGCTCCCAATCCGTGCCGGCTTGCTTACGTCAGCCAGTCGCTGACATTCTCCTATGGATCACACTCCGCCACAGTGGCGGAACAAGAGACATCAGCAACATTGCTGGATAGCCGTGTGGCAACTGTGGGCTTGCATCATGCACACGAAGGGACTGATACCTGCGCTGCGGCAGCAAGTGGTGGTCTGCATGACGTTGCAACTTGAAGAGCACGAAGTTGGAAACGATGAATCGAGACTCCCATGCATGCTGCGGTGCGAATTTCTCAACTATGCCAGGCCTAAGCTCTTTGCGCTCGAGGCCATAGTGTTCAACGTAATTAACAAGCTCTAGTAGCACAAATGCAATGATTGCCTGCAGTGTAAACAGAAGGGCAACGTGCCAGCCCCCTGCCATGCCAATCATTGCCGTGAGCATAGGCGAAGCAAGCGACCACATCCACATGCGATTGCCGTAGCCGTATGGAGCTCTGCCCTTAGACCGCAGTCGCGCTGCCTCCATCTGCCAGACGTGCAGCCAGCTTTGCACAGCACTGCGCACAACAAATGCATAGGCACTCTCGCCGAGTCTCGCAGTAGCCGGATCCTGCTTTAGTCCAACATTCTTGTGGTGTCCGGCTGTATGCTCTGCAACAAAGTGCGTATACCACACTTGCGTGAGCAACACATAGCCAAGCAGCTTTTCCCACCAGATACTTCGGTGTCCCAATTCATGTGCGATCGTGATGCCGAGTCCACCCGTTACGATTCCAACACCGAGAACCTGAAAAGCCAGTTCATATGATGCTTGCGTTCCACTGCTCCAGACAAAGCATGCGCGCATCAGGAGTGCAGTCTGCACTGCGACGTTAACGTAGAGCACGATGCGATACGACCAGCGTGATTCAAGGTCTATGATCTCCGAAGTGGAAGGCGATTCGTTGTCTACGCCGCGAAGCGTGTCCGCCAATGGCAAGATCACAAATGCAACAGCCGTCGTAAGAATCGTCCAGTACGCACCCAACTCGAGCCCAATCCATGCAGAGATTGGCAGGATAAGTCCATAGTAGTATGGTATGGGGCTTTGAGAGTAAGAAACGGACATCGACACAAAACTAGTAGCACAGAGGATTGGAATGTCACGTTTTTCTCAGCAAACGGCACAAAAATGGGTCTCACGGTAGTTACCAGAGACCCATCGTTTGAATTTGTGTGGAGTTGATGTGCTGTGGGACACCAAACCAAAAACACGTAAGACTAGCTATAACTTACATGTTGCTGTGCGCCCCACCTAGCCGATAGCTAAACCCAATGTTGATCAGATAGTCCGCGAATGCTGCATCACCGATGACCTCGACACCTCTTTGTTGTGTTCGAATCTTGTCGATGTAGTTCTGTACGCGGTTTCGATAGAGTGCTACCGGCACGGAAGCGAAGATTGAAAAGTCCTTTGTTGCATATCCAAAGCCGGGTTCGACAGAAACAGCATAACCAGGTCTGCGCCAGCCTTGGCTGCCGCCGATCACGTCAGTAGATGGCAGACCCTCAAGACGTCCACCCAGATAGCCACTCCATCCATCCATTGAATTATAGAACAATCCAAGACGGGCTGCGTACTGATCTGGACTAGAATACTCTGCGGAGTCAGAAGCCCATGAATCTATTGCTGTGCGCTGGCGCACGCCGTTTGTGTTCGTCACGTTTGCCATGTAGAAAAGGCTGGAAGCAACACTGATTTCATGTGTGATTGGGTGGATACCCTGAACCTCCATCGTATATCCGATGCCGCCATCTCCCGGCTGTATCGATTGATCGACCACTGCTGTGGTAATCTGATCCTTGTTTGTCCCTTGATTATAGAATGTGCCCGTTGCACCCTTAGCGCCAGAAGCCAGCTTTACACCGAGCGCAACCGAGTAGTTGTATTCACTTTCGCTCGGATCAAACAACCAATATCCAACAGACAAGCGAACGTCTGCTAATCCTGCCGCATAGGTATGCCGTCTATCACCCTTCCACGTTCCGATTAAAACACCCGTCGAATCAAAACGCGGATTGCCGCCATGCTCATACATCGACGAGCGATCATGATATACGAATGGCAGAAGCGCACTGGCAAAGAGTCGTTCGGTTATCCCGTAACTAACACCAAGATCAAGGAACGACGAGATGTTGATGACCTCCGTACCCTGCTGTACACGGAATGCCTCCTCGTGATCGCCACGGAAATGACGGAATGAGGTGAATTGTCTAATGCCCGTAACAAGGTTCCACTCGCCCTTATGCAGGTTAATGGAACCGCCGGCAGTTGAGCTGCACATACCCCCACCACGCACCGCCACACACCCCTGAGAATAAAGCTGGACGCCGGATACCACAGCCACGAGCGCAACAGCAAATACAGATCTCAATCGCATAATTAAAGTCCTTATTGAAGTGTTTAGAACCGACGCAAACATGCAGCAACAGGCAGGGGGCTGCAATTGTAAGGAACATATATTCCTTAAATTTCGAGATGCGAAGCTCAGTTACGTCAGACATCCTTCAACGCAGACGCGTTCGGGCAGCACAGCTCTTTGAGCGTGGATGGCGTGTAACCGACATTGCCAATGCACTTCAGGTAAGCCCAGCGGCTGTTAGCCAGTGGCTTCGCACCTATCGTACTCATGGCATCGTGGGCTTGCATTCGACACCCAAGACTGGTGCTCCAATGCGGCTCACGCAACGGCATCAAATGTTGTTGCGGGCTCTTGTCATGGACTCGCCAACTGAACATGGACTTGATGCTGAGCATTGGGACCGCGCACTGCTCCAACAGATGGTGAAGAGGCTTTTTGGAGTTACCTACTCGTTACAACACATCGGAAGGTTACTCAAGCGGCTCCTTGCAGACAAACAGCCACTCCCAAGTGTCACAAGACTCGAGCTAACTGATTTGCTGAAGAAGTCTGATATTGCGCGCATTCGTACACGAATTAGTGGTTCCAATGGCAAACGCTGACGATGAACTCACGAAGCTGTCCGTGCAGATCTCTGAACTTTCGAAGCTAATCAGCGATTCGCAGCGCGCAGCTTCAATCAACGAAACGCGTCTTGCTCATTCGCAAGACATTCTCTCTGAGAATCAGCGATTTATTTCTGAAACTCAAGCATCTATTCGTGATGGTTTTGCAAATGTGATAGGCAATCAGAAACAGATCGTCGAGAATCAGCACACCATCATCTCGAACCAGAACACAATCATATCGTTATTGAAGATGATCGTGAATGCTGAGGAGTAACATGCGCGCTCTGTCAGGTCTACGGCTGTACATCGTCTTTGCTGCTGTCGTCCTTATCGGCGTTGGTGTATACATCAGCTCCCCGGAACGACTCGAACACGTCCTTGCTTGGTGGCCTGCGTCCGTCACAATGATATTTGGTTCCTTCATTGCTGGTGCCAGTGCTGAAGGGGGCGGGGCAATAGCTTTCCCCGTGTTTACCCTGCTTCTGAAGATTCCGCCAAGTGACGCGCGTAACTTCTCGTTTGCCATTCAAAGCGTCGGCATGGTTTCTGCAAGCCTACTAATTATCGGAAGGCGCATACCTATCGAGTGGCGTGGGATTACCTATCCGGCATTAGGTGGCGTAATCGGAATCGTCTTCGGCACATACACCATCGTTCCCCTGCTCGAGCCCGTCACAACGAAGCTGTTCTTCGTGTCGCTATGGATGGCCTTTGGCATTGGACTCTGGCGCGCAAACCGCAATGCTTCCAGAATTGTTCGCACAGGTCTTGATCAGTCACTCCATGGCTCAGACGTGATGCGGCTCGTCGCAACGGGCGTTGTGGGCGGCGTAGTTACCGCAATCTTTGGTAACGGTGTAGACTTGGTTACGTTCTGCGTGCTGACGCTATGGCATGGCATTGATGAAAAGGTCGCAACACCTACGTCCGTTGTGTTGATGAGCATCATCACAGTCGTTGGTTTTTTCTTCCATGGAGTTGTCATTGGCGATGTCCAGCAAACTACCTTCGATGCCTGGGTAGCAGCAGCTCCTGTCGTGCTCATCTTTGCTCCCCTTGGAGCATGGGTGATCTCGCACTGGGAACGACTGTCTATCGCGAGGCTTCTCTATACGATCATCGTGGTTCAACTCATCGGTGCAATCATGGTACTTGGTGCAACGCTATCCAATATTGTGTTGTGTCTCGTGGTCATCGCACTTGGTACGGTCGCGATGAAGCTCATCGATAGGACAAGTAAGGCTACAGCTTGAACATCCACTGAACCATTGGTATAGGGAACGACGACCAATTCGAGTTTCCTTCCAGGTTGAGGAAGTTGCCTTTGTAACCGGTAAAGCCGAATTGAAAAGCTGCTCGCGGACTGTAACGCCATCGTAGAGATGGTGAAATGATGATCGTAGAATAGGTTTCAACATCGGTGATCACGCGGTAGCTACTGAAGAAGTCTTCTCCAAATGACAGATATGTGGCATTGGTTGGAAGTTTAGTCCGACCCGCATCTGATATAAAGAAACCATCAAGAACGAAACTCATCGTGCTCGATATCTCGGTCACAATCCCGACTGACAGCCAAGCCCGCGCGGTATTCAACCGCGTATCTACTCGGGACGATAACGTATCGACCCAAACCTGCCCGGTATACGGGTCCACACGGCGGTTCTCACCATCAAAGCGCAGCACATCATTCAGGAACGTAAGATAGCCGTAGCCTGCACTAATCGACACATTGTTGCGCGAGTCTCCCTTCGTTATTGATACTAATGGCATAACAATGCCGCCATTAGGGGCAACACTGCCGCCCCAGCCCACAAAGCCCCCTCCAGAAACATGGAAGTCGCCCGACGAGCTGAACGTATAGTTCGCGCGTCCAATGATGGGCGCAGCGATCACCGATGCGAGCAGCCCCACCGACAAGCGCTCTGAAAGATACAACTCGAAGTTGGTGCTAAACGGCGTGATCTGCAGATGACCCTGATCCCGTTCATGCGGGAGTGCGCCTTGGGTAAATCCATAGTACGAGCCGAATGGAGCAGCCCCAAGATCGTCGAAAGGTATAGTATGCGCTGCAGCACCACCTGACGAACCAATCCTGCGTATCTCGTGCTTCGGCACGTAGATGCGTCCGCTCGAAGTACTGATGACAACTTCTCTTGCATCAATAGAGATGATGCGACCAACGATGGTTGATCGGTCATTCTTTTCGATCTCTACAACCGCTGTTGAGTCAACGTTTGATTCTTGCGCATGCCCAATCATTACGCTGCAAAGCACCAGCACCAGGCCCAGTATGATATGTCTCGTTCTCATGGCATTACATCTTTACAAAAAGTCCAAACGTTGGGAATGGTAATGCTCCCGCCTCATTCAAGTTTCCATTCCTTACGATGTAGAAAGGATATCCGACCTGAAATGCGGTTGAATTCGATGCGAACCAGCGTATACCGGGCGAGGCAAACATGAGCGTGCCGCGCGTATTGTTGATCTCAGGAAGAATCATTGAATCGAATACAAACGCCAACCTTCCCCAGATAGGAGTGGTGCCTGCAACCGAGAACAATGTTCTTGCATCGGGGTCGGCATCGAAGGCAACCAGCCCATATCCTACGGAAACGTTGATATTACTGATTCTGGTGCCATACGTTAGCGATGCATATGGCAAGGCGAAATAGAGATCTGTGTCAAGCCAAACACCCGAGCCAGCCAGGACACCAACTGCTGCGTGCACTTGTTCGTTGATGGAATTGCTGTACTTCAGAGAGCCAACTATAGGAGCTCCTATCCAGGTGGTAAGAACACCAGCTGTTACATTTTCAGACAGTGCAAACTGAAAGTCAGGCCCGAAAATGTTAAAGAGGATATACGAACCATCCTCCGAGTTCGAGAATCCATTCGTGGTCAGAAAGTACCGTGTCGAGAATCTGTCCTGACGTTCATCACGGGCAGTAACATCCTGCAGCGATGCATAGCCCCCTTTGATACCCGCGATGAGATATCGGGGTATGATTACCGAGCCGATGGACGTAGAGTCGAGCCGCACCTCGCGATCATCTTGTGAAACAAGTTTGCCGAGATACTCTGATCCGTCCTGCTTGACCACTTTGACGTATGTACCAAGCAAGGGCACGCCGCCCTGTTGCGCTTGAGATAACGCCGCAAGACCAAGCATAAAACATAGTGCAAGAAGTGCTTTCATGGAAGGTCTGCCAGTAAGTAGACATGTTTCGAGTATGCAACATAAACAAGAAGGGCCCCACATGGGGCCCCTGTCATTGTACGTATGTGAGCTGGTCTTACCAGCATTTTTCCATTGGCACGTATTCCATACCGAATGCCTCTGCAACTGCTTCGTATACGATCTTGCCATCGACTACGTTGATGCCGAGTTCGAGCTCCTTGCTGGCCTTGCATGCATCCTTCCAACCGTGGTTGGCAAGCTGCACTGCGTATGGCAACGTTGCGTTTGTGAGAGCGATCGTTGATGTGTATGGTACAGCACCCGGCATATTCGCAACGCCATAGTGGACAACACCGTCGACCACGTAGGTTGGGTCTGCGTGCGTTGTTGGTTTGCACGTCTCAACGCATCCGCCTTGGTCAACTGATACGTCAACGATAACCGAGCCTTCGCGCATGGTCTTAAGCATGTCGCGGGTCACAAGATGCGGTGCCTTTGCACCAGCAATCAGAACACCGCCGATAACGAGGTCTGCTGTTTTGACGGCTTCGCGGATGTTGGTCTGTGTAGACATCTGCGTGATCACGTTCTTCGGCATTACATCATCGAGGTAGCGAAGACGATAGAGGTTTGTATCAAACATGGTTACGCGGGCACCGAGACCGGCAGCGATCTTGGCTGCATTGGTACCTACAACGCCACCACCAAGGACAATAACGCTGGCTGGCTGCGTGCCCGGAACACCGCCGAGCAACACGCCACGTCCGCCCATTGGATGCTCCAGGTACTTTGCACCTTCTTGTGAGGCCATGCGACCGGCCACTTCTGACATCGGAATCAACAGCGGCAATGAACCGTCTGCCTTTTGAACTGTCTCGTATGCGATACATGTCGCACCGCTCTT
Organism: Bacteroidota bacterium; assembly: GCA_041157865.1. GTDB lineage: Bacteria > Bacteroidota > Ignavibacteria > Kapaibacteriales > Kapaibacteriaceae > UBA10438. The sequence continues at coordinate 9,841 of JBEBCJ010000092.1, forward strand.
GACCATTGCTTCGGTAAGCTCGCGTGATGCAGCAAAGTGGAAGTATGTAAAGAGTGTCTGCCCCTTGCGGATCAGATTATACTCAGGAGCGATCGGCTCCTTGACCTTCATGATCATGTCTGCTTGAGCGTAGACTTCTGCTGCCGTGTCGATGATCTTGGCACCAGCTGCGATGTAATCATCATTCGTAAAACCACTGCCAATTCCGGCATTTGTTTCAACGATCACTTCGTGACCGTGATGACGCAGTGTTTCCACGCCGCCCGGGGTAAGAGCAACGCGCTTCTCACTGGGCTTAATCTCCTTTGGTACGCCAATCAACATAGTATGTTCCTCGTAGAACGATTAGGTTGGTGAATGTTCGATTTTTAGGCCTGCAAAACTGCGAAACGTTCTTCAATTGCCGAACACATAGGCTAGAACTATTGCCAGAGACACGACGGTAATCAGTGTTTTTGCATAGGCTGGACGCATACTAGTGTGCCAAAGGGGCATTGTAGCAAGCTTCAGGACCAGCACAAGTGCCACAAAACCAGCCAGCTCAGCACCAAGCCAAATAGCCCAGGCATGTATCGGCATGATAGTCCACCATGCAACAACATGCTCGCCCCCTGACACGCCCTTGATTGCATCTCGAATGGGATACTGGTGGATCGGGTTGCCCAGAGCAAACAACACAGCCGCGACGAACGCGATGCCATAATAACCCATGGCCTTGGCCATGGGCTCCTGAGACGCCTGATAACCCATGGCCTTGGCCATGGGCTCCTGAGATGCCTGATAACCCATGGCCTTGGCCATGGGTGCGCGAGATGCCATGGGTACATGTAACCTCATGCGCACAGCGAGCACACAGATACCCCCACCCATCACAAGTGCATGCATGATGTACGTGCGGGAGAGCGAGAGCTCTCCATAGTGAAGGCCCAAGATTCGTGTGACGAAATCCCCAAGGGGCGCCTCACGAAGCTCATTGCTCACAATGGTGCGGGAGATCATCGAATACACGTCATCTGGGAGCACGCGCCCCGTCCATGCCAGAGCAAGCGATAGCACAGCAACTCCGATCGACATCAGCCACTGTCGTGGGTTGCTGGCATAGGCACCAGCAAAACCAAGAAGAGCGGCCCAGAAGAGACTTGTTAGCACGAGGGCCGTGGCAGTATGCTGATGCATTGCTCGGATAAAGCTGCCCAATGGTGCGTTCTCAAGTGCTACATGCACGCTGCCTGCGGCCACGCTGGGTACGAGCTCTCCCGGGCGCGCGGGCACCAGAGCTGTGCGTCCGGGTACGTTGAGTGTGTCGATGAACGTACCTATCGTATCAAGACGCAGCGATTGTGTGATGGTAAGGGGCTTACCGTCAACGGTGCGGGCGG
>JBEBCJ010000093.1:0-32206 GCA_041157865.1 Bacteroidota bacterium
GCAAAAGGCAATCCGGCTGCTTCTGTTCAGCAGATGTTACTCCAGGAGCTCGACATAGACGGCAATATCATCTTTCAATGGCGAAGCCTGGACCACTTTCCAGTTACTGTCAGTTACGAGGACTTAACAGCACCAACTATCAGATATTTTCACCTTAATTCGGTGACCGTAGATAGAGATGGGCATTTCCTCATTAGCGCACGGCATTCGTCGCTCATTGCAAAGGTCCATCGCAGAACAGGGAAAGTACTTTGGGTTCTTGGAGGTAAGCTTAATCAGTTTTCATTCAGCGCAGCTAACGGTATCACGGAAGACCCTGTGTTTTCTTATCAGCACGACATTGTTCGGCTCCCAAACGGCAACATCACGATGTTTGATAACGGTACGCAACGAACCCCGCAATGGTCCCGTGCTGTTGAATATCAGATCGATGAAATCAACAAGACCTGTACTCTAGTATGGCAACACCGTAAGTCACCAGACGTGTATGCTGGGGTTCAAGGGGCTGTACAAACGCTCCCCAATGGAAACCGTGTAATTGCCTGGGGTTCCGCGTTACAAAACAACCAGACTCTCATCACAGAGGTAGACCCAAACAATAAAGAAGTTTATGAAATTACACTTCCCAATATGATGTACCCTTACAAGGCTATAAAGGCGCCGTATCCTACGGGACGCAATGCAGCCTCTGTGTTGATTGATGAGATTCTTCCGACGAACACATACACATATACAAGGGAGAAAGACACCGTAGGATTGATAGTTACGTATCACACCCTCGTCTCGTTCTTCTACAACACCACAACGGCCCGCAGGTATATGTGGGCCCCAGAGAACCCAAGGTTTGAACGTATTGTAGATGGAAAGCCAGCGCGTACTCTAGCCCCATATCTCGTGTATCCATGTAGAGTTACCCTTACACAAGAGGGCATGGTTGATCATGCTGGAGAGTTTCGGTTCTCAACAGACGTCCTTGGTATCACAGATCCAGCGAATACAGTAGTGTACTACCGCGATACCATAGGAACGCGTGCTTTTCGCCCCCTCCCTACCCGCTACAACCCGAACACACGTGAACTAGTCGTAGACACAGCCCGAACTGGGGAGTTCTGTTTTGGGATAGGCGTAAAGGACGATGCAGACAGTATCTCGTCGCCACGCTTGTTGTCACCGGTAGGTGGTCGGTCTGTAGAGCAGCAAAAGAAGTTCAACCTGAGAATATCACCGCAGGGCCAAGCACAGTATGCCACATACGAGATACAGCAACCACCAGGAACACAAGTTCTTATTAGTACAGACAAGCAAACCGATAAGGAATCCGCGCCGGGTCTGAATGTCGGTGTTTACTATTGGAGGGCACGCTCTCGTTACGGAACAACCATTTCTGATTGGTCAGCTCTCGATTCGTTCCGTGTAGAAGGTCCATTTATATCGATTACAGGTCCAACGTCGGAGTCTATTTGGTACCACGACTCCTCATACGTCGTTACGTGGAACACCAACATCTCGGTTCCGGTTAAACTGGAGCTTGTGAGCGCAAACAATCAAACAACCTTGATAAAGGACAATCTGCCGGGCCAGCAATTCGGTTTTCTCTGGAAAGTTCCGGTGAGCGTCGCCATTGATACAGGGTATTCGCTTCGTGTCTCACCTATGGACAGCACCCTGAAGACTCTTTCACAGTTGTCACAATTCAGAATTGAGATTCGCGGCGTTCCATCTTCAGTTCAGGAGGATCCTGTTGTACCAACTGTTTCCCTTGGACCCAACCCCGCGTCAAACACCCTGTATGTGGGTGGTCAGACACCTATCAACCGAATCATACTCTTTGAAACGACAGGTGTCATGATAATGGATCGGATCGTCCGTGGAACAGGGGATATACTGGATCTATCTGAGGTTCCCCAAGGATCGTATATCATTCGCTGTGAGACATTAAACGGACCTGTGCACCGCGTGATAGTTGTGGCTCGCTAGCGCAGATAGAGTGCAAGGATAGATACATCAGATGCGGATACACCTGGTATGCGGGAGGCTTGACCTAACGATGCCGGCTGTATCCGTTGTAGTTTTTGTCGTGCCTCTGTCGACAAACTTTGCACACGAGCAAAGTCAAAACCCGCAGGTATAGACATTTCTTCCTGCTGTTTAAACCTCTCGATATCCCGATGAAGTTTGGTTATGTAGCCCTCGTATTTGATCTCTGTTTCGACGCGGTGCATCACATTCGGATGCTCGCTTGAGAGATATATAGAGTCGTTCGAGCACACCTTGAGAAGGTCTCGCAAGACCACTCTGGGGCGGCGTACCAGATTCTGAAGGGATGTGGTCTCGGTTACGCCTTCTTCCTCTATCGCTTCCAAATACGGATTCGCTTTATCCGGCGTGATTTTGGTTGTAGATACCTCATCAAGAAGGGCACTAACAAGTTCGTCTTGACGTTGAATAGTGCGCCAAACAGGTTCATCAATCAGACCAAGTCGCCAACCATACCCCGAAAGACGCTTGTATACTGTATCGATGCGTAGTAGAAGCCGATACTCAGCTAATGAGGTAAAGATTCGATACGGTTCGTCTGTGCTCTTGTTTACGAGATCGTCGATCAACACCCCTATGTATGCCTCTGATCGTTGTAGAGTGAAAGAACCCTCACCCTTAACAGCAAGTGCCGCATTGATACCCGCTATCAAGCCTTGAGAAGCGGCTTCCTCATAGCCCGATGTGCCGTTAATCTGGCCGGCACAAAAGAGGTTTCTGATTGCCTTTGTCTCGAGTCCATGTGTAAGCTGATAGGGGTAAAAGAAGTCGTACTCTACAGCATAACCGTAACGCAGAACTGATGCATTCTCTAACCCGGGAATACTGTGCAGGCCCGCCTCTTGAACATCAAAAGGTAAACTAGTTGAGAATCCATTAACATACACGGTATCGGTGGACAGCCCCTCTGGCTCCAAAACCACCACATGCGAAACCTTATCTGCGAACCGATCGATCTTGTCCTCGATTGACGGACAATACCGAGGTCCAGCTCCCTGGATGCGCCCGGTAAACATAGGAGAGCGCTCGAATCCACTCCGTAAAATATCGTGTGTTTCTTGCGTTGTGGCAGTAGCAAAGCACGCCAACTGGTTCCGTACCGACTTTGTAGTGATAGAAAACGGAAGGGGTTCATCGTCTCCATTGTGTGGTTGAGTTTTGGAATAGTCTATCGAGTCCGTATGGACACGGGGCGGAGTACCTGTCTTGAGCCGACCCTTTTCTAGTCCATAACTCAAGAGAACATCAGAAACCCCATTAGCAGCAGATTCTCCAACGCGCCCACCAGCCGTTGCAGCCTGTCCGGTCCACATCACGGCATTTAGGAATGTTCCACCGCACAACACTACCGCTCTTGCACGGATGATCTCATTTGAAGATGTTGTAACGCCAACAATGGTGTCCTTAACCACCTCTACACCCACCACTTGTTCTTTGACCACTTGGATGTTGGGGTGTGTAGAAACAACCTGTTGAGCAAATAGGGGGTAGAGATCTTTGTCGTTTTGCGAACGCGGCGACCAGACAGCAGGGCCTTTGGACATGTTCAACATCTTGAATTGTATCCCGGAGGCGTCCGCAATTCTAGGCATGTACCCGCCCAATGCGTCAATCTCCTTGGCTAAATGCCCTTTAGCACTTCCACCGATAGAAGGGTTGCATGAAAGACGTCCTATCGTGGACGGGTCCATCGTTACTAGGCCAACCTTAACACCCATACGGGCAGCCGCCATCGAAGCTTCAATGCCGGCGTGACCACCACCAATTACTAATACATCGAACATGATTTTTTCTGTTGTTCCACGTGGAACATATGAAATGGGTAAACGAGCAAAATCCAAACCCAAAAACCACCAACAGATGTTCCACGTGAAACACTATGCAAGAAACTTTGTCATCAGATACTCATCAACATACGACTCCTCTATCTTCATAGCGTGGATTTCTGTGCCATAGACAGTAAAACCCAGTCTGAGATAGAGACCGTACGAGGCTTGGTTTTGGGTGCTAACGCTTAGTTGGAGTTGTTCTACTTCAAGGACATCCCTTGCGGTATCTACCAGGGAGTTGACCAAAATTGTGGCGATTCCTTGCCCCCTGTATTCGTTTCGAACGAACAACCCCCAAAGGCGTCCTTTGTGTCGTGTTTTTGTGGACTCATGACTGGAGTATCCAATCATTCCGACAATATTGCCAGACGCGTCTACGGCACCTAGGAGGTATTGATAGGGGAAGTTCATGTATTTCTCATACCGCTGCTCTTTTGACAGGATAGAGAGCCCGGCAAACCATTCGTAATCAGAACCAAAAACCTCTGGCGCTTGAAGTAGTGCTGCGTTTTGAATATCAAGGAACTGGTTAAAGTCCTCAATCTCAAGCGGTCGGATGATCAAATCGGAGCTCATGTCATTTCCCTATGCAGAATCGCGAAAAGACGTTATCAAGAACATCAGGACCCCAGGTTTCACCGGATATCTCCCCAAGAAGACGGATACACGATCTCAAATCAACGGCCAAAAGGTCGCTAGAGAGCCTTTGATCCATGCCTGTCAAACACGAACGCAAGCCAGATGCAATACCACGAAGCAATAGAGCCTGGCGGGCGTTTACCAGCACATCACCTGGTTGTGATCCATGGGTCTTTGCAAGTCGAACAAGGGCCGACTTCAACGAGTCAATCCCAGATCCAGACATGGCAGAACACCTTACCCAGTTACCGTCTGACGTTTGCTCTGAGTGCACTAGGTCTAACTTGTTTTGAACAATAAGCTTAGGTGTGCTAGGGTACTCTTGCTCAAGATCGTCGACCAACGAATTCGAGTTGTTTGCCCCCTTGCTCATGTCGTTGACGATCAAGATCAAGTCGCTTTCATTCATCACCGAAGCCGTAAGCGAAATTCCTTGTACTTCGATCATGTCCACAGACTGGCGTAAGCCTGCTGTATCTACCAAATGGATGCTATACCCGTCAAGGATCAGTGCTTCCTGAAGGTAGTCTCGGGTTGTTCCAGCCACATCGCTAACAATGGCTCGCTGGCGGGCCAACAGAGCGTTGAACAGCGAACTCTTGCCAGCGTTAGGATACCCAACAACAGCAACGTGAAAGCCCGTTCTGAGCACATCGGCTGAATGTGCGGTATCTGCCAGTGCATCGACATCATCCAGAACCGTCTGCACAAGTAACCGTAGATGCGTTCGGTCAACAAACTCAACATCCTCTTCAGAAAAGTCGAGTTCGAGCTCGAGAAGTCCGATTACAGATAAAAGCTGCTCCCGTATCTCAGATAGTCTGCGTGTGAAGCCCCCTGAGAGCTGACGTGCGGCTGTTTGCGCCCCAATTCGCGTTTCTGCATGAATGATGTCTGCTACAGCCTCAACCTGTGTAAGATCCAACTTGCGGTTCAAAAATGCCCGCTTAGTAAACTCACCGGCCGAGGCATATCGAGCCCCCTGATTGATCAGCGAGGCGATGATCTGCTCCGTAACAAAAGCGCCCCCATGACAACCAATTTCTACGACATCCTCCCCAGTGTAGGAGTTTGGACCCCGATAAATCGAGGCGGTAACAGAGTCTATGGTGGTCTCGCCGTTACGCATCCAGCCATAGAGTATGCGATGAGAGGGGGCTTCGTTGATGGATGATGTTCCAGAGAAGATCGTATCACAAATGGCAAAACTTCTTGGACCGCTTATACGGATAACAGCTAACCCGGCCCGCCCGGGAGGCGTAGCTAGAGCGCAAATCGTGTCAGAAGTGTGATTCATGGATATCCTACAAAATAGAAAACCGCACCACAAAATCTGGTATTGTTGTACCAATCACAGCACGGAATGTCAATTATAACTAAGTTTAGCACTTTGATTTTACACCTATCTACTGTTGATTCCACAAGCGAGGTTGCCAAGCAATTATTGCAGGATCACCCATTTGTAGTTGTGTCCGCAGATGTACAAACAGCAGGCCGTGGACGCAACGGTAAGGCCTGGATGGGAGACTCGGGAGCTAACGTGTATGTGTCATACGGGTATAAACACGCAGCACCTAAGAATCGACAATACCTAGTAGATGCTATGTTCTTTCCCGCTTTGGCCGTTGTGGCGACGTTACGAGAATTGGACTCGATACACACATACAGGATCAAGTACCCGAACGACATTCAAATAACGACACCGTCAGGATGGGCAAAGATTTCGGGAATTCTTACAGAGCATGAGTTTGAGGGCCCACACTGCGTAACGACTACAATAGGCATTGGAATTAATGTCCGCCAAACGGTGTTTCCCGATACTATAACACAGCCCTGTACGTCCTTACTAGCTCAGAACGTAGATGTTTCGGTACGAACTGTGCTAGAAGTACTGCATCGTCACATGTCAAATGGCGCCGTAGTCAACCACACCGACTTGTATCAACGTTGGCTTTGCGAGCTGGAGTTACAAGGTACGGAAGTACATATTGTTGGAAGCGAGCACACATGGAATGTCTGCTCGGTTGAGGAAGATGGGCGACTGCTGGTACAAAACACCGTTACACACGAACAGCGGGTAATAGACAATGGCGACACTATACGATACATCGATTGACATTAACGGTGTCACCTACGGCATTGCTGCTATTGATGTTGGAAACAGTCGTGTAAAGATTCACCACGATGATGTGTTTCTCTCTTTTCCATATGACAAAGAATGGAAGAAGAATGTGCAGCATCACTTTCGAGACCATGTACACAAACGCTACATAATCGGTCTGTCCAGCGTAAATCACAAACAGACCACAGCAATCGTAAAGGTGTTGCAGCGAATCACGAGCCATCTTGTTGTCAATGCACACACTCTGCTAATGCGCAACAACGAGCTGTTATCGCTTTCTCACATTGAAAACGCTGGGATAGATCGAATGTTGGGCGCAATCGGAGCAATGGCAAAAGCCACCCCGCCCCTTATCACCATAGACTGCGGGACCGCTGTGACTGTCAATGCAGTCGCGGCCGATAGACAGTTCATGGGCGGTGTGATCTTCGCAGGTCTGAACACACAACTCTATGGATTGAGCAAGCAGACGGCGGCAATTCAAGAAATGAAGTTCACGCCGCGGACAGAGAACATTGGCATTAACACAACACAATGCCTGATGGCGGGTGTAACGTATTCCGTCGCAGGTGGGATACACCGGTCAATCGAGATGTTCAAGGAAAACCTCAACGTCAAAGAATGCGCATTGATCATGACAGGGGGCGAGTCAGACGTCATAGCATCGTTTTTGACAGAGTTAGGACTTGGAGTTGAGCGCTACCCGCACTTGGTAACCGACGGTATACTTACCCTCGTAGCCAATGCTGCCGCCATAGACCTACAAGACAGCATCATCAAAAAGATTCAGTAGCATCGCTCGCACAGCAAACTAGAATGCGTGACCAAGTCCGATGCTCAACTGCCAGTTCGACCAGTTAAAGGCACCTTCTCTGCCAATGATCCAGGTTCCTGTTGAACGGGTGGGGTCGTACACACTTGTTGCAAGGTCAATGCGAAATGGTCCGACGGGCGTCTCAAATCGGTAACCTGTGCCAACGGCCACAACACTGCCATAGAGCAAATCCTCCAGTTTGGCTGTGCCATAAAGGTTTGCAGTAAATCGGTTGAATGCATTACCGATATCTGTAAAAACAGTGATACCGCTCCGCTCTATCAGCGAGCCCCACGTATCATCGACACCTCGCGGCCTTTCGAAGGTATACCGTAGTTCAAAACCGAGCTCAATTAACGAAGCGCTGCCGACGACATTAGAAAGAATGTATTCATCAGATGTGGTGACGTTCGAAATCTTTCCCGATACAGGGTCATGCAGACGTCTCGACGGAAACGACCGAATGCTCGCTGGACCACCAGCGAAGAACTGCCGCTCCAGAGGAACATAGGTGTTGTTCTTGGTGGAGTCTCCTCGAACAAAATCCAAGAGCGCTATATGTCCCAACTTGATCTTGGTTGCACCCACCAATCGCTTACCAACGCCAAAAGCGGTAGAAACAAAGCCCTGTCCACGGATGTATTTGCCAGCCCCCCAGCCCCATTCGAATGCAATGGACGACAGTGTTCCGCGAGTTGGATTCACAGGGTTGTTACGATGGTCGCCACGGAGCGTAAAACCTGCATTTAGTCCGGTAAAGAAATCTTGCGAGTTTCGGAGATAGTTCGACAGCACAAGAAACTGGTTAAAGGTATTGAGAACATACACGGTGTCTTCGGCCGTTTTTGCTTCGGAAAAAGCACGATTGAGTGTGTTGTCGAAGTTCAGCGGGATTTGACGTTCTAAACCGATACTTAAGTCTATGCCATTGAAAAAGGTGTGCGAGTACAAAGAGATCGGTGCACGAGCATTAAGACCAAACGACTCCAGGCGAAATGGTGTGATCAGTTGTCGCGCCGAATAAAACGTCGAGGTCTGCAATGCTACTCGTTGGTCGAAAAGGCGCCCGATGTTTGGCCATACAAGTACCAGAGAAGCAAGAGCCTCACTCTCAAGCGGCTGACCCTGCGTAGCGCGGCTAACGTCCTGGAGTACATACTGAAGAGTGAGCGATGCTACCTGCGCCCCACCGAACGCATTTCGATGCTGTATGGTGGTGCCAAGACCAAGGTTGAGAAAGTTGTCGACGGCGGTCTGATAGAACAACAAGTTCATCCCGATATCCTGTGGCTTAGAATTTCGGGTGTATACACGAAGATGCAACAGCGAGTCCTGCTCCTTGTTCTTTTGCACCAACGTATCAATCAAGACAACTTCAAACGTCCCCAGACCCATAAGGTTTGATCGAGATTCCTCAAGACGCTCCTCACTATACCATTCATTGGTATCGATCTCGAGTTGCCGAAGACGTGTGTTTTCATTTACGGAGCGATACCCGTTAGGGTTTTCTTCAAGAACAACAGAACCAACCTTCTTGCGAAGGCCAGGCACGATATCAACAACAACAGTGTCGTGAAGACCGTCGCTACTGATCTGCACCGTTGGCGGACGGTACGAAGCTTGATAGTATCCGTTGTTTCGCAGTTCACGGATTACAACTCCAAGATCTCTCTCAAGGGCATTTTCGGAAAAGGGGCTACCAACGCGTGTTTCTACCTGTCGAAGAATCTTGTCTCGAAAACCTTGTTCTATGGAATCAAGCCCCCTTACAACGAGCGTGTCGATATGTGTTCGTCTTCCTTCGTTGACCACAAAACGGAGAATCTTCTTTTTCTGATCGGCCACATAACCGAATCCGTAAACCACACTGGCATTGTGGTAACCCTGCTGATTGAGATACACTATGATCGCCACACTGTCTTCTCGTGCAAGCCCTGGGTCGTAAAATCTCCTGTCAGCCTCGTAGGAAGCTCGAAGATTGGCAAACCGGCGGTACACGAGTTCGGGCTTACTACCGTTTCGTCGCATTGTTGACTCGTAGAACTCAACGAGTACTCTTCCAAGAGAGTTGTCACTGGCGCGCGAAGATATTATTCCGAGCAGCTCGATCTCCGAGATCTGTTGGCAGCCAACAAATTCGATTCCTTGGAGCTCCTCTAACTGCAGAGCCCTTGAACGATCACCCGCCAGCAGCATACTATCGCGATACTGTTCGGCTGTTTGCTGAGCAACACCAACACTACTTGCAATGCACATGCATACAAGGTAGATCCAACACGATATGGCAATGCGTTGAGCGCTCACGGAGTGCAAAATACCGTTCTATCTGTCTATGCAATAAAAAACGCCCAGATAGTTCAACCATCTAGGCGTCTATGGTATCGATGTTTCGTCGATCAATTGTCGTACATGTCATCATCTTCACTGAAGAAGAGATCATCAGAACCCTCTTCATACTCGGGCCAAAGATCTTCGATTCCCTCAAATGTTATCTCTTCGGAATCGTCCAGCTCCATGAGATTGTCAATCACCTGAAGGGGCGCACCGGTACGATTGCAATAATCGATCAGCTCCTCTTTCGTTGCGGGCCATGGCGCATCTTCTAGATAAGAAGCAAGTTCGGGTGTCCAAAACATGACTGAGTCCTTGAGAAAATTGTTCCGAAGTGTCAAGCGGCGCGAATATACACGTCGAATCATATCGACGCAAAACAACTCCCAAAACGGTCAACAGTTACCGTGAAAAATCGCCTCGGCAACCACCGCATCAAAAGCCGTTGTGATCTTGATGTTTCTGTCTTCACCAGAAACACAACGCACGACAACACCAACGCGCTCACAAAGGCTAGCACAATCTGTGCCAGCATATTCCTCTTCCAGGGCACGCTCGTAGGCATTACGTATGATAGCTGTTTGAAAAGCTTGCGGGGTCTGAGCCCTATACATAGAAGACCTATCTGCGGTGCAGGTTACAACGGCATCAGAAACAACTTTTAGTGTGTCTGTAACTGGCAACACCGGAATAGCGGCTCCAGTAGTGAAGGCCTCGGTAATGACCCTGGTCCAAAGCGCAGGAGAGGCAAAGGGGCGAACAGCATCGTGAATAGCTACGACATCTGTATCGTCTATTGAGCTATGCCCAAGAGCATTGTATACGGAAGACTGACGCTCATGGCCGCCGGCTACAATGTGAATGCGCGCATCTCGAACGCCACAACGAGCCAGCATTTCGGATAAAACAACATGTTGTTCTATCTGTGCGGCAACCACGATCGTTACAACATTATCAAGTGTAAGGGCCGTTTTGATGCAGCGAGCAATCACTGGTAAGCCCCCTATCTCGATGTATTGCTTTGGAGTGTTTGCTCCAAAACGAACACCTGAGCCCCCGGCGGGAACGACTACACCAATGCGGCCATACGTTTTCATATCCAAAGATAGGCATCAAAGAAAAAGGGTGCTGTGCAGAAGCACAACACCCTTTGTGATAGAGTCTGTTTGGATTATCTGACAACCGTAACAGGCATCGACATAACGTCGCCGCCGGTACGAATCACGAGCGTATACGAACCACTGGCAACCATTTGACCCACGTTGAACGATACAGATGACCCCGCCTCTGCACCATCGTGGTTGAATGTAGCGGCCATAGTACCGTTTGTTGCCACAAGCTCAATACTCATCGATGGCATAGACTTGCCAAAGCTAATGCGTAGGGCGTCGCGGACCGGATTAGGCCAAACACTGATTCCTGCCTCTGCTGCATCAATAACACCACCTGGTACTTCGCCTGTACCTCCAAGGTCAATCGTAGAATTGCCGCCATTGGCCGAGCGCAGACTGAGTTGAGCCGACTTCTTACCGGCTGTTCCAGGTGCAAACTTGATGCAGATCTCTGCCGAAGCACCAGCAGCAAGCGTTATAGGCATTGCCGTTGTTACCGTGAACTCTGCCGAATTCATACCCGTAACCGTAGCTTGATCGATCGTGATTTCCTGGTTGGAATTGTTTGTGATCGTCATGCACTTGTCTACCGACTTGCCTGTTTCGAGGACACCAAAGGCTTGTGAGGCCGGGTGATTATATCGAAGCACATACGAGGCTGACAATGCAACAGAAGCTTGTGGGGTAAGCGGGGCATTTGAAGAGATCTTCAATGTACCAAACAGTGGGCCCCTGGAGGTTGGCGCAGCCTTTACTGTTATAGTCTGTGCTGATCCCGGAGCTATCTCGAACGGTGTAGAAGGAGCATTGCTGATGCTAAACTCACTAGGTGAGATATCAAGAGCCGTAACATTCAAAGGGGCATTACCAACATTCTTAATAAGGCCGTTAAGAGTTATGGTCTTGTCATACCCAACAGGAATCTCTCCAAAATCTGCACTAACCTGACCAAGCTCGATGGCTGGACGCAGAACTACAGGGTCGTTGACTTCGACACGTGCATAATTGGTAACAGCGCCACCACAAGAATTAACTATACGAGCCGAGTAGTAACCAGCATTCGACTTAACAACGCTTGCTACAGACAGCGTTGTTGTTGTTGCGCCCTGTATAGCAACATCATTCTTATACCACTGCACTGTGCGCAGATCTGTTGCCTCAACAGAGAGCTCAAGCCGGTCGCCAACTGTGAGTTTTGCGTCTGTTGGTTGCTTCGTGATGGTTGGACGACCAATAACAGCGACGGTAACCGTGTCTGTTGTCGACTTGAGTCCACACGTTCCTGTAGCAACCAAAACATACTTCCCAGCATCGCTCGGACGAACGTTTGCAATGTTCAATTCATTTGAATTCGTATTTGCAACAAACTTCCCGTCCTTGTACCACTCATACGAAAGCCCCGTTCCTGAAAACTCAGCAAGAATGCTTGTTGCTGTACCAACACAAGCGTCAACAGTCTTCCGTGGTTGTGTCTTTACAACGGGTGCGCGGAATCCCGAAACACGCACCAAACGCGACTGCGCTGTGATGTTGCAGTTGCGAGGATTTGGCACGTTTGATGTTACCATGCAGTAGTACTGGCCATTCATGGAATAGTCGTACATCGGGAAACTGAGTGTTGCGTTATTGGCACCCGGGACAGCAGCGCCGTCTTTATACCATTGATACGTAAGGTTGGCGCCGGTTGCTGTAACCGATATGGCTCCGGGAGAACCAGGACAAACATCAAGGTTTGATGGCTCTGCCGTGATGCGTGGACGCGCAGCTACACTTAACGTACAGATCGTGCTGACGGCAGGGGGCGCGCATGTCCCAGAAACCTGACAGTAGTACTGACCCGAAGACGCAAGCTGTGCGTTGTTGACAATGTAATTTGAATCAGTTGCACCTGTTATTGGCGCCCCATCCTTAAACCACTGAAATGTGCGGCCAGCACCGGTGGCACGAATCCGCAGTGTATCATTTGCGCTCTCGCAAACACCGCGCGCCGCTGCAATGTCTAGCGTGATAACAGGCGTATTAACGACCGTCAAGCGTGCCGTAGCAGACGTAGACGTAGCTGTTGTGGGGTTGCAGTTGTCGCGAAGCACGCAGCGGTACAAGCCGGCATTACTTGCCTGCACACTGGAGATCGTGTAAGTGTTGGATGTACCTACACCCAGACTTACCGTATCGCGGAACCACTCAAATGTGCCGTTGCCTGCTGTTAGTGTTGAGCTTACAGAGAACGTTACAGGTTGTCCAGTGCAGATAGTCTGTGAAAGCGGCTGCGATGTGATAGTTGGAGCAAAGCACGGAGCGACAACTGTGAACGTTGCAACGATTTGATTGCTACTAATAACGGTTGTCGGACCTGGACAGACATTGCTTTGTCGTTCCGGAGTAGTGTATGTAACGCTGTTCACCAAGACTTGTCCAGATGAGACATACTTGATTGTAATTCGATAACCGTTCCAACCGTCGCCATAACTATCAAATGCTCGCACCTGATACGTGCCGGCTGGTACGGAAAAGTTTGTACTGGACTGAACAGTACCGCCAGTTGCCTCGCAGTTATATGTTACACCTGTTCCTGTGTTGACAACCTGCCAACCAACCTCAGATGCAAAGCTGCCGACAGTTGTCGTGAGGTTAAGATCGATCTGCGCGTTGGTTACGGATGAACACAACGATGCAAACATGCCGACCATTAAAAGCTGTCGAAGTAGCTTCATGTTGTTACCCTGAAAGAATGTGTGTGGTGTGTTATTGGGGCACAATATCACAACTACAAACAATAAATTCTACTAACAAAACGTAAAAAAGCCCCATCCACAGCGTGAATGGGGCCCTTTTTTGACCTAATAGGTCTAAAATCTGGCGATAGGGTCTACTTTACAACCGTTACCGGCAGCGTGGTGACGGAAGCACCATACTTTACGATCAGTGTGTATGTACCGCTGGCAAGAGATGAGCCGCTCCAGCGGACGTTTCCACCAGCTTCAACAGCATCGTGTGTAAAGTTGGCTACTGTGCGACCTGCAGCGTTCACAATCTCAAACTCCATCGAAGGCATGCTCTTGCCAAACTGGATGTTGAGGAATTCACGGACTGGGTTTGGTGAAACGCTTATGGCTGCCTCTGAAGCGTCTACCACATCGCCCGGAACCTCACCCGAACCTGTTAGGTCAATAGTTGCATTACCACCGTTCGATGAGCGGAGGCTAAGCTGAGCTGACTTCTTGCCTGCTGTGCCAGGGGCGAACTTGACGCAGATTTCGGCTGATGCACCAGCAGCGATTGTAACAGGCATTGCTGTTGTTACCGAGAACTCTGATGCATTCAAACCAACCACCGTTGCCTGATCGATCACAACTTCTTGATTAGATGTGTTAGTGACCGTTACACACTTGTCAACCGACTTGCCTGTCTCGAGCAAACCAAACTCCTGTGATGCAGGATGGTTGTAGCGCAAAACATACGATGCCGATAGTGCAACAGAAGCCTGCGGTGTAAGAGGGGCGTTTGACAGGATCGTCAGCGATCCGAAGAGAGGACCCTTAGCAGTTGGAGCGGCCTTGATTGTGATTGTCTGGGCCGAACCTGGAGCAACCTCGAACGGTGTTGCAGGAGCATTGCTGATCGAGAAATCATTCGGAGCAATGTTGAGTGCAGTAATGTTCAGAGGAGCATTACCAACGTTCTTGATAAGACCATTAAGCGTGATCGTCTTGTCGTATCCAACAGGGATTTCGCCAAACTCTGCGCTTACCTGACCAAGCTCGATTGCTGGACGTGGGATAACAGGATCGTTGACTTCGACCTTAGAATAGTTCGAGACAACGCCGCCACATGAGTTTGTTACGCGTGCGGAATAGAACCCTGCATTTGACTTCACAACACTGGCAATTGAATACGTGGTTGTTGTGGCGCCTGGAATAGCCACTTCGTTCTTGTACCATTGGACCGTACGGATGTCTGTGGCTTCGATAGAAAGATTGAGACGATCTCCAACCGTGAGCTTAGCATCAACCGGTTGCGTAGTTACTGTTGGCTTATCAAGAACAGTTACCACAACCGTGTCTGACTTAGTCTTGAGTCCGCATGTTCCGGTAGCTTCAACGATATACTTACCAGCTGTAGCAGCCGAAGCCTTAGCGATGATAAGCTCGTTCGAGTTCGAATTCGAAACAGCCTTACCATCCTTGTACCATGTATAGCTTAATCCTGTTCCTGTGAATTCAGCAAGAACATTAACTGGGCCACCAAGACAGGCATCGATAGCCTTACGTGGCTGTGATTTGACAACCGGCGGGCGGAATCCAGAAACACGGACTGTGCGCGTTTGAGCAGAGATGACGCAGTTGTTCGGATTTGGAATATTCGACTGGATCTGACAGTAATACTGTCCGTTCATTGCGTAGTCGTAATTACCAAAGCTGAGTGTTGAGTTGTAACCACCAGCAACTGGCTTTCCATCCTTGAACCACTGATACACAAGGTTAAGACCAGTAGCTGTAACACTGATGGTGCCGTTGCCGCCTGGACAAAGGTCAAGGTTGTTCGGCTCGGCTGTTACACGTGGTTTCATAGCAACAACAAGAGAACAGGTTGTGCTGACTGCTGCAGGCGAGCATGTTCCAGAGACCATGCAGTAGTATGCACCGTTTGCTGATGCACCTGCGTTGTTGATTACATAGTTAGAGTCTGTAGCGCCAGTGATAGGAGCTCCATCCTTGTACCACTGGAAGCGGCGAGCGGCACCAACACTGCGAATGCGAAGAGTATCGTTTGCGCTTTCACACACTGTTCTCGAGGCAGGGATGTCTGTTGTGATCTTTGGTGACTCGATTACCGTGAGCCTTGCCGTTGCAGATGTAATTGTTGCTGTTGAAGGATTACAGTCATCCTTCAAGACAACGTTATAAACACCCGCAGATGCTAGGGTAACAGGGCTGATTGTATAGACGTTTGAACGGGTCGAGGCAATCATCACGCCATCCTTATACCAGTCATACTGACCAGTCGTCATGTCAGATGCAACACTGATGGTCGCCGTGGTTCCCGTACATACCGTCTGGCTTTGAGGCTGTTGTGTAATCGTAGCCGGGAAGCAACCCTTTGTCACCGTAAAGTTGCCTGTGTAGCCGGGGTTAGACAGCGTGCAGTACCAACTTGAAGGGTTAAAGTACTCGTCAACACGGATGCGCCATGTAGAGCTCGGTGTTGCTCCTGCAGGAATAGTCCATGTATACGACGTTGCATATCCATCAACGCGAGATGCTACCGACGCCCACGAAGCACCACCGTTTGTTGAATAATAGATGTCGTACTTACCGCCGTAATTGCCGGCGATGTATGGGCTGCCGTACCAGCGAATAGTCATGCTGGTATTGCGTACCCAAGAGCTGCCGGTTGCAGGGCTGGTTACGACGATGTTGCCGTATCCATACGAGCATGGCTGAGCCGTTGTTTCAACAGCCGATGTTGCCAAAAGCATGGCAAGCAGGGCCCAAACCCCAACGAGGTTTGTATTCGTGAAAAAGCGTCGCAATAACTGTGTCATGCGAGTTGCTCCCCAAAAGTTATGAGTAAAAGAACAGTCTATATCAGAGATTGATGTGGCTTAACCTATTTAAGCACGGAAAAGATAAGTTTTTCCTGATGAAAAAGTTACTACGATAAAACACGAGACATCAATATTTAATGGTACCACACTAGGTTCGCCGTTGTTTGGGGGCACAAAAGAACCGACACACTGACCAAGCACAGTATAAATACGGACCATAGAAATCTGTTCAAATGTGTTGTTTTTCAGGATAATGCCCTCTGAAACCCTCTGGATACTGATAGGAGTCTGCGTGGGTTCATCCCGATCTGTAGAAACCTGCCCCCCCGTTAACATCGTTGCAATCTCACTCGAGAAGTTGTTGCCCTGCGAGGATGCTCCTATAACCCTCCAATAGTATCGCGTACCATCATCGAGGAACGTATATCCGGTACTATCGGCGAAACAGTAGTATTTGTAGTCTATGCTGTTCATATGGGGGTCACGTGCGAGCTGTACCTCGTAGCTGTCGAAATTCCCATTCGAAAAAAAGCGGAACATTCCCATCGAAGGTACGTTTGTTGCTCCGTGAACGGGATAAACAGGAACAATGGATCGAGATGAATCGACTACTGTCGACAAGTAGACAGTGTCCGACCACCCACTGATACTGTATCCGCGTCGTGCTTGAACACGCAAGGCATACAATGAGGAGGCCTGTGGTAAGCGCGCAAGGAGTTCTGGCAGCACGATAACTGTATCAAGCAAGGGCTCGTGAAACACTACACCACTCGAGGCCTGAACGTGATACTCCGTGGCTCCGTCGACCATCTGCCAGAAATACCGCGAGGGCTGTTGTGGTATGATAGCTGTTCTTTGAATGGACGCGTCAACGATTGGTCTGGATAGGTAAGCGTCTAAAGCCAGTGTAAACCCTCTGGCTGCCGGTTCAGAGAGACCATACGCACCAATTGTGCTAACCTCCCACATGTATGCGGTCCCTGAAAGAAGCCCACCAGCCACAAGTGTAGAGTCGCTGACTGTGGTGTCAACCAGTACCTGCTGCTCCGGCAGTCGATAGATGCGGACGCGACAGGAAGCACTTGATCTCGGCCGCCATGCCAGCTCTATCGTCGTCATTGGAGCGATAAACACATTTGGTTCGGGATACAGCAGTACCGGTGTAAGGGGCGCCGTGGCTACAGCGCGTGATGTCGATGCCTTACCAACATTCGCGCCGATAAGAGCTCTTACGTTCCAATGATATGTTGAGTTAGCTGCCAGAGAACGTGTCGGGTAGCACAAGGTATCTGCTGTAGTTGTATCGTATGCCACGTTGTTGTTGGTATCGCGCACAACAACCTGGTATTGTGAAGCCCCATTGACAGATCTCCAACGAAATGGGCTGCTTGGGTACACTAAATTGAGTGCCTTCGATGTGTCGGGCTCGAGCACCACGGGTACATCAATCTCCGTAGTAAAACGCCATGCCGCAGACCAAGATCCCTTGGTACCGCTACGCACCTTGCGAATGCGCCACCAATAAGTGGCGTTTTGCGCAAGCTTCGGCAACGACCATGTTGTATCGTTGGTAGACGTCGAATAACCCACAGATGCAAACGTGCTATCACCTGAGACCTGCGCCTCGTAAGCATCAGTATAGAGCAGTCGGTGCCACCTAAGTGAGACACTTCGCTCGACACCCACCGCCCGGTCTTTAGGGTAGACCAACTCAGGTGAAACACGTGTTTGATAGACAACAGCATATTCACCCTGCCTGATAAAGGGTATCGTCCAACTTGAATCTGCAGGTGAGAATGTTGCATTTACAGCGATAAATCCACCCTTACCCTCCGTGGGGCGGTGAAGAACCCTCACGTTTGCCGGATCATCAACTCGTGAAGATCTATCGAGTTTTAGCGTTGTACTGCCTGTTAGACTCGACGTATCGCTGAGTCGAATCGTCCACCTTGCAGGAAAGAAGAATGCTTTGGTGACGAGACTATCTACAACGTTGCGTGGACTGTAGTGGTGTCGCTCTACGGTAACAACTGTTGGGGTTGATACTTGGGTAGTCTTCAACGACAAACACGTTGTACTGTCGGTGTTTCCAAACTGTACAGTGCCACTGGCTGATATCGTCCGCTGAAGACCAGTCATACCAAACAGCGACTTCACAATACGGTATGGCCTATAACGAGCCGAGGGTATGTTATAGACAGTTGCAACTACTTTACCACTTCGATCGATCTCCTGTGCTGCAATGTCTTTATCAGTACCCGTGATGGTTGCAGCAGACCCATATCCAACGAGGAGGTTTTGATTAGGAAGCTCATAGACGCTACCCATAGATACAGCATACACTGGAGTACTTGGGGAATATTCAAACACTTTCTTGACGGTCTTTGCCTGCTCGTCCACCTCATACTCCACAACACGTGAGTATCGTGGTGCAGGACGCAGGTTGCCGTTGTCGAACATTAAGAGTGTTCCCTTTGATGTTCTGGTTGCCGAGTGCTGATGCGAAAAACCAAAAAACCCGTTGATGGTATCGTTTATAAACCGGAATTGATTGTTCTTCGATTTCGATCCACCCATCCGCCAAAGTATTTGTCCGGTGGCTCTACTGATCTTCATCACTTCATCGAGGTGCCTACACGAGATGATCAGCGATCCGTCGGTATCGCGGATTATGGAGTTAACATGAACCACGTCGATAAGGGGCTGGGTATAGTCGATGTCTTCGGTAGCATCCAGATATGACATGTGGTCGAATGACTTCCACTCAAACAGCACACGTCCAGACCGCGTTACCTCCTGGATGACCGCACCAACAACCTTTGCGTCCTGCCTGCCCCCTGCAACAATCTTTGAGAGATCAACATCAACCGTATAGGTTCCAAGAACCATGGCCGTTGAGTCGGACGTAGCATATCCCTCGTGAAAGTCTGCCGCATAGGGTCCAATTGGTTTGATAGAATCGACAACCTGGAACTTTGCGTTAACACGAACCAGGCATCGTAGATCAAAGACGCCACTACCCAGCGAAACACTGAAGTAGGTGAGCTCCTTATTGTTAAATGAGTTCAGGTTGGTCTGCATTCCAACGTTTACAGGAAACACGAACCATCCAGAGTTATCTACCACACCAACGGTGTCGCTCCCTGTAGGTGCAATGAGGAAATACCCAGGATAGGCATTTCCACTCTGTGTAACGTTGTACGTGTAGGAGTTCACCTGTGAACGTGCCGGCGTTGGCGAAAAGAACGCCAAACCTACCGCAATGAGTAGGAGACACATTGCCGATATTTGCTCTATGTGTAATCGCATTCTTGTCGTACTGATGGCCTTGGGCAGTCTTTCTCTGGCAGCTCAAGATACGACACCCCAACTAGACGTGCGCCGGCTTGGCGAGCGGGCGTTCAGCGGTGCACATGCAATAATGCCGTGTGATAGCGGACTCATTGTTGTTGCGACGGACAATGCGTATGCGAGCTATGATAACGGAGTATCGTGGAGGGAGATCGCAGCGCCGCTTACTCATAAATCTGTAGTCGACATACTCGCCGTTCATGACACGCTTTATGTTCTGACGAACAACGGCATGTTGAGTAGATCTACGAACCAGGGACTTCAATGGAGTCAAGTTCAGCGCTACCGATCGGGCTCTGTAAACCGCATTCGCATGACCACTGTGGGTCCTGAGGCATGGTTCCAAGCAGAACCAGACAACGTTACATTTAGCGGCACCGGTAGCTATAGTATTCATGATTCGACGCTGCGAATTGATCATTCATATGGTGTAGCATGTTCGCTAATATCCTCCGCATTCTTAGACGCTAATTGTATAGTTACCGATGGGTTAACTGTATTTATTGGTAGAAAGCGACAACCCATCGTCTCTCTCGACCTCAGCTCGGGCAACATCCGCGAATTGGATATGACCCATCTGTCTAAAGAGTTTGTCAATACATTGAGCCTTCACCAGCAATGGTTGTATGCCGGGGCCGTGTCTCCATCAGGATCGGTCTACAGACGACGCATCAACGATGGCGACTGGGAAAGCATCAACGTCAACAGAAACCTTGAACAGGTTGATGCTCAGCGCATCATCTCAACACCTCAAGGCGTTTATATCGGATTTCGTGAGCAAGCGATTGCATTTATACCCAACGGGGAACGTGTGGCTTATCCAATCCACGATGCTATGGGGATGATTGCGACACTGAACAAGGGGCTGCAACAAAATGATGTGTTGCTAACCACACTGTCACGGGGGATTGTGCACCTTCGCCGTTGTGGCGCCGAGCTAAGGCCGTTTGCATCTACATTGCCCCACAGCGGGGAGTATGCTGTTGGTGCCTCAGACAGCAACGTGTTTGTTGGCCTTCTCGAAGGTTTGATACTCAAAAGTGCAGATGGTGGCCATACTTGGGATACGCTGGACTTGCAGGTTCCATATGCATCACTGCGCAGAATTCGTTGCACGGGTGGACGTGTTCTTGTGTGCACAAGTGAAGGGGCTTGGGAGTCTGTAGATCTTGGCATCACCTGGACCAGAGCATTTACATCGATCCCATCGCAGTCCATACGCGACGTACACAGACTGCACCACGGTTGGCTGGTTCATGCCAACGATGATTCTTACGTTGTTTCTGATGTAGGAACGTTTGCCGCCTTTCGTCCACAGGGAACATTCGAGTACAAACCGCATATCATCGATGTTGCAGTTCTTGGTGAAACTATCTATGCGGCTGGATACCCCGGGCTGTTTGTTTCACACGACTCCGGCATAACATGGAGGGTATTCAGTATTGCAGAAAATCAAACACTACGCTCTGTACTTGTGCGAAACAACAAGATCTATCTCACCGGTGTGCGCGGCCAGATCTTCTACGTTGATGTTAAGGATGTGCAATAGCACCCCGTACTCGTTCGCTATGATGTAACAATAAGCCCCGTTTTGCGTTATTGGGGCAGATGATGCGTATCTGCCAAATCCTCCTTGTCCTGCTCTTTGCAGCGAGTCTTGCAGCACAAACAGGTTTTCAAGATCTCGATGTGACCACTTCAAACTTTGCCGCGCCGGGATATTATCTGCTAGCGCCCAATGCCAGAGATTCAATAGGTCTAATGGATCACAACGGCAAAACGGTCATTCGTAAGAAGTCGGGAATCGTCTCTACACTCCAGGCATACTCCAACAAGTACCTAACATACTTTGTTGTCGACCCGCAGACGAATAAGCGCTACTTCATCCGACGAGACCACAATCTCCAGGTCGTAGATACACTTACCCTCGTTGGAAGCCACATTCTCGACTTTCATGAAGGGGGCATGTGGACGGATTCGACCTACATGGTACTTGGCATTGAACGGCGTACGATAAATATGTCTGTACTTTATCCTGGTGGACGTCCGGATGCAACCGTCGAGGGTGCTGTTCTGCAAGAGCGCACATTCGATGGTAGACTGGTGTTTGAGTGGAAATCGTTTGACCATATCCCTGTAACAGATGCCACCGACGACATCGACCTAACACAGTCGTTGATCGACTATATCCACGTTAACTCTATACGCCCCACTCTCGATGGCAACATCCTTATCTCGTGCAGGCACCTTGATGAAGTTGTCAAGATCGATAAGCTCACCGGCGCGGTGATGTGGCGATTAGGTGGAAGTTCCTCAAAGGGGAATCAGTTTGCCTTTGAAAACGATACATACAATGGATTTACCGGTTTTTCCCATCAGCACACTGCTTGGGAAACGGCACGCGGAACAATTCTGCTTTTTGATAATGGCAACCTAAAGCCTCAGCCCTCGAGTTCCAGAGCTGTAGAGTATGCCCTTGATGTAGAGCAGCATGTTGCGAGAAAAGTTTGGGAACACGTACCGACCCAGCAGACCATATCTGCATCAATGGGGAGCGTGCAAGAACTTGTCAATGGTAACATTCTCATAGGATATGGAACCTTGCGCGATGGCTCTACACCGGGGAGTCTAGTGGCAGAAGAAGTGACCAAGAGCGGACGCGTGGCTGTTAGTCTCAAAAACACAGCTTCGAGCGAGGTTGTTTCATATCGTGTTGTTAAATCTACCTTCGGAATGTCCGCCTGTAACGTTGCCGTTACAGCGCCCACAACCATTGATGTAGGCTGTGACGACAGTACAACATTCATTACGCTTCATGTCGACTCTTTGATACGGCCAACGCTTGCAGCATTTGAGCGGCACAGTTATCAACCACATGCGGCATCATTTAACGGACAATCCTATTGTGGTGTTCTGCCTGTGCGGTGGGTGGTTCGTTTGCAGGATACGACAACACTCGCAGGATCGCTTCGATTTAGAGTTCATCAGATGCCAGTCGTGGAAGACCCCGACAGAGTTAAACTCCTACATAGGCCCATAGAGGGACAAGGGGCGTTCATTGCATTAGATGGATCCTACAATGCACAGCTGCAACAGTTTGTTGTCAAGCGCATTATGTCTGGCGAGTTTATGCTTGCATACCGCGACTGTTTGGAGCCATCACCAGCTTCACCTCCAAACGCTGCGGTTGAAATTCCTACCTCGACAACTATAACCTGGAAGGGTGCCGCAATCAACGACGGCTATGACGTTGAAGTCTCGACCACTCCGCAGTTTACAGCACCGCAGAGATTCACCACGCGTAGGGTTGATACGACCATCAAAGGCCAACTAGACGCCACAACGTATTACTGGAGAGTGCGAAGAATCTACAAGGGCTATGAGCGAGGACCATGGTCAGAAGTCTACCGTTATACCACACAACTAGCCATACCAGAGCCGCTCTTTCCGAAGACAATGCGAGACACCATAGCGACCGCTCCAAGGGTAACATTTCGTTGGTCAAAGACTGCAGGTGCAGACCGTTATCGAGTTACGGTTAGCGACGTAGATCTACAGCAACCAGTGGTAGATATCGTAACCACCGCAGACAGTCTTGCTCTCCAAGAACCGCTGTTCTCGAACATGCAATATCATTGGGTGGTTCGGTCCATCAAGGGGGCAACTATAGGCAGACCAAGCCCTATGCAATTCTTCATCACCACGCTAGCAGCGCCCAAACCGTCAAGCCCCAGCAATGATACACTTCTGCCACATGCATCAAATCAGTATTTCACATGGCAGCCAGTTGCCGGCGCAAAGCACTACATCGTAACGGTTAAGAACCGGAGTAGCGGCATCGTTGTGGCAAAAGACACTGTCCCAGGTTTGTGGGTTGTACTAGGCAACATTCCAATGAAAACAGAACTGGCATGGACGGTCCAGGCTGTAGGACGCTACGGACCAGGCCAGATTTCTGTTGAATACTATTTCAATACATTTTCAACCACACCACTACGTTCCCCACAGACTACAAACCCAAAGAACGTCGACAACATTGATACCGCGCAGGACGTCGTCTTGCGATGGACACCAGTAACAGATGCAACATCATATCGTGTTCAACTGACGTCTGCCTTAGAGTTTCGCGATCTTATCACAGATACCATCGTAGACAAAGCAGAGTTCAACATCGGTCTTCTTGCTGCTGCAACAACATATGCATGGCGTGTTATGGCTCTTGCCGACTATGTAATCAGTCCGTGGTCCGATACCGCGCGATTTATGACTGTACGAAACAATTCAATTGCTCTAACGCCGCTCTGGCCCCCAATCGCCTCAATAGATGTGCCTACTAGGGGCACTGTTCGTTACACTACGCTCGACAAGTATGTACGGTACGACGTACAATTCAGCCGAAGCTCTGCTTTTCAGGATATTGACCTCACCTTCGCATCAACAACGTCAACCGTAGAATATTCACAGTTATTAGAGCATACACGGTATTACTGGCGGGTTGTTGGCGTCCGTGATGATGGCACCACACAAACAGGTCCACTGTCTACGTTTACCACCGTATATGAGACGGTCGGAGTCAACCACCTCGACCATTCACGTACACCACGCATCGAGACAATTGCATCAGGTCTGTCCATAACGGCTAGCGAGCGCGGCTTCGCTTATCGGGTGTGTAATCTACTCGGACAAGTTTTACAATCCGGCTCACTAGCCCCATTCCAAACTGAACAGGTGTACCTAAATGTTCGTGGTCCCGCATTCGTTTCCTTGGTACCCGTTGATGGTGCATTGGCACCGTCAACGTTCTCGGTGTTGATACGATAGGGGGCTTATCGCACCTTGAAGGAAGCCATCGTGATGATGGCAAGCATCACGGCAATGATGTAGAACCGTGTAACGATCTTGGCTTCGTGCCAACCACTCTTTTCGAAGTGGTGGTGAAGCGGTGCAATTCTAAATATTCGACGCCCTTCTCCGAAGCGCTTCTTGGTGTATTTGAAATACGTTACCTGGATTATGACAGATAGCGTTTCGGCAAAGAACACACCACCTACGATAGGGAGAAGAAACTCCTTTTTGATAAGCACGCACAATACCCCTATGGCGCCGCCCAAAGCGAGTGAGCCTGTATCGCCCATGAATACTTGTGCTGGATACGAATTATACCATAAGAAGCCAAGTGCGGCACCAACGATTGCTGCGCAGAAGATTGTTAGCTCTTCTGTACCCCGCAGGTGTATAATGTTGAGGTAGTCTGCAAAGACGGCGCTACCCGAAACGTACGCGATAACAGCAAGTGTAAGGGCGCTGATACCTACTGTGCCAATGCAAAGACCGTCAAGCCCGTCAGTAAGATTTACAGCATTCGACGTGGCTGTGATGATAAAGATTACAAGTGGGATGTAAAGCCAACCAAAATCGAAGTGGGCCAGTTTCTCGAATGGGATTGTCGAGAGTGCCCGCTCCCACGGTTGAAGTCCAAACCAGTGCGGCATAAAATACAGACTGCATCCAACAACAAGCCCTACGCTAACCTGACCAACGATCTTGTACTTTCCGATAAGCCCCTTAGGATACTTCTTTACGACCTTTAGGTAGTCATCCAAGAACCCAACCCCCCCGAGTGCTGCAGTCGTACCAACGGCCATAACAACGTACATATTCAAAACGTTGGCCCACAGTAGAGTCGGAATGAGAATGGCACCCAGCACGATGAGTCCACCCATTGTTGGCGTGCCTGCCTTGTTAACATGAAGACCCACATTCTGCAACTCAACTTTTGCCTGCTCACCAACCTGCTTGCGTTTAAGTACGGCAATGATGCGGGGGCCGATCAGAAATGTGATAAGCAGAGCGAAGATGGCGGCGGCGGCAGCTCGAAAGGTAACGTATCCGAACAGGTTAATGCCCGGAACGTCCGTGAACGATTTGATCCACAGCGCTAATTGATACAGCATGAAATGTCCCCTTGGTTGTCTGCCCTTACTGTTCCAGCAGCAAATCTATCACCCGCTCCATTGTCATTCCACGTGACCCTTTGATCAGGACCACAGAATTTTCTCGTGTAACCTCCCGCAGATGCTCTGCGCAACCGCGGTGTGTGGGTGTTACGATCAGGTGTGGCGCGTCTATGCGTTCGGCCGCCACACGAAACTCGTCGCCCATCACGATCACCACATCAGCGTACTCTTGGGATGCAGAGAGAATGTGCATGTGTTCTTCCTGGGATGCCAAACCAAGCTCCCGCATGTCCCCAAGAATTGCGACCCGCTTGCTGGCTGGATAGCGTTGGAGCGTTCGTAGCGCCATGAGCATCGATTCGGGATTTGCGTTATATGTGTCATTCAAGATCACAAGATCGCCAGCTCGCTGTACGGACATGCGCCCATATCCATTCGAGGTAGGGGGCTGATAGGAGCTCAGTCCACGCTGCACGAACTGCGGGTGCATCTGTAGTGACCACGCAACGGCCATGGCACAGGCTGCATTGTATGCTGAAGCCAATCCGTGCGTCTGCATGGCAGCACGAAACGTGAATGCTCCATGCACAATGTGCAACGATGGACGGACATCAGCATCGAAACTCACCGATGGGTGAATGTCTGCGGTGTTCTCAACACCGAATGTGATGGCGCGCGTGAACGAGGTTGCATACTTGGCCAGACGTGGGTCATCGTTGTTGACAAAGGCCAGACCTCCGTTATCACGCAGGTAATCAAACAGTGCTGTCTCTTCGCGCTCCACACCATCAAGGTCAATGAGCTTCTCGAGATGTTCCTTGCCTATGTTCGTGATTAATCCGTGCGTTGGTTGCACCATCGCGCTGAGTGTTTCGATCTCGCCCGGCTCGTTTGTGCCAATCTCGATAACAGCCGCATCTATATCCTGGGTAAGCTGCA
Organism: Bacteroidota bacterium; assembly: GCA_041157865.1. GTDB lineage: Bacteria > Bacteroidota > Ignavibacteria > Kapaibacteriales > Kapaibacteriaceae > UBA10438. The sequence continues at coordinate 26,680 of JBEBCJ010000093.1, forward strand.
GAAGTGTAAGAGGTGTACCTACCTGGTTGTTATAGTTAGCTTGTGTTTTAAGTACGCGCATGTCCTGCGACAACACGTGTGCGACAAGATCTTTTGTCGATGTTTTCCCAGCAGCGCCTGCAATGGCGATTACAGGAAATGTAAACCGACGGCGGTGAAACCAACCGAACGAACCCAGAGCATGTAGCGAAGAACCAACAACTAGTGTTGTCTCATTTGCTATAAGTCCCGAATTCTCTTCTACAACGATTAGTGAAGCCCCTTTATCTAGGGCTTCCTGCGCGTTGTTGTGTCCGTCGAAGCGCTCGCCCCGTAAAGCAACAAATGCATTGCCCACTGTAAGTGTTCGTGTATCCGTACTGATGCCGGTTACGTGGAGTGTCGTTGGAAGATGCAGCGCCTGATCGCCAAAGATGGCGATAAGGTCTTCGTGTGTGAACGTAGCAACGTTCGTCATGAGGCTCTCGTAAATGCGATGTGCAAATCTACCGAAGGATCAGGTCAACGGCGCTCTGCGACACGCAGACGCGCGCTTCGTGATCGAGGATTGCGTGCAAGCTCTTCTGGACCTGCTTCAATTGCCTTCTTCGTGATGATACGCAGTTGCTCTGGATGATCACGGAAGACGTTCTTCACGATGCGGTCTTCTCCGCTATGGTAACTCATCACCACAATGCGGGCTCCATGCGCAAGGAGTGGAATGATCGACTCAAGTGTGTGCTGAAGTCGGCCGAGCTCGTCGTTGACGGCGATGCGTAATGCCTGAAACAATCGCGCCATCGTCTTAGGCTGATGTTGAGGCGGAATGTGCTGCACAACAACATCGCGAAGGTCTACCGTAGTCTTGAAGGGGGCTATGGATCTGCGCTGCACGATTGCCTTTGCAATACGTCGCGCCTGCGGCTCATCACCATAGTCGCGGAAGATACTCGTGAGCTGCTCTTCCGGAAAGGTGTTTACGATGTCGGCGGCCGTAAGCCCATCGGGCGTAAACCGCATGTCCAGCGGAGCCGCCATGCGAAAGCTAAACCCGCGGTGATGGTGATCGAATTGGTAGGAAGAGACGCCAAGGTCGAGCAGGACGCCACATACTGGCTGACCTTTCAGCACCTCTGCCATGGTTGCAAAGTTGGCGTGCACGAGCCGTAGACGCGAAGCCTCGCCCTTACCGAGTTCTTCGGCAAATCGCGCTGAGCAGTGATTGATGGCCTGTTCGTCGGCGTCAAAGCTGACGATCACAGCGTTCTCAGGAGCACTCCCTAGCATGGCGGCGGTATGCCCGCCCCCTCCAAGTGTGCCATCAACATAGATGCCGTCGGATGATAGATTGAGTCCGTCAAGACACTCCTTCAGCATGACGGGTATGTGGTAGACCTCGGCTTCAACTCTTGCCATGCGGTGAAAATGCCGAATTTTTCGTCCATCGCTATGCTGTCAGCTCTGCTCGTACCACGACATATAGTCAAAACAGCCCTACAATAGGGCCTACCAAGCAGTTGGCATACACACGTAGAAATTCTCACGTGCTCAATAGTGTGTAGTTTTGTACCTGCAACAACCTGCAAGGAATGTTTATGCTATGGAACACTGCACTGTTCCTGCTGACAACAGCGATATGTCTTTCTGCAGCTGGCGAGACCATTGCCGGCACACAGAACGACCGCGGTAGAACTATCTACACGGAATACTGTTTACGGTGTCACGGCACCGAGGGGCAAGGCCCAGCCAGCATCCAAAAAAAAGAAGTCTGGAACAAGCCAGTCGACGAGCTGATTCGCGTAGTTACGTTTGGGGCCCGTGGTTCGATGTCCATGAAAAATGGAACACGAAGAGGGATGCCGGCCTCTCCATATAGCGATGCAGACATTGCACAGGTTACAATGTACGTTGCCCAGCTAGTTGCAAAGAAAGATGTTGTGATCACCGACCAGGACGTTCAGCGCGTCCGCCGCATTCACGGCAAGACAGTACGCCAGAAATTCGGTGCATCACAATCGCTATCACAGCAGAACGCTAAGTGAATCAAGTCCGATGGGCTCAACAGTTGCGAAGCCTTCTGCATAGGAAACACCAATTCGACTACCGTAGTAGCGTTCGCGTGCTTCGATATTGAGGAGAAACTCAGGGTTTGACAGTAGCGTCTCTGGTTCATTGCTGGCGTACGCTTCGGGAACGTGGAACTGTGATGCGAAAGCTCGTATGGCGCTCATCTTATCGGCGAACGTATCAGTCACATCAACGTACAGATCGGGTCCACCCGGAAAGTCATAAAACTGCTGATAACACAACATCCGCTTTGGTCGATGCGGCTCCTGTTCTCGGCCGTCTCGTGTAGTAGAGATCTTAGCCAAGCCCGCTAAAAATGCAGCTCGACGTGAGAGTGCGTGTACTGCTTCGTGATCGGGGTGGCGTTCTACTTCAGAGGGGATAAGCATCAGTGTAGGCTTCCATGCTCGAATTGCTACCACGAGCTTGTGTGCATTCTCAAGCGTGTTCTCTACACCACCATCTGGAATACCCAGTTGCTCGCGTGCATGCACGCCTAGGATTGCCGCCGCCTTTGCTGCTTCTGCTTCGCGAATTTCTGGAGTTCCTCGAGTACCAAGCTCTGCGCGTGTGCACTCAACGAACACCACAATGCGTCCTTCGTTAGTAAGCTTCTTTACAGTTCCACCGCACGAGAGTTCAACATCGTCTGGATGTGCGCAGACGACCAACACATCCGCTTTCACGATAATGCTCCCGAACCATTGAGTTTATCTACGCGGCGCTGATGCCTGCCCCCTTCAAATGGGGTTGACAAAAACGCACTCACGATTTCTTTGGCTAACTCTAAGCTTACAAGGCGTTGTCCAACAGCAACAACATTGGCATTGTTATGCTGACGTGCCAGCTGGGCCATCTCAACACTTGTGCAGTTGGCTGCGCGAATACCTTGCAGCTTATTCGCTGCAATTGAAATGCCGATGCCTGAGCCGCAGATCAAGACTGCATAGTCTGCTTTATCGTCGCGCACGAGCGCCGCCGCCGCAATTCCGTAGTCCGGATAGTCAACGGAATCTTCACTTTCTGTACCAACGTCGATCACGTCGTGCCCAAGTGCCGAAAGCATCGACTTCAGTTCCTCTTTATACGCATACCCTGCGTGATCCGATCCAATGCTGATCGTCATACATGTACTCCTGTGCTACCAAAGCCCCCTTCGCCCCGACGTGTCTCATCGAGCGACTCAACAACGTCCCACCGAACCGTTGCATGCTGGGCCACAACCAATTGCGCTATGCGCATACCACGCTCGATAACAACATCATCGCTGGAGAAGTTTGCCAAGATCACCTTGATCTCTCCGCGATAGTCACTGTCGATCGTGCCCGGAGAATTCAGGGCAAACACACCTTGCTTTGCGGCCAGACCGCTGCGCGAGCGCACCTGCATTTCATATCCGCGCGGGATAGCCACGCAGATGCCTGTGGGTACCATCACAACCTTGCCAGCAGGCAGAGTCATGGGTTCGGAAACAGCGGCGCACACATCCATTCCCGCAGCACCCTCGGATGCATATGTGGGAAGGGGCAAGTCTTGCGCGTGGGGGAGGACAACGATAGAGATGTTCATACGATGCAAATATCCAATTACTTCCGTCCGTAGTCAGCAGGAATCTCTCCCCAATTCTCGGTGTCCCACTTGAGGCACTTGTTGGGATAAGTGTTTGCCTTAAGCCAGTTCTCTGCACGTTGAATGAGCGCAAAGACGTTTGCATTGCCGCGCGTGCGCTCAACCGTGGTTTTGGCAAGCTTGTTGCGCACCCATGCAAGAGCTGTGCGGCTATCGGAATAGATGGGCATGGTAAGTCCGCGCTCTTTGCAATAGGCTAGTGCGTGAACCAGCGCCAGAAACTCTCCGAGGTTGTTTGATGAGTCATAGAAGGGGCCCATGGAAAAGAGCAACGTGCCTGACTCGATATCTACGCCGCGGTATTCCATCTCGCCCGTGGACATGTTACATGCTGCATCGACAGCGATTGCGGGCAACACGCAGCCCCATGCCGTTTTCTTTTTAGGCGCCGACTTCGCAGAAGAACCAGTAGCAATCTCCGAGGCATGGTCTCGGGAAAATGCCTCATGCGCGGCAGCCTCGCTTGTATACGACTTGTATTTCGCGCCTGGAAAGCCGTTGATCTGTTTCTGTGCTTTGTCCCATGATGTATAGACACCCGGCGAGTGTCCAACCCAGACAACGTACCACTTCGGAGATGTTTTTGCCATTGATGCAAAGGTATGATGTCACGTTTTGATTCTCTGCAGGCACAGAGAACAAAAGGGAGTTATCACATCATGTATGCATCAACACAGTCGGCATCAGTGCTAGGGATTGGAGCATTGTTGGTTGATATAGAAATCACCGTCGAGACAGGTCTGCCATCGTTCAACATCGTGGGTTTGCCCGACAATTCTGTGCGCGAATCACGTGAGAGAGTAGTGGCCGCACTTCACTACTGCGGATTCGACTGGCAGCCGCGGCGCATTACCGTGAACCTCGCGCCAGCCGATGTACGCAAAGAGGGAAGTGCGTTTGACCTGCCGATTGCTGTGGGCATGCTGCAGGCACTGGAGCTTATCGACGTGGTTGATCTGGCCGATACCGTGCTTATGGGCGAGCTCGCATTTGACGGACAATTGCGTCCGGTAAGGGGCGCTCTGCCCGTTGCTATGATGTCGAAGAGTAAAGGGAAGCGGCGCATCATTCTTCCAGAGCGCAATGCCGACGAAGCAGCTATTGTGCGTGATATCGACGTCTACGGCGTTGCTACACTTCACGATGCGATACATCTTCTTACCACGTCAAGCACCGCAACACCAGAGTGCATCGATGTGGACGCGCTGTTTCGCAATGCCTCCGAGAAGCATACGATTGACATGTCTGACGTAAAAGGACAGTTCTCTGTTAAACGTGCGCTCGAGGTGGCCGCCGCAGGTGGACATAACATCATCATGATTGGTCCACCCGGCGCCGGTAAGACCATGCTCGCAAAACGACTCGCCACCATTCTACCGCCTTTGAGCCTCACAGAGGCGTTAGAGACCACCACGATCCACTCAGTTGCCGGCCTTCTCCCCCCAGGGCAGCCAATGGTAACACAACGCCCCTTTCGAGCGCCGCATCATACCATCAGTGATGCCGCCCTTATCGGAGGGGGCGTTGGAGTGGTTCGTCCGGGAGAGGTTACGCTTGCCCATCATGGCGTGTTGTTTCTAGACGAAGTACCGGAGTTCCAGCGCAATGTGCTCGAGGTGCTGCGTCAGCCCCTTGAGGAGCGATCCATACGCATTGCTCGCACCAAGATGAACGTGGAGTACCCGGCCAACGTGATGCTTGTGTGCTCGATGAACCCATGTCCGTGCGGCAACTTTGGCAGTAGACGTGATTGCCGGTGCAGCATGCAGGAGGTGCAGCGATACATGGCCAAGATCTCGGGTCCACTTCTTGACCGAATAGACATACACGTGCATGTGCCGGCGGTGGATAT
>JBEBCJ010000094.1:0-7018 GCA_041157865.1 Bacteroidota bacterium
CTTGTATGCACTGCAGACCCGACTCAAGCACCGTCCACTTCGATGAGTCAATCATGATCGGCACACGGGATATGTCCGGCTCGGCAGCGATCAGATTCAAGAACTCCATCATCACAGTCTCGCTATCAAGCAGTCCTTCGTCCATGTTGATGTCGATGATCTGGGCACCATGTTCTACCTGTTGCCGGGCAACATCGAGTGCTTTTTCGTAGGCCCCCTGCTGAATCAGCTTTGCAAAGGCCCTTGAACCTGTCACGTTTGTGCGTTCACCAACATTCACAAAGTTGGTTTCCGGACGCACCTCCAGCATCTCCAGACCACTTAGGCGCATGAATTGCGTCTGCCCAGGCACAACACGAGGCGTAACATCGGCAACTGCCTCAGCGATCGCCGCGATATGCTCGGGCGTCGTTCCGCAGCAGCCACCCAGGATGTTCACAAAACCCGCCTGCGCATACTCTCGAGCCTGTTCTGCCATGTATTCAGCAGACTCGTCATATCCCCCCATTGCGTTGGGAAGTCCAGCATTGGGGTAAAGTGACACGTATGCCGATGCAGTATTAGCGATCTCCTGAATAAAGGGGCGCATCATGTTCGAACCAAGCGCGCAGTTCAATCCAACCGAGAGAAGGTTGCGTGTATGGCTTATCGATGTCCAGAAGGCGGCAGGCGTCTGACCCGAAAGTGTTCTACCGGACATATCTGTGATAGTTCCGCTGATCATCACCGGCACACTTACCGCAAGTTCGTCGGCAAGCTCGGCATAAGCCTTTATCGCTGCCTTGGCATTGAGTGTATCCGTGATTGTCTCGATCAGTATAGCATCGACGCCCCCTTCAAGCAATCCGAGCATTTGTTCGCGGAACGAGCTCTTCATGTCGTTGAACGAAACGGCCCGGAAGCCGGGATTATTGACATCGGGAGACATCGAAAGCATTTTCGTTGTCGGGCCGATCGAGCCGGCTACGAATCGAGGCCGCGAAGGGTCTCGGCGCATCATTTCCTGCGCCGCCTGGCACGCTATGCGGGCCCCTTCCCTACTGATCTCTCGCGCCAGATGTGCAAGACCATATTCTGCCTGCCCGATTGGTGTGCTGGAGAACGTATTGGTCTCCAAGATATCCGCACCAGCCTGCAGGTAAGCAAGATGTATGTCTCTTATGGCCTCCGGCTGTGTGAGGACCAAAAGATCATTGTTGCCTTTCAGCGACGTTGGGTGCTCTGCAAAGCGTTTACCTCGGTAGTCTTCTTCTGTGAGCTTGAGTCGCTGAATCATTGTGCCCATGGCACCATCCAGCATAAGTATTCTGCGCTGCAGTAGCGATCGTAGGTCTGTCATGTCTTACAAAACTACACGGGTTTCTTCGATGCTCACGATGTTATCATGCAATCGATACTGAATGCGATACTCGCGCACGGCCATTTGGTATACTCCATCTGTAAGCAGTTCTATTCGGCGGTATGGATGGGGCATGGGATCGGATTGTAGCGTTCGCACCACGTAGTCCCGGAGGTCGTTTGGCAGTTGCTCGAGTGCCTTGCCAACGACACTGTAGCACGCCGACTCAAGCTCAGACATCCAGGCAACGTTGCTCTCAGGAAAGGCGTCGGCATACGCTACATAGGGTTTGATATCAAGCACAGGCGTATTGTCAATCAGATCGGTTCCCAATACGTCAATGCGAAGTCCGTGAACATCCAGAAGTTCACAGCACGTTATGCCAATAGGGTTCGGTCTATGGGGAGAACGTGTTGCAAACACACCGCGTTTGGTGCGTCCGCGAGGCGGCAGGACCTTCGGCTTCCAAGAAAGTGCCTGATGGAAGTGCACAACCAACCAGATCCTTTCGCAGCCCTGCAGGTCTTGTACTGCCTGCTCGTAGTTGTTGCCGGGCAAAAGCTCTATGTAGGACCTATCAACGATATCCTCAACGCCTGGCTGACGCGGTGTGTCGTAGAATCGCTGGTATGGTGTGCGGATAAACCCTATGGGCTCAAAGGTGATCATGATGCGCTACCATATTGAGCCGATTGACAACATGATGATGAATCCACCAAGCTCTGTCATCGGAGGTACGAAACCTCTGAAGGTGCTCTCAACGCCAGGCTCAGGGTAGGGCACTATGTAGTACCGGGCACTGATGCTGAACGAGCCGCCTTTGTCCATGCTTCCGAAATTGGAGCCCAAACCAATGAAACCACCCGGACGCAACGAAGTCTCGGCGTACTTGAATGATTCGAAGAAGTCGTAATACCGTTGTTCGTCGTCGTTGAATTCGTACAGCCTCAGGTATGGCGTAACGATTACGCCTGCCGCGGTAAGACCCGCAGTAACATATGGCCTGAAGGATTCCTGGAGTGACTCTTCAAAGAGCCGCAATCGCACCGACACGCTTAATGGGAGCAGGAACACTCGATTGCGCTTTACCGAGGATACTGTGATGTTGTTGTAGTAAGCGTCATCGAACTCGTCGCTGTTTCTTCGCGGTGTAAAGAAGCCATCAACACATAGTGTCAATGATGGGGCTATGTCTGCAGCGTAATACCCTCCGAATGCCCACCCACTGCCGGAAAGCAAGATATTCAAGCCAGCCCCCTGAGAGGCAGTAACTGTGCGTGAGTCTTCACCAATCAACGGGACGACCGGTATGAAGGTAATCACAGAATCGGCCGGAATCCCCTGCTCGCCTGCCACCTGAGCAGAAGCCTTCTCAACAGAGCAAGCCAACAGCATCAATACGAATACAGCTGTGGGGAAACACCTGCTATGGGTTCTTTCGGTTGTCATCTTTTCAAGGCAAATCTACGGAGGATGTCGATGTGGATAACATTGTTAATCCTTTCATTTTCTGTAGTTTAGGCGTTAATGACCCTGACTGAATTTATCAATCGCATCCATAGCGTGCTTTTGCCTGCCACCGCAGTCAAGGGAGACCCCACAGGTGTGCAGATTTCGGCCTCCGTAGATAACGTGTCCCGCGTACTAACGTGCATGGAGATCACAGATGCCGTGGTGGACGAGGCAGTATCCCTGTCATGCGATACAATTGTAACATTTCACCCGCTGATTTATGTTCCGCTAACCTCCATAGCCGGACAAGACAGGGTGGCACGATTAGTTGCTCGGCTTATTCGGCAGGACATCTCCGTGGTATGCGTCCATACCACATTTGATGCATTTCCGCAGGGCACCAATGCGATCTTGGCCAGCAAGGTGGGCCTCACTGATACGCGTCCGCTGGTAGTCTCGCTGATCGATGGCCGGCCAGATACACATGGTTATGGCATGGGGCTTATTGGGAATTACAATGGATCATTCACATCGCTGCTCGCATCGGTAGCCGAGGTCTCGGGTGGTCCGGTCAGGTACTCGCGTCCAAACGTAACCGAAAATCTTACCGTTGCCATGGTTGCCGGCAGTGGAATGTCGTACTTCCGCAATGCTGTTGATGCAGGTGCAAATGTCTTCATCACAGCTGATGTAAAGTATCATGACTTTCATGCGGCAACTGATGTAATCTCAATAATCGATCCCGGGCACTATGAAATGGAACAGTTTGTTCCTCAGGGAATGATACAGCCTCTTGAGCAGACATGTTCGGAATGCACATTCATAGCAAGCACTATTCGGACATCACCTGTTGCATACGTTGTGCAGGGTAACACACAATGACTTTAACGGTTTTTTAACGAAGGGACATTCATGGAACAACAAATTCAGCTTTTGGCAAAGCTTGCGGCAGTGGATGCGCAGCTTGATGAACTTCACGACGAACTCGGCGACCTTCCGGTAGAAGTGAAGAAACTTGAGTCCCTTGTCAAAGACCGCCTTGCAGAGGTTGAGACAACTCAGCAGGCATTGGCAGATCTGGACCATTTGCGTGGCACGGCCCATGTAACGATGCAGGAGAGTCAAGACAAAGAAGCCAGACTGGCAAAGCAGCAGTTCCAGGTTAAGAATAATCGAGAGTTCGATGCGATCACCAAGGAGATCGAGCACCTCAAGCAAGAGCGCGCTACCCTCGAAGAACGACTGCGTACAGCAAACGTCCGCGAAGAAAATCTGCGGCAAACACTCTCCCAACAGGAACAGCTTCTGGCAGATGCTCGTGAAAAACTCTCCGATAAAGAGCATGAGCTTGCAGAGCTCAGCGGAGACCACAACGACGAAATGCGCAAGTTCATCGACGTTCGCGTAAAACTGATTGCAAAACTTGATGACACACTCGAGGTCGAATACGAACGCATCAGAAAGTTCCATGAGAATGTGGCTGTTGCTATTCGTCGCGGCTCGTGTTCGGGCTGTTACTCGGCCATACCATCACAACGGATCATGGAGATGAAGTACCAGCGCGACAAAATGTATACATGTGAAAACTGCGGACGTATTCTTTTTACCGACGATGTCGAAGCAGAGATCGACGCGGTAATGGAAGAATTCAGCTAACAACACACGGCCAACTCGTGCATTGTACTCGGGGATGCCGGGCAGTCGCTCTGGAATTCAGAGAGGAAAGTCCGAACTCCACAGAACAGTGCGCTTCCTAACAGGAAGGTGGCAAGAGGCAGAGAAATCTGCTGCGAGCCAACGGAAAGTGCAACAGAAAGATACCGCCGCGCCACGTGTTCGCATGTGGCGCGGTAAGGGTGAAATGGCAGGGTAAGAGCCTACCGTTGGTTGGGTGACTAACCAGACCGGCAAACCCCGCACGGAGCAAGACCAAGCAGATACAGGAACAGACATGTTAACGGGCTGTTCGTTCGTTCCACCTTTGGGTGGCCTTTATCGGGTAGGTTGCAAGAGGTTGGTGGCAACATCAATCCCAGATAAATGACTGCCTCCCCGCTATGCGGGAAGACAGAATTCGGCTTACAGGCATCTCCGAACACAATCGCACGAAGTAGGCGTAGTTTTGCAATCGACTGGAACGCTACCGGTCAAACGTTCGTTCTCACGGAATACTCGCAGGGATCGTATGAAACGCACTCTCTTTGCCATTTTCACCGTTACTATATTCGCAGTTATTGCCTCCTCGGCACAAGTGCGCATTGCCGTGTTGCCCTTTCGCAACATGGACCATGACATTAAGTACAACGTTTGGTGCATCGAATTCGCAGATTCACTGCGATCGGCCTTACTTGCTGCAGACCCTGCAGGCGTCTCCTATCATATCGTTCCTGCCGACAGCATCGAGATGGCCATAGCGGCGCTGAATCTCGATCCAACAAATCCGCAGTACGAGTCTGACATGTGGAAAGCCATTCGCGGGATGGGCGTTCGAAAAGCGGTGCAAGGGAACTTCCAGCTACGCGGAGAACGTGTTCTCATCAATTGCTACGTCTACGATATGGAATCGATGCTTGCAGATCAGACCAATCAGGCAAAAGATCTCTACAAGATGCCGACAACATATTTGGAGGCAATTCGACCTATCGTAAAGCGGATATCTCCGGCACTTCGATAACCACTTTCCATTGCATATGATCCTCGACCTACCCGTCATCAGCTCACACGAACAGCAAGCGCGCAGACCCGAATGGTTAAAGGTGCGTGCCCCCGGCGGTGAAGACTACGCCCGCATTAAATCGATGATGCGATCGAAGGCACTTCACACTGTCTGCGAGGAGGCGCGTTGCCCCAATATCACCGAATGCTGGAACGCAGGTACCGCGACGTTCATGATCCACGGAGACACATGCACACGCTCCTGTGGCTTCTGTGCTGTTAAGACCGGCAGGCCTCTGCCCGTAGACTACGACGAACCACGCCGTGTTGCCGAGGCGATCGCCTCGATGAACCTTAAGCATGCCGTCATCACGTCGGTAAACAGAGATGAGCTAAAAGACGGTGGCTCAACGATCTGGGCCGAGACCATAACGATGTCTCGCGATCTGTCTCCATCAACAACGATCGAAGTACTCGTGCCGGATTTTAAGGGCAACATGGCAAATCTGCAGCGCATCATTGACGCGCAACCAGACATCCTTAATCACAACACGGAAACTGTGCCCCGTCTTTATAAGCATGTGCGCCCACAGGGCAGATTCCAATGGACACTCGATGTACTTGCTGAATCCAAGCGCCAGGGCATGCGTACGAAGACCGGCATTATGCTTGGTCTGGGAGAAACTCCTTCAGAGATCATGGATGTGATGGCCGAGCTCATCAAGGTTAGCGTGGACGTGCTCACGCTTGGACAGTATCTTCAGCCGACAAAAAACCATTTGCCTGTAGACCGATTCGTTCATCCCGACGAGTTTAAATATTATGAGGTCGAGGGTCTAAAAATGGGCTTCGATATCGTTGAGTCGGGTCCACTGGTGCGCAGCTCCTACCACGCAGAACGGCACGTATGATGCGGTTTACCGTGCTTGGCAGCGGGACGTCAACTGGTGTCCCCACGGTAGCTTGCGAATGCCCTACATGCACTAGCTCAGATCCGCGTGATAAACGCCTGCGAACCTCACTGCTTGTTCAGACGACCTCTTCTACCATACTTGTTGACACGTCTGCAGATTTCCGGCAGCAGATGCTCATGCATGGTGTTCTCGATATTGACGGCGTAGTCTACACCCATCATCATTTTGATCACATTGGGGGATTTGATGATCTGCGTCCATATGCATTCCGCAGTGGACGGGCCGTTGAAATCTATGCCATGCAGGAGACGGCCGATGTCTTGCACAGCACATTCCCCTATGCATTCGGACTCGTTGAATCAACAGGCGCTTCGATTCCCAATGTCAGCATAACGACCATTGATCAAGAACCATTTCTTGTAGGGGGCGTTCAGGTCACACCTATACCGATGAGACACGGGAACAAGCTTCGAGTCAATGGCTACAGATTTGGCAATGTTGCATACTGTACTGACACGAACCACATTCCAGAATCCTCGCTGCCGCTATTGCAGAACCTGGACACGTTGATCATCGATGGCCTGCGTTACGAGCCGCATCCTACGCATTTCACGATTCCCGAAACACTGGCACTACTTGAAGAGCTCAAGCCGAAACG
>JBEBCJ010000095.1:0-4015 GCA_041157865.1 Bacteroidota bacterium
TTCAATTACCCGAGCCCCATGCAGACTATCGCGACATGTTTGCCAATACCCCAAAGTATGTATGGCAAGATGCAGACGGTTGGCTTGGTATCGGAGCAGACGGCGAGCGGCTGCGCATACCTTCGGCGTTCGCTGATTGGCCTCCTGACGATATGCAGCCATTGTGGAGCGACGTCACGTACTACAAACTCCATCGGCATCCAGACCTATGCTACATGGCATATAATACTATTCGCATGTTTGATGAGCGACTAAATCACCAGGAGTATCCACAGTATGATCTATGGAATGAGTTGTCAAATATCATCCCGCACTATCAGCATATGCTTGGTATAGATGGCGCAATGATCGATATGGGGCATGCACTTCCGCATGAGCTTCGATATCGCATACTCGATCGCGCTCGCGAGAATGATGCGGAATTTCTCATCTATGAGGAATCGTTTGACGTAGATACTACAATTGCTCAGCAGGGGGTGAACGCTGTGATGGGATATCTGCCACATGCGTCTCGAAACCTGCAGACGTTGCGTGATTTTACACTTCGATGCTCCAGGCATGGACTGCCTATGAACTACTTTGGGGCTGTGGACTCTCATAACACGCCGAGGATAGCAAGCACGTATGGTCATCATCTGGCGGCAGCAGTCTGGACGTACATCTCATTTCTCCCTAAGTCCCTGCCATATATCGTTGCTGGATTTGAGCTATCTGAACAACATCCCATCAATACCGGGCTTGATTTTACCGTGACAGAGCAAGAACACTATGTCGAACGTGGTCTGCCCTTGTTTGATGACGTACCGCTCTCTTGGGACCGAGATTCGGATGTGATGGCAATCCTTCGGGAGCGAAGGGATGCCGGACTGTGCGCATCTGTGATGGGGCTTCTTCGTGACGATGATCAGGTTATTCTGCTCGATCATGTCTCCCAGGGATGCATTGCTTTTCTTCGCAAACCCCACAAGGAACGTCAGGTCCTGCTGGTAGGACTCAACATGTCGGCAACAACGGGATACATCCGATTGCCGCGCAGGAGTATCAGTGATGTAACCGTTGGTGCCAATATTGAGTACACAGAAAATGAGATAGTCATTAGTGTACCGGCTGAACGTTGCTGTGTTCTTTCGGCACTCCTGCGTTCGAAGAGTCAACAGTTATGATTTTGCCTTTGAGCCCAGTGCTGCCCTCAATTCTAAGAGCAGGGTCGTCATTGTAAGTGCAATCGACACGTTGCGCTTGATGTCTGCGGCCGCCAGTTCGATGCTGGAGAGAGCAGATACGATGTTGGACTCACCAAAGGCCGAGGCAAATTTGACCAGCGTTTGTTCTTGATCCTTATTGATGATGGCATCAGTGGTGCCGGTATGAGCAATCGATAACGTATCGCGCAGCCAGATGGCCATGAACCGTAGGTAGGTATGGGCACGTCTCTTGTCGCGTTGCTCTGCAACCCCATCTGCTGCATCTGCAATTCCTACCCTGTAGTCGCGTCCTCTCAGGGCAGAACGGAACATTGAGATGACATCAGCCCGGATCTCCTGGATGTCGTCGTGAATAAACTCGAGTGCCGCGCTCATGTCTCCGTCGCAGCTTGTCGCAATGATGCGAGCATCCTGTTCAGTGCATTCGCCCCGCCTAAGCAACTCTTCAATGATGGCCTCGTCGTCAATAGGTGGTACGACCAACTCCTGACATCTCGAGACCACTGTTTGCAGCAGACGTTCAGGCTGCGACGATGTTAAGATGATGGTTACACCAGCATGCGGCTCTTCTAGCGTCTTCAGAAAGCCATTTGCCGCCTCTGAGTTCATATCCTCAGCATCCACGATGATCACTACTCGCCGTCCCTGCTGCAGTGTAGAGAGTGCCATGCTTCGATTGAGCTCCCGTACCTGCCAAATACGTATCTGGTTGGCATTCGTTACGCGATACGTCGTGTAGGGGTCTTTGGCAATCTCTGCGTTCTGTTCTCGTATCTCTTCGAGAACATCTTCTTTGTAGTCCGACTCGTGTTCGATCTTGCCGCTTGGCAGTGCTGTCACAATGGTGATGTTTGGATGTTGCAGCGACTTTGCCTGGGTGCACGACTGACAGCGTCCGCACGCGTCAATCATGCCTGCGGACTGAACAGGAGAGTAACAATTAACTGTTGCAGCGAACTCTACGGCAAGGGCCACTGAGCCCCTTCCTCTGGATCCACTCAAAAGCAGTGCCTGTGGAATACGAGCGCCAATGATGCACTGCTGGAGCATGCTCTGCAGATGTTGTTGTCCGATTATCCTATCCCAAGCCATAGCAACGAAGATACGCTCCATCGTATTTTGTGGCGTATGAGAATCTTAGTCATCGAAGACGAGCGCAAGGTTGCCAGCTTTATCAAGCGTGGCCTTGAAGAAGAACGCTATATCGTAGAAACAGCTGCTGATGGGGAAGAGGGACTTGAACTGGCCCGCAACAACCTGTTTGACGCAATCGTGCTCGATGTTATGCTGCCAAAACTTGATGGGTACAGCGTGCTGCGCAGGCTTCGCGATGATGGCAATGCCGTGCCTGTGATCATGCTCACAGCACGTAGTTCAACAGAGGATCGAGTGCAAGGGCTTGACCTGGGTGCAGACGACTATCTGGCAAAACCCTTTCACTTTGAGGAATTGGCTGCACGACTGCGATCGATTCTACGGCGTTCAACAACAGAAAAGACAACCAAGCTGCAGTGCGGTGATCTGACGCTCGATCTTGTTACGCACTTTGCATATCGGGGCGACAGGGAGATTGAGTTGACGACGAAGGAATATGCGTTGCTCGAGTACCTGATGCGAAACAAGGACCGAATACTTTCACGGTCAATGATAATGCAGCATGTATGGAAGCATAACTTTGATCCAGAATCAAACATTATCGATGTCTACATCAAACGGATCCGACAGAAGATCGAAAAGGCTGGTCAAGGTCAGATGATTCACTCTATTCGTGGAGTAGGGTACCGTATCCGTGAAGGTGGGCTGCCAGAACTTGATGCTGAGGAGAATGGTATATGACGTCGAAATCAGGTAGCGAACTTGTAGAGCGCATTCAAGACGGACTTGGAGATATCCAACGCGCCTTCGACGTTTACCAGAATGAGTTTTTCATAGCGAGGCCCCCTGAGTTCTTTGCCCTAGAACTCTGCGGCGAGGCAGGCGAATTGGCAAATCTCGAAAAGAAGCGCTGGAGGGGTCAGGATATCTCTGATCAGCACACAGCAGATGAAGCCGCCGACGTATTGATATCGCTGATGAATTTTGCTAACGCCAGAGGAATTGATCTTACTTCTGCCGTCATCGATAAGCTGCAAAGGATACCACACTCGAAACCATAATGAAAAAAGCCCCTGTGATAAGGGGCTTTTAGTTTCCTTCAGAAACAATAATGGTCAGCGTACTTCGCGGTGGACCGTGTGACGCTTGAGGAACGGATTGTACTTCTTGATTTCAAGACGCTCCGTTGTGTTCTGCTTGTTTTTCATCGTTGTATAGCGCGAAGCTGGCTTTCCTTCCTTCTTCGCTTCAGTGCACTCAAGCGTGATAATTACGCGTGCGCCCTTCTTTGCCATGGTATTCTCCTTCAGTTATAGCCCGCAAATATACGGGCTGTCTCTCTATTTCCAAATGTTTAGCTCTTCTTTGAAGCTTGTTTCTTCTTTGCAGGCTCTTGGTTTGGAGCCCTGAATGCGACCTTTATGGCTTCGGACACATGACCGATGTATACGATCGACAACCCCTCTACCACGGCCGGTTGAAGTTCGGAGACATCACGTTTGTTGTCCTTCGGCACGAGTACAGTGGTCATGCCCGCGCGCTTGGCCGCGAGAAGTTTCTCGTTCAACCCTCCAATGGCAAGTACATTACCTCGAAGTGTTACCTCCCCTGTCATGGCCACGTCGCCGCGAAGCGGACGTCCGGACGCTGCCGAAAGAATCGCTAACGTGATCGTGATACCTGCAGAGGGGCCATCCTTGGGGATCGCTCCTTCG
>JBEBCJ010000096.1:0-14647 GCA_041157865.1 Bacteroidota bacterium
AGCAATCGTTCGCGCCATAGCTGAGAAGATCGAGGTGAAATGCAACCGTGTTGCTTTTATTGCAGGTGCAGGGGAGCTCACGTCTGAGTTCCTTCTTGGGGTTGGGGTTAGTGTCGATGAATTGCAGGATGATCAGATTCTCAAGACTGATCAGCTCCGTGCTTACGATGCAGTAGTCGTGGGAATACGTGCTCTTAACACGCGCAAGAACATCAAGTATGTTCTACCAGCTCTGATGCGGTATGTTCAATCAGGTGGTACAGTGATCATGCAGTACAACACCTTACAGGATCTTGCAACGACAGACATTGCCCCACTACCGTTGACGATATCGCGTAGTCGTGTTACAGAGGAAGATGCACCAGTTCGATTGCTGCTGCCGGAACATCCTCTGCTTACAACTCCCAATCGCATTACTGAGGAAGATTTTCAGGGTTGGGTACAAGAACGCTCATTGTATAATCCAAGTCCGTACGACAGTAGATATCAAGAACTTCTGGAGATGCATGACAAGGGCGATCAGCCACAGCGTGGAGCGCTGCTGTATGTAAGAGCTGGTAAGGGGCATTTTATCTACACATCTCTTGCATTGTTTCGACAGTTACCGGCAGGTATTGTCGGAGCTATGAAATTGTTCGCAAACCTGGTTAGTATGCATTAAGGTCAGTCGTAGACTCTTGACAGAACCCAACCTTGGATGCTGCTGTGATAAATCTCCATAACGCCTGAGCAGGTAACAACAACAGAGTATTCACGAAGCTCGTCGGCGCCCCACCACGGACCACGGCTAGCCCAGTTGTCTATAATGCGCTCTACAGCATAGCTGCCACCGCGCCAACAAATCATATAGAGTACGTTGCCACGATGGGCAACATCAATCTGTTCAAGAATCTGCTTCATTGTTCATCATATCATTGGGGTGTCATCATTTCTCATTGGTACGATCCTTCCATACTCCTCTGGAATCACGGACCATGGATTGTTGATGACCACGTTTTTCATCACATGTGCATAGCGGGGTAGCATACGTTTAGCGATCTGCTCTATGGTGGACGCAGGTGCAAACATCAAGGTCTGCTCAGCGAAAGGAAGAGTTAACGAAGCCAGACGAATACGTAGTCCCCACCATAGATGCTCTGCACACAGCATATCACGCATAAGGGTCTGCATGTGCTGCAAGAGTTGCGATTGGTTGTTACTTCCTGAACGTAGTATCCTATTCCGGTTCTGCTGCTCTGCATCGGCTCTGTCAAGAGAGGCCACCTCGACCCGCCACGCCAAACGAGTCCCCAGTTGTGAATATGCACGTGAGACACATAGCTCTAGAGCCTGCATCAGTATACCGGGCTCACAGCTTGGCTCATCAAAGCGTTCAGTGATCACGATTGATGGAGGGGGCACATACTGCGGTAGGGGGGCCGTTTCGTCATCGTGAATGAAGTGATACAGCGCTATCCCACGCTCTCCGAACTGTGCCTGGACGTGACGCTCCGAAAGATGCCTCAGCTTACCTATCGTTTCTAATCCGAATAGCTTTAAACGCTCGATATCATGTCCATCAAGACGTAGTTCAGCAATGTGCAGTAATACTCCTATGGGTACATCATCAGCTCCTTCATGCACATCAAGACGACCAGGTATGGCATTACACGACTGCATGAATGCATCGTTACGTGAGGGAGCGATTGCCGCTTTGAGATGCTGAGATTTTACTAACTGACGCAATCCATGCGGATCATCAAGTCCACATACAATCCTGCCCCTTGATGGAAGACTGATCAGCGGTGTACAACGATGTACCTGCTCAACTAGGTACTCGAAATACGCAGAGGTATACAAACCGTATAATTGCATTGCAAAAAACATAATGCAATTATACAAAACGTAGAGCTCTTATCTAGAGCTGTTTAATACAGTTTCTCACAACACCTACGATAGTGAACTCCATATCAGCAGTTATGGCAATGTCCTTATATCTGCGGTTCTCAGCTCGCAATACTGGCCTGCCATCGACTTGCAGATAACGCTTAACGGTTAACTCTCCATACACCTTCGCGATTACAATCTGACCTGCACGGGGCTGTACTGCACAATCTACGATCAAGGTATCACCGTCACTAATTCCTGCATCCGTCATGGAATCGCCCACCACACGGATGAAGTAGGTACTTTCAGGATGCTCCAAGAGCATATCTGCAAGATCGATTTCACGCTCGATTGTGTCATCAGATGCCGTAGGTAGGCCGGCACTAACCCCTAATGCCAACATAGGAATACGGTGCTTGTGTAAATCCTTTTCTCGCTTTGCAGGTGCCAGTACTTCAGGCGAGTGATGCTTCAATTCTTCAATAAGCTTCTTCATTGTTGTGATGTGGTCTTCCAAACGCTCCATCACTGTCTTCTTGACATCCTGACTGGAACTTTTATCGCTGTGTGAAGGTAGTACCGGCGTGCCATATCCTGTAAGCAGCCAGCCAGAGGAAATGCCATAGCGCTTTTCAAGGGTAGCTAGTACATTCTGTGGTACAGATGTGCGACCCGATTCCCATGAGTACACAGTAGGTACTTTTACATCCATGGTCTTTGCATACTCCTGTACGCTCAGTTTGAGCATGGATTCACGAATTTGCCTGTGGCGAACGCCAAGTTGGACTCTCGTAGGCATGGATACTCCAAAAATTGTATGTGGACAATTTACAATATGTCGAATCAATTGACAATACCCGATGCGGAAATTTTTTTATACGAAGGGGCTGAGTCGCCCTTGTATGGTACGTCGTTTTTTGAGAGACTCTACGAAGAGGTACCATGGCGCAGTGAGACCATAACGCTGTTCGGCAAGACGTATGTGCAGCCCCGTATGTTAGAATTCTTTGGAGACCGTGATGTTGCCTATACGTACTCAAAAAAGGTCTACAAGGCGAGGGAATGGACGCCGTCGCTAGTCGAGTTACGAGCACGTGCAGAGCAGATCGCATCTGCATCATTTAACTGCGTTCTGGCAAATCTCTATCGCGACCATCGCGACAGCATGGGAATGCATGCAGACAACGAGCCAGAGTTGGGAAGTTGTCCAACTATCGTCTCAATGAGTTTTGGAGCAACACGAACGTTTGTTCTACAGCACAAGACAAGACGCGATATCTCAAAAATCCGGATACCGTTGACATCAGAAAGTATTCTAGTGATGAAAGGGCAGACCCAAGAGCACTGGCTGCACGGGATAGAAAAAAAAACGCGGACACTCGGTCCGCGCATTAATCTTACGTTTCGGTATGTGCACGCTCGTTAATGACAACCATCGAGTACTGCATCAAGTTGTTGCTGGCTGCAGTTCTCATAAAATGTTTCATTGATGGCGATCATCGGTGCGCCGCCACATGCCCCCATGCATTCAACCTCTTCCAGCGAGTACTTGCCATCCGGCGTTGCCTGGTTGTGGCCAATCCCCAAGCGTTGCTTCGCATGGTTGTACAGAGCCTCGCCACCGCGCAGCATGCAGCTAACGTTTGTACAAACTTGCACATGATGCCGGCCCATGGGCTTCTTGAAGTACATCGTGTAGAACGAGGCAACACCTAAGACATGCGCGTAGGGAAGGTCCATGACGCTGGCAACCTCTTTCATGACGTCCTCTGACAGCCAGCCCCATTTCTTCTGTGCCATCCATAGAACGGGCATGATTGCAGCCTTGGGTTCAGGGTACTTTGCTTTCAGCGCGCTGATCGATGACAGCTCTTCGAGAGAAAATGTTGTGCTCATAAGTTCAAAAATACAGATTATCTGAGGCGCTTGACAAACAGTTTTGATCCAAGCCATATTCTCAGGGCCGTGATCACTTTGTGTAGGGTGTTTACCCTAATCTTTTGCTGATAGATGTTAAAATCGTGAAGTTCTATCTTGTCGAGTAGTCGGTAATAGATTGCATCCATTATTTCGGCTGCAACCATCGTTAATCGCTCGTCGGGCCGCAAGAGGGCCCGGGCATGATGATAATACTCTCGAGCACGTCTGGCCTGAAACTGCATCATTGCCACAAAGCGCTCGTCGTAGACCTCATCAACGATATCCTGTTCAGTAAGCTTGAAGCGCTCCAAGTCTTCCTTCGGTATATAGATGTAGCCCCTGTCTTTATCCGTCTTTACATCCCTCAAAATGTTCGTAAGCTGCAGGGCATAGCCCAAATTGATTGCATACTGCCGCGTCTGCTCGTGTTTGTAACCGAATATCTCTATGCTTATCAGACCAACGGCAGATGCTACTGAATAGCAGTACTCCTTCAGGTCGGCAAAGCTTGCATAGCGCCGCTGAACGAGATCACGTTCACAACCATCAATGATGGTTAGAAAATACTGCTTAGGAATTGCAAACCTTCGGATGACAGCTCCGAGAGCAGAGGCTGTGTGGGATGCATCAGCATGCGGGTCATACATGGTCTCTATCTGCGTGCGCCACCAGTGCAGGCGTTGACGTTTTCGTCCAATGATCAGTGGGTCAAGTGATGGGTTCTCGTCAACGATGTCATCAATTCGTCGCGCAAAGGCATACACGGTCTTGATCGCCTCACGTTCCTCTTTTGGCAAAAAACCAAATGAGTAGTGAAATGATGTGCTGCCCTGTGTGGAAAAGGTCAGCTCATCTTCTGTCTCGGCAAAGACGTGGTGCGGCATGAGCACAAAATACTACGCACGCCGAAACAGTTGCATAAGAAGCGCTGCAAAGGTCAATGTGGGACGTTGATTTCGGTGTGCTCGGTGCTCGCAGAGGTGCAGCATGGTTTTTCCGCCATGAATAATCATCCATAACTCGAGCTTAAGCCTTAGGGTAGGTGCGTAGTTGATGACGCGAGAGCCACGTTGATACAGTAACCGTGTTTGAGCAACAACTTCCGCTTCCGGAAAAGGCAGGTACGTGCGCCCACGCTGTTCGTCGACGCGTATGTCCTGTAAGAAATTAGTAATCTGCAGTGCGCTGCAGATATCATTTGAACATGCAATGGCCGCAACAGGGGGCTCGGAGTCTGTGTAGGCCAGTCTTAGGAAGAGTTCCCCTACAGGATTAGCCGAGTTGTGGCAGTAGGCCATGACGTTATCCCAGGACTGAAATGCTGTAAAGTTGACATCTTGTTCAAACGCAGCAAGCAGCCTGTCGAAGAGCTCCAACGGCAGTTTGCAGGCCGTGATCGTATGTCTCAAGGCAACGATGATCGGATTGTTGTTCTCATGACCGTGCAGAGCATTTCGCAGTTCTTGCAGACCTTGAAGACGACGCTGCGAGTCGATGTCACCTTCATCAGCTATGTCGTCAGCTGTCCTGGCAAATGCATAGATGGCAAACAAATGATCACGCATTGATTTAGGTAGCAACATCGACGCAACAGGGAAGTTCTCATAGTGTTCTGTTGCTATCGTCTTGCAGTAAGCATAGGCCTCTGTAATCGTCATAGCTAGGAATCCGTTTAAAATGACACGTCCCCATGTTCAGCGAACATGAGGACGTTGAATAATCGCATCTTGCAGACGTTAGTTGTTTGAGCTGAAACGCTTGTCCTTGATCTCAGCACGCTCACGCACTTTCTGGAACCACGAACCGAAGGCACTGTTGCGAAGCCGCTGAGAGAGGGCCTGCATCATGCTCTGTGGATTCTTCGCAAAATCACCCGCATTGGCAACGATGCGATTAACCGGACGTATGACGAACCATGCGTTTTCACCACGAATCGCTTTGCTGACGGAACCGACTGGAAGGGTGAATGCAGCAGATGTCACTGCATACTCATTACCATACCCGGTTATCATACCGTTGTCCTTAAGTCCAACCTGGGTGGCAAAGGTAATTGTTGAGTCACCGCCACGTGCCATGGCTAAGCCTTGTGATGCAGCGGTTGCAGCAATCTGCTCAGCCTGCGACTTCAGTTTATCAAGTTTCGCGCGCTGAACGAGAATCCCTTTTATACGATCCTTCATATCAGCCAGCGGCTTAATACCAGACTCACGGGCGTCAGAGATCTGTGCAATGATTGTTCCGTAATACTTGATATCACGCCTGATCACAGCACCAACCTCATTTTCAAAGGCCCATGAAGTAAGTTCACGCGACTGCATCACAGGAGTTTCGCTACCAAAAACAGGCGTCTCCTGCAGCTGTGCGTAGAACTTCTTGACGTACGGTGTTGCCACACTCTCGATGGCCTCGCCATTTTGCAACGCTTGATACGCCTGCTCCGCTGCTGCTGCAATGGCCCGCTTCGTGGCAGCCGAAATGCCGGCCTTGATTGTAATGGCTGAGTACTTGTACTCTACAGAGAGCTTCTCGACAACCTTTATGATATGGAAGCCGAACTGTGTTTCGACTGGGCCTACGATCGAGCCAGCTGACGCTGCGAAAACTGCGCTGTCGAACTCAGCAACCATTCGCCCCTTGCCGAAATAGTTCAGATCTCCGCCCTGCTGCGCAGATCCCGGATCCTTTGAATACGTGCGTGCAAGTTCTGCAAAGTCTTCGCCCTTCTTAGCCTTGGCCAACACTGATACTGCCTCCGCCTTGGCCGAATCCTTATTGGCACCGAATGGAATCAGGACGTGTGAAGCACGTGCAATGGGGTTAACACCTTCGCGGCGGGCATCGAGTCGGTAGTAAGCAATGCCACCTGGAACATTCAGCGGACCAAACACCTCGCGTGGAGAGAGCGAAGAAATGGCCGTGACTACTGATGGGTCCATTTCAGATGGAGAGGTAAAGTCAAATTCGGTACCCCTCATTGCAACTAACTCTGAGCTGAACGCAGAATCACGTTGTTCGATAGTCGTATATCGTGCGAATGTCTCCGCGAGCCGCTGCGACTTCTTCTGTGCGTTAACAGTGTCATCACGCGATGGTAGGGGAGGGAACGCAATGAACTTTATTGCGCGCCCTGGACGCTGTTTGTAGAACTCTTTATTGTTTTCATAGTATGCCGCGATGTCTGCATCGGAGACCTTCACGTCAGCATCACGTATACGACTTGCCGAAAGGGCGACATACTCGATATCTGCGCTGCTGTTTTCACGCATAAACTGCTGCTTAGCAACTGCAAATGAAGGTGTACTTGCCGCTGTTCCAACGGATGATGCGACTGCCTGCTGCAGCATCTGGCTACGAAGGTAGTCTTCAGTCTGCAGAAGCATTTCCTTCCACTTATCTACTGTAAGCCCGTTACGCTCGAGCAGATCCTTCATAGCATCAGGGTTGGTCACCAGCTGCCACTGCATCTTTGGATCGTAACGCCCGGAAGAGTCCTTGCCGAACTGGAACTGCTCAGGTGGGTTGACAAGCATCACGTCGATGATCTGCTGTGGCGTAACGACGATGCCCATTTTCTCGGCTTCTTGGCGCCTGAGGACTTCGTTGACCATCTCATCAAAGACCTGCTGACGAATGACTTCGTCATCAATCTCCTGATCCGGGTTCTGCTTACGCTGTCCGTCGATGACTTCTTTGACTCGCGCCTCAAAGTCGCCAACAGAAATAGACTCTCCATTGACCTCCGCAACGGACATTGAAGCCCCATTGCTGCGCGAATTGCGCATGTTGGTACAACTGGAATCCTGAACAACCATGAACACGATAAACAGTGTTGCGATGACCGCAAGGAAATACGGACTGATCTGCCGAATTCTCGTTATAGCACCCATGTGGGCACTCCTCCGTCGTAATTCAAGAAAATAAGCGAACGTCAAATATACGGCGTAAGGGGCATTTAGCTCTGATGGAATGTCGGTAAGTTTGCCACATGAACATCGGACCGTATACAATCAAGCTGCTTGAGACGTGCCGTTTCGGCTTGGATGGCGGCGCTATGTTCGGGGTTGTACCAAAGACATTGTGGGAACGTGCCTATGCGCGGGCAGACGAAAAGAACCGTATTCCCATGGCAGCTAAGGTTTTGTGCATACAAGGTAACGGACGTTGTATACTCGTCGACACGGGCAATAGTCCGTATATGCCGGACAAGCTTGCAGAAATCTACGGTCTCGATTTTTCCGACTACACAATTGAATCCTCGTTGGCCCTGCATGGAATCCGAGCAGAGGATGTTACAGATGTAGTCTTTACGCATCTGCATTTCGATCATGCTGGCGGTGCGATGCTTGCAAATGGAACAAGCCGTTTTGCCAACGCCAGGCATTACGTGCAGCGGGAGCACTATCAATGGGCCCTACATCCCACCGAAAAAGATCGTGCATCATTTATTGGCAGCATGTATGAGCCCCTTCTCCATGCCGGTTGTTTGGAACTGCTAGACGGTCCCGGTGAGCTTTTCCCAGGCATCGATGTGCTGCCATTGTACGGTCACACCAAGGCGATGCAGGCCTTGCGCATTAGCGATGGCACAACTACGCTTCTGTTTCCTGCTGATTTGATGCCTACATCTGCACATGTGCCTGTTCCGTATGTAATGGGCTATGATAACTTCCCACTGACAACGATTGCAGAGAAAAAGCGCTTGCTGCCGGAGATCATTGATGAGCAATGGATCGTTGTCTTTGAACACGATGCACATATCGATGCAGCTCGGGTCATTGCAGGTGAAAAGGGGCCTGTGTTGTCTGAACCTATCGTCCTAACATCGTAGCACATGCAGACACTCGAAATCAACGGTAGGAGATGGACAAGGATTTGTAGATCTGCAGAGGTTCACGCGCGCAGTGGAATTCGCTTTGAAGTAGATATCGAACACGACTTGGCGCTTTTCCGTGTTGATGGTCGTGTCCATTGCGTTACCAATGTGTGCCCGCACAAACGGATGCCGGTTATCTACGACGGACATATTGAGAACGGGATAGTGACGTGTCCGATGCACGGCTGGAGATATGACGTCTGCACAGGCAAGCGGGATGGGGGAAACAGCACGCTCACCAAATATGACGTTCTCGAACGCGAAGGTTGGGTTTACGTTACTTTGCAATGATGAGCGATACGGGTGCCCCGCCGGGAGCGGAACTGTCTGCCTTTGGAGATTGTCCGATGACCGTGCCAGACTCAAATGCACTTGATGCCCTGGATACCGTAGCGCCTAAGGTGAACCCGCTTGATGTTAGCAGCTCCTGTGCCTCCTGCATGGTTAGCCCAACAACATCAGGCACCGGAGATCCATTGCCGCTGGAAACAACTATGTCAACGATTGATTCACGCTCGCACGGCATGCCTTCTGCAATGCTCTGTGCAATGATGTAACCATTTGAGATTGCTGAGTCTGGTCTATATGCGATCGAACCCAGTATCAAACCGGAGCGCATCAATGCCAGCCGCGCATCACGCTGTGTTAAGCCGTACAGGCGTGGTGCACGAATCCTCTCAATACCTTTGCTAATTGTAAGATATGCTCTGCGTCCTTCTTTGACGATGGCATCAGCATAGGGCAACTGCGACATGATCATGCCTGCCGGCGTGTCGTCGCTGAACTGTTCACGAGTTTGGGCCACATGAAGACCTGCGCTCTGCATGATCAGCTTACCTTGTTGCCCCTGCATACCAACAACGTTGGGAACCGTAACCGTTGGGGTCATTGATACGATCCATGGCAGGATCACTTGATCAACAACGACAGAGATAACAATCACCGCGATCGCTGTTACTGTTCCTGCAAGTCCTAATTTGCGCCATGTCCACATACCACGAAGATATCGGTTCAACGGCAATGAACATCAAGGCGCAGATTCTTGATGCATTCGACCGCTGCCAGAGGATAGTCATAACGACCCACATCAATCCGGATGGTGATGCACTTGGGTCTTCCCTTGGCCTTTATCATTGGCTGCAAGGCCGCGGCAAGCAGGTGAGTGTGGTCATTCCAAACGCCGCCCCAGCGAATATGGCATGGCTGCCGGGTTTTGAAGACCTATGTTATTGGGATCCAAGCCTCTCCCCAGTAATCGATTCCGCCGACCTTGTGGTTGTGCTCGACCTTAATGCGGTTTCGCGGCTTGCTGAACTTGGACAGGCAATAGCCCAACGTGGATCGTTGATTGTGAACATCGATCATCACACGCATCCTGAGAACTTTGCAGACCTTGCTTGGATTGACACTGATGCATCGTCTACGTGTTCAATGATTGCAAGCCTCATCGTCGAATCCTGCGGCACAGACTGTGTTTCGGAGTCGATGGCAACATGCCTCTACACTGGCATCATGACAGATTCCGGCTCGTTTCGATTCCCGCGTACAAATGCCTCACTGTTTCGAACTGTTGCAAGTTTAGTTGAGCAGGGGGCTGATCCTGTCCGCATCTACGATCTCGTTATGAACCAGGGCTCTGTCGGACGCATGCAGCTGTTGGGGCGCGCTCTTAGCCAGATGGAGGTCGCCGCTGATGGACAATTGTGCGTGATGAGCGTATCCCAGCAGGATATTGCGTATTACGGGTGCTCGCTTGAGGACATCGAAGGCTTCGTTCAGCAAACACTTACCCTCCAGGGCGTCATTATGGGCATCCTGATCGTAGAGATACCAGGTGAAATCAAGATCTCGTACCGTTCCAAAGGCAGTGCTTACGTGCGCGACCTTGCAGCTATGTACGGAGGTGGTGGGCATGTATACGCAGCAGGTGCGCGAGTTGCAGGCCAATCGCTACAACAGATCAGACAGAGCGTTACCCAACACGCAGCCAATTATCTGAAGGTACTCAGCGTAGACAATCGCTAATGATGCCAATTCCGAGGTCCACCTCGGCATGTGACAGATTCAGAGGTGGCCTAAACCGCACGGATTTGTCGCCGCTGCCAACGAGCAGCAGGCCATTATCGTAGGCAGTCTTGACAAAAGCATTACGCGCATCTTTCGAAGGAAGGTCAAACGCACAGAAAAGCCCCATGCCGCGGATGTTGCGCACAATGTCTTCACCAACACGAGACTGTAATGACGCAAGTTGATCGCGCAGGTATTGTCCAACTGTTGCTGCATTCTGCACAAGATGTTCTTCGGCGATGATTTCAATGTATTTGGTAGACCTTACCATGTCCACTAATGATCCGCCCCATGTGGAATTGATGCGGCTTGATGTGTGGAATACGTTATCTGTGATCTCATCAACACGTGGGCCAACCAATATCCCGCAGACCTGCATCTTCTTACCGAATGACATAATGTCTGGCTCTACTCCGAGACCTTGATGCGCCCACCAATTTCCAGTCATGCCAACGCCCGTCTGAACTTCGTCAAAAATCAGCAGTGCCTCGTTCTCGAGGCATAGTTCGCGAAGTGTGCTCAAAAACTCGGGACGGAAATGATTGTCGCCCCCTTCACCCTGAATTGGCTCAATGATAATGGCTGCGATGTCGTCTGGATTATTCGCGAAGGCCTGTTTGATTAGGGCTATTGATTCTTGCTCACGTCTTTGAACGTCCTGCAGAACGCTCTCGGTAACAGGAAACGTTAAATAGGGGGCAGGTATTCGCGGCCAGTCCCAACGGGGCCATAGTGCAA
This sequence comes from Bacteroidota bacterium, assembly GCA_041157865.1. Lineage (GTDB taxonomy): Bacteria > Bacteroidota > Ignavibacteria > Kapaibacteriales > Kapaibacteriaceae > UBA10438. The sequence continues at coordinate 11,465 of JBEBCJ010000096.1, forward strand.
CCTTGGTAGGATCGGTGTTTGTTAGCGACATACAGTATCCAGAACGTCCATGAAAGGCACGTTCGAAGTGGATAATCTGGTGCCCTTTCTCTGTTGATATACCCTTGGCAAAATTTCTACGGACCTTCCAGTCCATTGCTGTTTTGATCGCGTTCTCAACAGCCAGCGTTCCACCATCGATAAAGAATGCGTACCGGAAATGTGCAGGGACAGCCAAAGCAAAGAGTGTCTTGACAAACGTTGCCATCTCTGAGGTGTAGATATCAGAGTTCGATGGCTTGTTCAGAGCAGCATGTCCAAGGTACTCAACGAATGCGGGATCAGTCATCTTCGGATGGTTCATCCCTATGGGCATCGAAGCTATACAGGTGAAGTAATCGAGATATTCCTTTCCTGTTCTGGCCTCAACAAACCATGATCCATGGGAACGATCAAGATCTATTACATGGTCAAAACCGTCGACCAACATGTGTTCGCGCAACGAGGACATCACCTCGTTTGGGCTAACGTAATATCGAGGCGTATAGCGTTTGGTGTTGCTCATAGCGCAAAAATACTGCTAACTCCTTGACAAGAAATACATGAAACTTCGACATCACTCGTTTTTGCTTGTGGGGTTCTTCGTATATTGGCCCTATTGAAAAGAAATTACTTTCAGCACTTGTAACTCACTGGGATAGGAGTAACAATGACGGCAACAGGTCATACAGACATACCAAAGGCTGGTATGCAGCATACGCTAGTATTGTTTGGTTTAACAGCAGTACTTGCGGCGTTATTCTACTTCACTCTTCTGCCATGGGGCGTCCAAGGCTTCGTTTCGAGCCTTTTTGCACCTCACGAGCTTAAGCAGGGTGCCAAGTACGAAGAGGTAATTCCAAACGTTATCGGTGTGATGGAGGCAGATGATGCTTCCAAGACCATGCAGCAGCGTGAGGACGAGGCGAGCAAGGGCGGTTTGAAGACAGTTATGAAGAACTCGAACATTGTGTTCGACTTCTCAAACGGTGTAGAGCGCACGAAAGAGCGCGACGGTTATGACAAAACCGCGAGCTGGTGGGTTTTGCGTAACACAGAAGAAGGCGGACTTGGAGAAAACTCCGTATTTATCGAGCCCCCGATCGCATTTACCGTATTGGCGTTGGCACTTGGGTTTACGATCGCAATTTTTGCGACATTCTTTATGCCAAGCTCAATTGGTTTCATGGCTCAGAAGGTTGATCGTGAGATTCATCACAACAAGACCAAGATTCGTCTACAGACAGGGTTTACAGACGAGATCGTAGACCTTCTTACAATGCCGGACACTGATCTTGATGCACTTGAACACAAGGACGTGCGTGCTGCATTTAAGACTGTGTGGGACCGAACAGCGCAGGAGCACGATGAAGGTAAGCCGGCACATGGCCGCCGTATTGTGCGTTTCGAGGATGTCTTTACTCCAGACATTCCATTGTCCGCGTTTCGTGCCCAAGCACTGTTTGTTCGCATCAACGAGTTCTTCTCCGACTTTGTTGTTCAGGAGATCGTAGATACAACCGGTGGTATCATGTGGTCACGCGGTCGTCATCGTCTGTTCCCAGGACTGCGCCTGTACATGGCGCATCACTTCACAGAGAAGTACTCCAATAATGTGACTGGTCTTGCCTACTTCGGTGCTGCTATCCTCATCGTTATCATCGGTATCCGCGGATTGAAGTTCATCCCAGGAACTCGTCCATCGCTGATCCTAGCTGCTATCTCGCTGGAAGGCACGCTGCTTGCGCTTCTGGCCTTTGGCCTTGTCTATACAGGTGCTGAAGAGCGCATTGATAAGTTGATGAAGAAAATGGAAGATGCAAGCAAGAATCAGCTCGAAACCATGAAGGATGTCTCCGAAGACATGCATTCAATGGCTAGTGCACTTGTGGGCGAAACATCGGAGATCATCAAGAAGAAGGTTGAACTTGCCATCGCAGAAGCTCTAGCCAGTGATGACAACGTAAAGCGAGTTGTCTCTGACAAGGTTGCCGAAAAGATCATCGTGGCTATGCGAGAAGCTTTCCCAACGCCTAAGGCTAACAGCTAAGAGAAACCAAATCCACAGCAACTACGTTAAGCGCCGTGATGCATCAGCTTGTGTCACGGCGTTTTCTTTAACGAAGAGAGTGTTGTACAGACTAACAATATCGTCCCTTCTGTTGTTCGCATGTTTGAGTCTCCAAGCTCAAACACACTCGACAGCGCATGGCGTGAACATCCGCGAGAAGGGACTTCGAGCAGTCGTCAGCAAGACCAAATCACACAGACATGTTCTTGCGCATCGAGCAGCTGGAGCACACCCAGACCTAGAGGCGCGTCGCGATGTTCTTATTTACGAGTTCTACGCTCCGGAGGACTCTGATGTTAGACTCGCTGTCAGCCCCGTTGCGTTGAGAAAACATATTCAGGTTCAGTCTTCAGGTTCGTACTCCGGATACCCGGTGCGTAGACTCGTTGTTGACTTACTTCATGATTCGAGCCTTGGGCTCGGCGACTTAGTTGACTCGTTTGATATCAGCATCTCTTGGGATCGCCCTCTCGAAGCTGCAAGCCCCTTGATACCTCCATCAGCGAGTATTTTTCTTAATCCGTCGTGGCGTCCTCGACGTTCGAATCTTGTAAAGCGCAGCGAACGCACTCATGCGCAAGTCGAGCCCCAAAGCTGGTATGACCGATTCGCAAAGTACAAGAAGGTTCACACGTCTCGTGATGGTATAGCTGTTATTCGAGCTGCTGAGCTGTTAGGTGAAGGAGCTGTGGAATCGATGGATAACGTTGCTCTCTACTGGAGGGGCAAAGAACAGCCGGTACACATTGATGATGTCGACTCCAACGGGATGTTGTCACAGTCTGATCTGATCTTCTTTCAGGGAAGAAGACCGAAGGGCGATAGTCTTTATTACGATATACAAGATTCCGTTGCGGTGTTTTACATCACGTCCAATGCGCAGGGAAAACATGAGCGTTTCAGCAGTTACATGTTTGCCGACTCTGCTGCCGACACCGCAACTTCGGTCTATGTCCACCAGCACGTTGAGCTTGATACCGGATACTACCATCCAGGCAGTGGGGTCGATGAAGACCAGTCGATATTCGAGTCATCCCTTGTGTACCTTGAGGGATACTACTGGAAGAACCTATATGGCAGGAGTAAGCAGTATG
>JBEBCJ010000097.1:0-3438 GCA_041157865.1 Bacteroidota bacterium
GATCTCACGGGCTCGCTTGTTCGCGTTGTCAATGCTGGTCCAGGGTGCGGTAGTATCGCCGTCTTCAGTGGACACCAGCGCACGGCGGTTCCCAATAACTCCCAATACAGTCGAGACCATCTCATAGAGCAGATTCCCCCAACCCGTACATGGGGCAACACGTTCGTTGTGCCACCGATCGCCTATACAACAAAGTTCATCGTCCGCATTTTGGCCTCTGAGCCAGGCACGGCTGTCACATTCGATGGCACACCAACAACGATCAATAATGCCGGTGGTTTTGTTGAGTACACCGTCACCGGCAACAAGACCTACGCCGTTGATGCAGATAAGCCTGTACTCGTTGCTCAATATGCCATGACAGCCAACGACGGTTGGGACCTCGTGCGCGGTGTGGGCGATCCCTTCATGATCATCGTGCCCCCTCTTGAGCAGCGCATTGATCGCTTTGTCTTTAACTCTTTTGTTCCACCTACCTCCACAAGCACCTTCGTCCAGGATGGATGGAAGAACAATCTCTACGTTGCGCTGATAGGTGATAAAACAGAACTGGGCAACGTGACCATTGATGGGCTTTCGCTGACCACTATCCAAGGTCGTGCGACGCTACCCGTTGTTTACAGCACAATAGATGCCACGCCTCAGATTCAGTGCATTACCGTGCGCGTACCAGAGGGGATTCACAGCGTCGATGCCTCACAAGGCAAAGGCGTGATTGGCGTGATGTACGGCATGACGTCGTTCGATTCGTATGGTTTTCTTGCTGGATCGCAGTTCAATAATCTCCGCACGTCGATCATTGTTAAGACCCCACCGTTTTGTCCTGGTAAGCCCCTTACCTTCATCGGTAGTAGTAAGGACTCAGCAGACATTACAGGATGGAGTTGGTTCTTCGAACACGATAGTTCACAGGCTACCGGACAGTCAACCCAGAAGACCTTCCCTCGTGCAGGCACCTATCGCGTCAGATTAATTGCTACTCGCAATGGCTGCATCACTGATACAGCGTTCACAACGGTCGAGATCAAAGCTGCATTTACACTCAGCGCTATTGTAGAACCCAACCCTGTGTGCGTCGGACAAGCTGTTCGTCTTATCGCTTCTGAACCTCAAGGGGCTGGCACGATCACGTACAAGTGGATGCGCGATTCAGCGTTTGTAGCAGATCTGCGCGACACCAATCAGCGCATCGCTACAGCTACACACAACACTGCAGGACGCTACCGATATCGTGTGGTAGCAACCGACACGAATGGATGTCCGGTAGAGAAGATTGTAACGGTTTATGTTATCGCAGCCCCAAGGATCACTGTACCGGATACATTGAGACTTTGTGCAGGCGCTGCAACGATCATCACAAGTACGTCATCCGACACTGCCGCGTTTACAACTCTTTGGACTGGTATTGGTGCTGCTAAGACAACCATCCAAACCAATCCGTCGCTGCCGAACATTCGGGTTCAAATTGATTCAGCTGGGTCGTACACCTATACAATCGAGGCAACGAACAAGTACGGCTGTAAGAGTCAGAAGAACGTTGTCGTAGTTGCTTACGAGCTACCAAGTATTACCGGTGTCGATACTGCAACGCGCATCAGTTGTCTTGGCGCTAATGATCCTCCGGTACAGATTGGCGATAAGCTTACGATCTCAGGGGGCGTTGCACCGTATCGGTATGTATGGCGCGTAAAGAGCGGCGACATGAACTCGATCGTAGGTCCAACAGACACGCGCATCACGCAGGTGCGACCCGGTGTGTCAACAACCTATGTTCTCACCGTAACGGACTCACGCTCTCCCGTCGGGTGCTCTGCAGAGTTTGAGTTCACAATACAGCTTCGGTCTGTACCAGACGCAAATGCAGGACCAGACAGAATACTGTGTGTATGTCGTGATACACTTGGAACAACGATTGGTGCAAATGCACAATGTGGGACACCGCCATTCCAATATTCATGGTCACCTAAACTCGGGCTCAGTAATCCTGTTTCGTCAACCACAGCCCGAACCATTGCCAAACCAGACGTTACAACCCAGTACATCCTTACCGTCACCGATGCAGCCCAACGCATCTCCAAGGATACAGTCATCATACAGGTCGAGAGATGTCCGTCGATTAACCTGCAGCCAACATATTCAACGTGTTCATCGGCCGGACAGATCAAACTTGATCCGAAGGTTCTAGGCGATACAACAGGAATGACGTACAAGTGGATACCAGGCTGGATGGTAAACGATTCTACTATTCGCGATCCATACGTTGTGTCGCTCGATTCAAATGCTGGGTCTACCCTCCAGCTTATTGCCACCTCGCGTTTCGGATGTGCATCTGTTGCTTCGACAAAACTCCTGGCCTCGCCAGGCTTTGCCGTCAGCATTATCTCCAGCAGTTCATGTGAAACTGACACGGTTTGTCCATCTGATTCTGTACAAATGCAGGCTGTAACGCAAGGGGGCAGGCAGCCATGTACCTATCGGTGGACATCAATTCCCGACATTGGACCTAACTGGTCATCAACGCAGCAGAGCCTTGCATTGCAGCTGCCACGCACAACACAGATCATCGTTACTGCCACGGACTCGATTGGTTGTGTCGCAACAGACACGGTCCAGTTCTGTGTTCGCGATAGAGGAAGTGTTTCTGCAGGCCTTGATACAGTGATCTGTGCTTCTGATGCAATGGGGATTGACCTGCGCCGTGGAGAACCAGCATGGTGTGGTCGCGACCCGATTGTGTACTCGTGGGAGCCCCGTTCAGATTGCATCATTCCAGATGCATCACGACCGTGGAATGCCATCCTGCGTCCGCGAACAACAACGACCTTTGTCCTTACAGCCACCGACGACAACGGCAGGGGCTCAACAGTCAGCGACACGGTGGTTGTAACGGTGCGTGATTCGATCAAGCTTCGATTTGAGGCACAGACACTGCGTGTATGTGAAGGCGAACAACCCGCAGGAACACTTCTTACGGTATGGAATGGGACTGGTCCATACACTCACAGATGGCAGCTGCCGAGCAGTGCAACAATCGATTCGCGCTCCGATTCTGTATCCAGCATTCCTGGTTCTGTATTATCGGCATTCACACAGTCCGGCTGGCTGCGTTGCATGACAGTTGATGCCAATGGATGCATGCGCCGTGATTCGATCTATATCGATATCGTGCCGCGTCCTGTTGTTGTGCTTAAAGAAAGCGACAGCACATGCCTTTGCAGTGAGCGTACGATAACGGCAGTAGTATCTGGCGGCACTCCATTCCCTGATGGTTCATATCGATTCACATGGACCGAAAGTTCTGCTGATGCTCCCATCGGCACTGTGTCTCTTCTTGACACATCATCCTTATCTGCTCGTGTTAGCCCACGCTACATCACAACCTATGCTATCCGCATTGTCGATGCCAACGGCTGTACATCGAGCATGGCAATTACGCTT
>JBEBCJ010000098.1:0-12840 GCA_041157865.1 Bacteroidota bacterium
CGTGCGGGCCAGTGTGTATTGCACAAATCGCTTAGCAGTGCTGCCTTCGACCTGCGACTCGTTCTTGGCAACACCATCACGCACAAGGCGCGGTGTGCCGCTGACGGCATTCATGAAACGAACTTGCTGCATGATGTTGGTTTCGTACCTGAGCTTGATCGTGTCGCGAACCTTCGGCCACTGGCCACCAAGCATTGCTTTGGGCATTGATATAATTGCCCCACGCAACGGCATGTTCACAGAACCTGTATCAACGCCAAGAACCTCACACATTATCGTGCTGTTGACAGAAGGCGTTCGTAGGTAACGCACGCGAATCTTCACCATTGGGAACTCAACATCGCGCTCCCGCTGCTGAGCTGCAATCTCGGACTTGAGCATATCCTCCGTCAGTTCCACTTCTGTTGAATCGTCGACGTCTGCCGACGAGTCTCGCACAGCTTCTTGAAATGCCTTCTCTATCTGCTTTTGGCTGAGGAATGGTACAACATTGCCACCGAACATGTTGTAGACCACAAGTCCGGTGCCCTGACGGTCGTTCACACTCTCAATTTGGTAGCGACGATTGCCGATCGAGACCATACCTGAGAGCGAAAAGGTATCTATGTACATCTTGCTGCGCACGTCAAAGAGCGCACTCGACCATTTTTTATGACGCGCCATGTGGATGACTTCGCCGTCTACAACGCATGGGCCAATCATCAGGTTCGAAACGGCCCTCCAAAAGTTACCGTTCACAAGTCCGTAGAGCACGTGGTTGGGCCGAGCATTAAATCGCAGCGACATTTCACGCAGTCGTTCAAGTCCTGCCGCATGATCTTCGCCCTTCACAAGTCGAAGCGCGTTCCCAGCCACAGACACATCACATTCAAGGACGTGGGCAATCACCGGACGCGCTCCGTTGGTTCGGTACTGGTAGTACACTATCCCCGAATCCAATGGCATCTGCTTGATAACGGTAACATCGGTAATAACTGCCCCCTTGCCGGCCGTACCCGAAGACGAACTGGACTTCGGGCTCCTGGTTCTCTTCGCAGTTTTTCCTGAGGGACTCTTCTTCGATACCTTCTTTGACGCCTTTGTTGCTTTCTTGGCAACCGGTTTTCGCTGCCGTAAGACGTTGGCGGCCTCGGCGTTACTGGCAACGAGTCCCACCGCTACGAGCGCTAACAGGATGTGCCGAATAGGCATTTTGAATCGGTGTCTATTCCACGTCATAAGACTCATAAGTTATTACCTAGTTCGTCAGCGAAAAACCGTAGTTATGCACAGCAACCTATGATTCGACATCATGGGCATGGCACTGCATAGGCGACGTCGTAGTTTCGCGTTATGCAAAACGACGTACTTCTTCTCGAAATCACCGCCGGTGTAGCGGTGGTAACATTGCACCGACCAGACAAACTGAACGCATTGAATGCTGAGCTGCTGCGCGCACTTGAAGTGGCTTTTACCAGTATCCAGAGCAATGAGGATGTAAGGGCGGTGGTCATAACCGGCAGCGGACCTAAGGCCTTTGCCGCCGGAGCTGACATCGCAGAACTAGCATCTCAATCGGAGCACTCAGGCAGACTATTTGCAGAACGTGGCCAGCGAGTGTTCACGTTGATAGAGCGCCTTGGCGTTCCCGTGATCGCAGCGGTAAACGGATTCGCTTTAGGCGGAGGGTGCGAGCTTGCCATGGCATGTCACATGCGCTTTGCTGCAGATACAGCACGTTTTGGACAGCCGGAGATCAACCTCGGTATCATTCCGGGTTACGGCGGCACACAGCGACTCCCCCGTCTTGTCGGTATGGCCAAGGCTTTAGAGCTGATCCTGTCCGGCGAGATGATCGATGCGCAGGAGGCACACAAACTCGGTTTAGTAAACCGCGTTTATCCTCATGCTGAACTTCTCGAGCAGACGCTGGAGTTTGCCAAGGGGCTTGCATCAAAGGCTCCGCTTGCGCTTCGAGCTTGTCTTGAGGCTACGCAATCTGCTGGTGATACGTCCCTACTCGAAGGACTCTTTGCTGAAGCTTCCATCTTTGGACGCACATGTGGCACAGACGACTTTGGCGAAGGAACGAAAGCTTTTCTTGAGAAGCGCCCAGCCAGCTTTCGTGGTAGATAACACTGCACTGCGATGATTGACCTCCTCTACAACTCACTCATTCTGCCTCTCATCAGAATCAGTGTATATGTGGGCCAGGTCGGTTCTCATAAACTTCGTTACAGGATCAACGAGCAGCAGGCGGCTCTCGTGCGCGCGTCGCAATGTATCGGAGCACCGCGAATACTGTTCCATGCCTCATCCATGGGAGAGCTCGAGCAGGTCCTGCCGATCATGCACATCATCAAGAAGAGAATTCCGAACTCGTGTATTCTGTATTCATGCAGTTCGCCTTCAGGGTATACACATGCTCGTAAACAATCGTGCATCGACGCAGCAGTATTCCTGCCAATGGATACAAAGCGCAATGCACACCAGTTTTTCGATGCGCTTCATCCTGAGATGTTGGTCATTAACCGCTATGATGTCTGGCCTAATATTGTTACCACTGCATCGACACGCTGTCCTGTTATGCTGATCAATGCAACCTATCCATCAGTGGCTGATAGCCCCCTACTTGGATCGTGGGTATCACGGTTCTATAAACGAATCACACACATCGTAGCGGTGAGTCAACGTGATGCCAACCGGCTGGCTCTGTTAAGCGGCAAGGACGTGATAGCTATGGCAGACACACGTATTGACCGAGTACTTGAGCGCATCGAAGCATCAGCATCTGCATCAGCAGACAGCATACTGCCGAAAGCAGACCATCCAACGTTGGTAGTTGGCAGCTCGTGGACAGAGGACGAAGATCTGGTGTTTTCTGCGCTAGATCTCATTCGCGAGCTTCGGCTTCGGCTGGTTATCGTTCCTCATGAACCAACCGAGCATGCTCTCTCACGCATTGAACAGAAGATTCAGTGTACACGACTGTCCAGAATCAACAACATTCAAGGTGAACATATTGTCGTTGATTCCGTTGGAAGGCTGTTATCGTTGTATCAGATTGCAGACGCTGCCTTCGTTGGAGGTGGCTTCGGGGCAGGTGTTCATTCTACAACAGAACCTATTGGATATGGTATTCCTGTGGCTTGTGGACCTCGCATTGAGCGTGCCCGCGATGCACAAGACTATGCATCTGGGGGGTTGGTACAGGTTGTGCGCACGCAAGAGGAATTTGCAGCATGGCTAATCCAAACTGTGACCAACACGCAAGGCTTGCAGGATGCAAAAAAACTGTGCAGCGATTATGTATCAAGTCGCAGAGGCTCGGCATTACGATACGCCGACATGATACTCGATAGACTTAACGTGGTTCAATGATCAGTGTTCTTGCACTGATCCCCTTGGTGGTCCGAACAGCGACGCAGTAGGCCCCGGCAGGCCATCCATCAACCGGAACACGAACCTGGTGAGTAGCAGCATTCACGTTCTCCTCCGAATACACAACAACGCCGTGTACATCGACAACGTGCACCTGCAGAGGAGCCTCGAATAGTCGGACTGAAACATATTGTTGTGCAGGATTCGGCCATAGTTCAAACTGCTGCCTATTGCTGGTTGAAACCGAGGACACCTTGGGTGGCGTGAGCTTGAGTATGCACTGTTTTCCATCATCAAGTGAAACGAACACGCTACCTTCAGTCGATAAGGCAAGTCCAACAGGCCGAGCCCACCTTGTATCTGCACTATTGGTGTCGCGAATAAATCCCGTACAAAAATCTTCAACCTCGTTAGCAATGGTATCCTGGTCATCGTCGAACCTCAGATATACGATCTTTGCACCACTAGGTGGTGTACGATTCCATGATCCACGCAACGCCATAAATGCACCGCTTTCGTATCCGGCCGGCATGCCTTCTTGACTAAACACAAGCGCCATCGGCGCTGAATGAGCCTCAACCAGTGCTGCTGGCATTTCCATGTGCAGCATGTTCATACTGTCGGCTTTTGTATGGGGCTTGAGATCCTGATAATCGCCCGTAAATGGATACCAGTTGCGGTAGTGGTAACCTATGGGATAGCCATAGAATCCACCGTCACGAACGATATCAACCCATTCGGGAGGAATGTTGTTGCCTTGGTTGTCGCTACCGTTGTTGTTTGCCCAGAGTTTGCCCGTGCGGGGGTGTAACGTCATGCCCACGGAATTACGGGCGCCTGATGCATAGATTCTGCGGTCAGTGCCATCATAGTTGTATTGTTCTATGCAAGCTCTATCTGATTCACGGTCAGCATTACCCCTGCTTCCAACGCTTACATAGAGCTTCATGGCATTTGTGTCGATCACAAGTGTTCGCGTTCTATGTCCACCTCCCGTTTGATTTGGCTGTGCAGCTTTGTCGATCACCGTGACGCGTTTATCATAGATCATAGTAGACGTATCTGATCGCCACAGTTTCACTACCCCAGCCTCTTGCGAAACGAACATTGTATCGCGCCAGAACCGTACGTCATGTCCGAGTGAAAACCCTCGCGCCGCAATAATTACAGTATCTGCAATACCGTCTGAGTCGGCATCGGGTAAAGCAAGGATATTGTTGCCATTCATGTTGGCAACAAACAGCGTACCTTTCGGACCCCACGACATAAATCGTGGTTTATTGAATGCACTGCCCGCAGCAAACACAGAAGCTGTCCAGCCATCTGGAAGCCGCACATAATGAAGCGCAGGATTGAGTGCAATAGACGAATACCTCTGGGGTACCGCAATAGATACCTGCCGAAGATCGCCTTTACGTACGGGTGTCCACGGAATAGTGTTTTGTGCTTGCGCTGCCAAAACACAGAGAACAACGGTTACCGAGAATGTGATGCTTTGTCTCATACTCACAATCTACGAAGCCCCCTAAAAAGAAAACTCCCTCGTCCGCGATGCGAACGAGGGAGTTTGTGTATTTGCAATCAGCGATTACTTAACCACTGTTACAGACTGTGGCTCACTTGTGTATGGACCAGCAACTACTTGGTAGTAGTATGTACCTGTAGGCAGTGATGAAAGATCGGCTGTGAGTTCGTAGTTGCCAGCTTGCAGCCACTCGTTAACGAGTACAGCAACTTCTTCACCCATAGCATTGTAAAGCGCGATACGTGCATCTCCAGCAACACCAACCGAATAGTTGATCACACCAGTGTTGACAACTGGGTTTGGACGCATCGGCTTTACACCCGAAACTGCAGAGCTGAACTCAGCAAGACGACGGACGTTAGCACAAGGAAGCGTAACTGTGATCTTTCCAGGAATATCACGGAAGAGTGTGTAGTCGAGACGCTCACCCGAACGGTTGTGATCTACCCAGTATGTGTAGAGACCGACAGGTGTTGTGAATGTACCGGCCTTCGTTGGAAGGAATACATCAAAACGTACCTTGAACGCTGGGAGATTCGAGCTGTTAGCGAGCTTCGTCTTAACTGTGCGCATGTCGGCAAGGTCGATTTCGAGGTTGTTGAGAGCGTCTGACGGTGCACCGTTACGTGACACGTTCAACACTGTCCAACCCTCCATCTGCGTACCAGTAAGGATGATGTCTCCTGGATTGATGCGTGGCTTGACGAAGCTTGGATCGTAGTTCATGCGAACACGAAGTTCCGTCATACCTACATTATCAATCGACTCCGGCGTTGCTTCGAGCTCGATGGCAACATCTACGAACTTGCCAGGCGCAGCTGAATATGTCTCAGCAATCTTGTTCGTTGTTTCGAGGTAGAGACCATTACCAGATACCGTGGCCGTTTGTTCCTTCTTCGTGATCTCGTCGATCACGCGGACAGTTCCTTCGTATACATTGTTACGGCGTGTCAAACTGTTAGCAGTTGCCTTTGGTGTGCCCAACCATGTCTGGTTTGCGCTAACCTTTGTTACCTGCTGTGGTGTGAAACGAACATTAATGATACCTGTCTGACCAGGAGCCACGTCGATAAAGTTAGCACCAGTTACTGCATCAGGAAGAACCATGAAAACAGACTGATCTGGGCCTTCTACATCGCTGAAGCTGAAGCGGCGTGTTACATTCTCAGTATGTGTAACCTTTACCGTTAGAATCTTCTCATTGAAGACATACTGATCGCCGTCAGAACCTACAGCTGTAAACTCACCACCCATCACGCGTGCTGTGATGTTGTATACAGGCTCATACGGGGCTTGACCATTAGTACCGACGTTCGTTTCGATAACATATGGTGAGCTGAACGTGCCTGATGACTGTGGATCAAAGCGAACTTGCAATTCGGCTGGCTGCTCGCCTGGCTTGATGCGCCATGGATTTTGTGGCGTTGGAGCGTTTACAAGTTCGAACTTTGTGTTCGGATCTGTGATGCGGATGTTCGTGATAACAACATCGTACGTACCGTTCGCGTTGCCAGACGTTGGGTTTGACTCGTTGTCCTTGCTGATGTTCGCAATTGGAATCGAAAGAACTTGAGCAGCATCGCCAAGGTTGAATGTACCTGGGAAGTCAAGGTCGGCCCCCTTAACATGTGGCTGCCATGCTGTACCGTTGAGCTTTTCAACAAGTTCAGGCATTTCTTTTGAGTTCGTTGGGAAAACAAGTTCGGCTTCGTAGTCATTGCGCTCATCGCTTCGATCTGTAACGTCCGTTGGAACGAAAGCAACAGTGATTGAGCGTGACTCGTCTGCGCCACCGCCAACAAGCTGAATCGGGAATGTGCCAACAGTACCGTTGTCAACAACACGGAAACGTGCTGCATCCTTGCCACGGATTGTTGGAGCATCAAACGTAACTGTTTGCTTGCCGTAGTTGTAGAACTTGACCGACTGTGTGTATTCCTTGATATTCTGTGTTGTCTGAACGTTGTCCAGAACACGTTCAACCCAAGGCGTTGCAACAGCATCAAGGTCAATAGTTACACCCGCACCCTTAAGGATAGCGATTGAGTCTACTTCCTTTGCATTAGAGTAGAATGGAACATCCACGCGGTGCGCGTTTGCAGCATCACCCTTAGGGCTGTACGTAACGTAGAACTCATATGTGCCGTTGCCTGGGATAGTCAGCGGGAATGCCGACGTGAGTGGCTTTCCATCAATCGTCTTAGGATCGAAGAAATTGCCTGTGCCGTCGAGCAGGTTCTGCTGATAGCCAGTAACAACGAGTTCTACATTGCTACCGTTCTGAATCTTGACACGGCGCTCTACACCCGGTGAACTCGCTGGGACTGTTCCCCAGTCCACGTCTGAAACGTAGATCTGCGGCTCTTCGCCGCGAACACGGAGTTCTACTGTCTTCTGGTCATAGCAACCGAGTTCACAGATAACTGTGTCAACTACGAGTGGTGCTGTTTGGATAGTTGCTGTAACAGCAAAGTCGCGAGACTCACCAGGGCCAAGTGTTACAGGACCTTCTGGGCTTACCTGGAAGATCTGCTGGTTGGCCATAACACGAATCTTCTTGATCAGGACCGGACGGTCTGTCTTCTCGTTCTTGATCGTGATTGTCTTGCTGTTCGGTGTGTTGTAGGCAAGTGTACCGAAATCAAGACGACTTGGTGTCCAGCTGATCTTGTCAGCTATATATGTGTATGTCTTTTCGACATACTTACCGGAACGAGTAACAACACGAACAACTGCGATAGCGTCCTTTGTCTTGTCTTCGACCTTGAGTGTAAAGTTGACCTCCTGATCACCACTATTGAAGTTCTCGTCAACTTCCAATGTGTAGTTGTTCAAGTCTTCTGGATACACAGCGAAGATCGAGCCACATGATGACTTCTCAGGAAGGATCGTACCCTTTGCTGTTACGTCACCGCAGACGAGTTCATCTACTACGATGAGTGAATCATCGCATGGGATTGTCATGTCAACGCTGATCGGCGTACCATAAGCGCGGCCCTGCTGAAGACCATCAAGCGAACCGTAGTTCCATGCGGCCCAGCGCACCTTCGGATCTGTTGATTCCACATAGTGGTCACCGGTTCCGATAGGAGTGCGGATGTAGGCATATGGCGTACCATCAAGTAGACGCATCGCACCGCCGAATGCTGATGTGAGCGCGCGACCATCAATCTTGATCTTCCCGATTTCGTCTTTCTTGAAGACGATGTTGAAGAAGTTGTCCATTCCCTCAGGCGAATGGAACACACCGTACTCTACCCAGCGGTCTGCCGATGGAACGTACTGAAGCATAGGCATACCAGACTCAACAGTCGGGTGACCTTCTGTGCCTTCTCCATCCTTCGAGCCACGAGCTCCTGGAGGAAGAACCTTAGCATATGACTTACCGTACTGACCCATCAGGATTGGCTTGTCTGATTCCCAGTACACTGCGTAGTCGCGTGATACGATACGTGTCTCGCCCTTGCGGAGCATCCACTCGTTCTTAAGTCCACCACCGTCTGTACGCATGGACTTAACTGTTGTACCGTCTTCGAGAGCAACAACACGGATAACATCACCGCGGTCATCTTCGATACCGATGGCAGCACCAGCCTGGCCTGCACCAGAGTTACGCAGTGGCGTGTACATACATGGTACAGTTACGAACTTTGTACCTGCCATCTCGATTGGAAGCATGGCGTCGTGAACATTGCTGCGAACAAAGTGTGCTTCAGCAGCGAACATACCTGTCGGAGGCAAAACGTCTGGGTAGCGCAGGATCGCGCACTTTACGTGACCTGAGATAACAGAGATTGGCTTGTTGGCGCGAATCCATGAACCAGAAAGGTCTGTGTCCCATTCCTTGTTCTTGTTCTCATCAATCTTAGCCTTGATGAGGAACGTTTCGCCCTTCTCAAGTGTGATCGTTTGAGTTGTGCCCTTGCGAACAGATGGACACTCGAAACCGCCTTCGGTATCAAACGTCGGAGTGTAGGACAAAACAGTGTTGTCCTTGTCTGCTATAACGAGAATTTGTGACGGACGATACTTGTATCCTGCACCAGCTGTTCCATAACGGTCCTGGTACATGTTCATCGAGTAGTAATTCTTGCCCCAACCTTCAACTGGAAGGTGGCGAGCCAGCTCGCCATTACCCATCCATGCCTGGTATGTCGAGACAGAAATCGGCTTCGTCGATGTAACCAGAATGCCATAGCCCTTGCGGGACTCCGATTCTTGGTTCATGTAGCCGATCGGAATAGGGATGCGGAGAACCTTGTTTGGCTCTACGTTGTATTCCTTGTCGATGCGCGCTGCGTCGTTAATAGCAGCCGGTGTTTGAACGCGCACCTTGCCCTTCGACTTCGAAGAGATGAACAGCTGCATAGGCTGTGGCATCGGCTTCTCCGTCGCACTGGCTTGAACTTGAGGGAAGCCGACTAAATAGCGGCGACCTTCTGTCAAGACCATTGTACCGCGCGTTTCTGTTGACTTCTGCGCCAACAGATCACTTGTGCCTGACAGTACGAGCAACAACGCCGCAACTGCAAGCTTCATGGTGGAACCAAGTCTCATGGACTTACTCCTGAGTGGGTGAAATGGTAAAATTTGTTATCAATTCGAATTACTTGCCGTCTATGACCTGAAAAGATAAACAATACTGCCTGTGTTGACAATACTGTAAAACACGTATGGCAGTTTGTATACTTTCCCCATCAACCCTATAAACACCGTGGACGGGAAAAAGTTACAGTGGTGACCTTGTAAACCGTCACTTTTTAAGGTACTTACGGCAATACTTATCCACAGGAATCTCCAGTGGCAGCAGTATGATTGCAAGGAGAACCCCTATCACTACGTCGACCACATAGTGATACCTAAGGTAAACTGTTGATATTATTAGACTTCCGCCAACAACTGCGAACATCCATCGGAATCTGCTTCCGAAATGGAATCCAAGAATGATGTTCACAAGCGTTAGCATAGTGTGCCCGCTTGGCATGCAGTCGCGATTTACGACTTCAACCGGATGGAGCGCCCCAGCTGTAACTCCGCCCCCTGCATTGACCACAGTGCGCAAAGCCTCGGTAAGCCACAGACCCGGAAGCTCGAAGGATGTAGAGGAAAAGTCGTGCAACGTAAAGCGTGGTCCTACTGCCGGCATGGCGAAGTAGGCCAAATAGCTGATGAAATAGACAAAACTCATTTTGCGAGCGAAGATTTTCAGCCTGTCGATATCGTCGTTCATCCAAAGTTCAATCGCGTGCGTAACAGGCAGTACATAGAACAAGAAGTAACATATCTGCAAATACTCTGTAAGCGCAGGGTGGGCAAATCTCCCAAGCCAAGCAGTTGGATCGACACCACATAGCCAACGGTCGGCTGCGATAAGCAGGCCGTCGTAATCAACTGGGTGGACCAGCCTAACGAAGTAGTGCGTCTGGTCATACATCAGGTACACAACCGGTATTGTATAGAAATACCGAACCAAACGAAAAACCCCGTAATCAGTGAAATGCGTCAAGAGAATGGAGCTGCATATCACAGTTACGATCAAGAGGTTGACCAGCAGAAGGGCTGCGGCCATCGGGATATGCTGGTAGTACACCACCGACAAGATCGAATACAGTGTAACGATCACGAGCGTATAGATATCGGCAGAATAGAAAGAACCTCGCAGAATGCTGCGCCAGTCCAATGCCTGTTCCTTTGATGTCGATTCAATCATGCGCTATTTCTACCATCCTGCATCAATTCCAAAAACACACTCGCAAGCCTTTCGGGTTGGAGTTCTTCGGCACGTGTGCGGGTCAAGTCTATGCTGGCCGCCTCGCGTCGGACTGGGATGTTATGCCTGCCCGACCAAGCACCCAGAGCGTTGGACATAACCTTGCGGCGTTGTGAGAATGCACCGCGAACAAACTCCATGAAAAGTCCATCAGGCAAATTCATCGGTAAGCGCTGGCGCATCGAAAATGTTATCACAGAAGATGTAACCTCAGGGCGCGGAAAGAACGAACCTGGCTGAACGTGGAACGCAATCTTTGGTTCGCTGTATAACCACGAGGCTACAGACAAGATACCGTAATCCTTGGTTCCGGGCTGAGCCGCACAGCGCTTGGCAACCTCACGCTGCATCATGAATACGACACGTGAAACATTGCAGTATTGGGAGAATGCCCAAAACAAGAGTTCACTGGTAATCGAGTATGGAATGTTGCCGATGATCTTGCGGTGCGACCGCACGGCATCCGGGAAGGAGTCTGCCATGTCCACTGTTAATGCGTCCCTGAGCGAGCACACAAGTCCCGGACCAGAGGCCCATTCCTGATGGGCCAGATAGTCGAGAGCGCGTTGATCAACATCAACCGCATGAACTGCAAGAGCCTCGGTTTCAAGTAAAAGTTTTGTCAAAGCCCCCTTGCCTGGCCCAACCTCTAGAACGCAGTCGCCTCGGACGATATTGAGCTGATTGACAATATTGCGGGCTATGCCCACATCAGTGAGGAAATTCTGACTAAACTGGCGCTTTGGCGCAAATCCGCGCGGTGAACTCATAGGGTCGAAAAGTGCTTGGATAGTTTGCTCCACGTAGTCGAGAGCTCCTCAGAGAGCACTCTAGTACCACCCAGGACAGGCATAAAATTGGTGTCTCCATGCCACCTTGGCACAACGTGGATATGCAGGTGCCCAGGAATACCCGCACCAGCTGCATCACCCAAGTTGATTCCCACATTACAGCCATGCGGAGAGTATACTTTTTGGAGCGCTGCAACTGAGACTCTCAGCAGGCTCATAATGTCTATGTATTCATCGTCTGCAAGCTCGCTCAGGTGCGCTGCATGCTTGCGAGGTGATATCATGATATGCCCAGAGGCATAAGGGTAGCGGTTTAGAATGACGAATCCATGTTGTGACGAGTGAACCACAAGTAAGGCTTGCGCATCAGCGTCGGCCACTCCGGCAGAGCACAAAAAGCATCCGTCCTCTTTAAGCATATTTTCTACCCCTTCGACATACTTCGATCGCCACGGAGCCCACAGTAGATCCATCAGTAGTTCCCTGTTTTGTCAATCTTACATTATGAACAACAATGCCCGCACAAGGCGGGCATTGACAAGAGCTGATACGATTTGGTTTCCTAGAGAGCGAAACGCACGTCAACGCCAAGCTGGAGTGCGTTGATGCGGAGGTTGTCGTTAGCGCTTACTTCCGTAATGGCAAAGTTGTAATACATGCAAGGCACAACCAGGACGCGACCGACAGCAATTTCGTACTGCGCTCCGGCCTTTACACCGAGACGGGTACCCGACCAGTTGGCGTCCTTAAGGGAAGCAACAGCTGCGGGCGGGTTCCACTCCTGGTGAGCGACCACGCGCGTGCGCCCGTAGTTGTCAAACAACTTTGTGTTGCCATCGAACATGGCATCAAGATTACCAGCCGACCCAGAGAAAACAGCGTTGCTCGGGGAGACGATGGTCATCTTTTGCGTGCGGCTTGCGTCGAGAACGATGCCAAATGTTGGTCCAACTACGATTCCAAAATTGGAGTTGAACAAATTCAGCTTGTACACAACTTCGAAATCGACTGTGTTGTATTTGATGTCTGCCGTATGCTCAATCTCAGAGACAATTGTCTCGTTATTCGGACCGAGCGATGGAAGACGATCGCCAGGCTGCGAATACAATCCCGGGATGGAGTTATAAAGCACGCGGGCTATGATCGATGACTTCGAGTCACGGGGATTGCCAAGCAGGTACTCGAAAGAGCCACCAATGAAAAAGCCGTGGGCGGCTCCCGACTCGAACGTAGGGCAGAGTTGGTCATCTGCGATCGAGCGGAAGCTCGATGAGTGTAGCGATCTATTGTAGCCACCAACAGGACCGACGTAAATACGTGGCGCCTTCTTAGCCGGCTGCAGAGGTGTAGCGCGTGCGCCGATCTCCTGCTGTGCATATGCAACTGATGATGCA
>JBEBCJ010000099.1:0-9264 GCA_041157865.1 Bacteroidota bacterium
TCATGGGGCCATCGGGATCCGGCAAATCCACATTAATGAACATGCTTGGCTGTCTTGATACCCCAACGTCTGGTAAGTATCTCTTTAACGGGGCTAATGTTGCAGAGATGGATGATGATGACCTGGCATCGATCCGCAACAAAGAGATTGGGTTTGTTTTTCAAACCTTTAATCTGCTGCCACGTGCAACATCACTGAAGAATGTCGAGCTCCCGCTTGTCTACGCAGGTGTTAGCGCAGAAGAGCGCACACGCCGCGCGACAGAGGCGCTCGAACGTGTGCAATTGGGCGATCGTATGGCGCACAAGCCGAATGAACTTTCGGGCGGACAGCGTCAGCGTGTTGCAATCGCGCGCGCTATTGTAACGGCGCCGTCGATCATTCTTGCCGACGAGCCAACGGGAAATCTTGATACCAAGACTGGACACGACATCATGAATCTGTTCAGTGATCTCTGGAAAGCCGGCAACACAGTGATCCTTGTGACGCACGAAGAAGACGTCGCACAACATGCACGCAGGATCATCCGCCTGCGCGACGGACGTATCGAATCCGACACCCTCAATCACAACCATGCCTAAACTGTCAGAGCTTCAAGAATCATTTCGCATCGCAGCAGATTCGCTGCGTGTGAATCTTCTGCGCTCGATCCTGACCACGGCAGGAATTGTTGTTGGTGTCGTGCTGGTAGTCGTGATGGGGTGGACCATTGGCGGACTCAATGCCGTCTGGGAACAGACAATCTCGATCATCGGCAAGGACATGATCTACATCGATAAATGGGATTGGACAGGGGGCCGCAATTGGCGCACTATAGAGGCACGAAAAGACATTTCGCTTCAGCAAGCTCAAATGCTCAAGTCGCGAATGGAGTCTGCCGAATACGTCATACCCCTGGCCCGCAAATGGGGCGGCTCTGTCGTGAAAGGCAATACCAGCCTGATGTGCAGCATCACCGGCACCACTGCAGATTATGCCTTCACATCTGCGGCAACAACACTCGACGGACGATTCTTTACACCGTCTGAGGAACAGTCAGCAGACCGTGTCGTGGTTATCGGACATGGCGTATACAAGAGTCTATACGCCGATGGCAATGCAGTGGGCATGACGCTCAAGATCAACGGAAGTCCCTTTCGTATCGTGGGAGTTCTGCAGAAACAGGGCTTCCTGTTCATGGATTTCATCGACAATCAGGTCTTCATTCCCATGATGGCGTTTCGCGCTGTTCACGGGTTTTTCGATAGAAGCTTTTCCGTTGGTCTTAAGTGCGGAAGCGAGTCAATGGTAGATATCGTACGCTCCGAGGCTATCGGGCATATGCGCGCCATCAGAAATGTTCCGCCGAATGCACCAGACGACTTCTCAATCAACGAGATGAAGGCCTTTGATGCGCAGGCAAAGAATATTCGCATTGGTATCTGGGTTGTTGGTATGGGGCTAACGATTCTTGCATTCATCGTTGGATCTATTGGCATTATGAACATCATGTATGTGTCGGTAACAGAGCGCACAAAAGAGATCGGTGTTCGTAAAGCAATAGGAGCTAAGCGCGGATCCATTCTGGCACAGTTTCTCATCGAATCTGCTCTGCTCTGCATTGCCGGAGCGTTGATTGCCTTCCCTATCGCGCAGGCCATCGTTGCAGGGGCGCGGTTTGTGGCCGTCGATATGCTCGAGCAAGATTGGGCGAACGTGATCAGCCCCTTGATACCACTTGATCTGCTTGGTATTGCTATCGCGGTGTCGGTTGTTGTAGGATTGCTTGCAGGGTTCCTACCGGCACTGCGTGCCTCAAAGCTCGACCCCGTAGAGGCTCTGAGGTACGAACAATGAATGTGCTCGAGTCCATCCTACTTGCCTTTGATGCAGTACGATCTCAGAAGCTCCGCTCAGGACTTACACTGCTCAGCATAGGGATAGGCGTGTTCGGCATCATTAGTGCAACGTCTATCATGGGCGCACTCCAGCAAGCCGTTAGCGGACAACTCGCAGATCTGGGTGAGAATTCATTGTTGATCCAACGTACACCATCGATAAACTTCGGTACGAACTGGGCAAAGATGCGTCGCCGCAAGAATATCACGTATCAGCAGGCGAAGGAGTTTCGTGACAAGATGACGTCGACGAATCTGATTGCCATCTCAAATACGGCCCCGGGATATACGATCAAGGCCGGTCAAGAATCTTCTAATCCTGATGTCTCTCTTATCGGCATCGATGATCTGTACTTCGCTGTCAATGCGGTTAGCGTCTCCAACGGACGTCCAATCACAGAGTCGGAGGTTAGCACTTCACGTCCGGTAGCCATTATCGGACAAGATATCGTTACATCACTATTTCCAAACATCGACCCACTCGGTCAGCTGATCACCATCAAGAGTCAGAAGTTCGTTGTCGTAGGTGTTCTCGAACCTAAGGGCGGTGTGCTCGGCCAGAGCCAGGACAACCGAGTACTGATCCCCATCACCGTCTTTAACAAGTACTACACATGGGAGTGGGACGCAAGCGTAGACATTGGCGTTAAGGCCTCCAACAAGATGATGATACCGATCACTGTAGATGAAGCAACTGGTATCATGCGAAGTCTACGCAATGTAAAACCGTGGGAAGAGAACAATTTTGAGCTCGACACAAACGATGCGCTCACGGGACAGTTCTCCGGTTTTAGTACTGCGCTACTCGTTGTGGCATGGATCAGCGGCCTTGGTGCTCTGGTGGCAGCCGGTATCGGCATCATGAACATGATGCTGGTAAGTGTCAAGGAACGCACGCGCGAGATCGGAGTACGCAAAGCGCTGGGCGCAAGGAAGCAATGGATCGTCCGGCAATTCCTGATCGAGAGCATCACGCTGTGTCAGCTTGGCGGCCTGACCGGCATGGTGGGCGGCATTGGGACCTCGTGGGCTATCACAGAATTGTTACGGTCGTTTAACATGCCAACGATCACGTATGTATTCCCGTACGGCACGGTAATCTTCAGTGTTGTGATCTGTACTGTCATCGGGATAAGCTTTGGCTTGTACCCGGCATGGCGTGCTGCAAATCTCGACCCGATTGAGGCGCTTCGATACGAGTAAGCCGCCGTTGAGTGGTATCTTCGCGTCATGTACGGACGTCTTCTTGCACCAGATATCGAGCAGCTCATTGCTGTGCGCGACTTCGCGACGATACGCGAAGTGATTCTGGATTTTGCTCCCGTAGAACTTGCAGACCTTGTAGCCGACTTGAAAGAGGAGAGTCGCGTGGTGGTGTTCCGCCTGCTGCCAAAAGACCTGGCTGCAGAGACATTCTCGTATTGCGAATTCGACACCCAGCAAGAGTTGCTGCACGATATGGCGCGCGAAGAAGTTGGCGCACTCCTCAATGACATGTCTCCGGATGACCGCACGCAGCTCTTTGAAGATCTGCCTGGCAACGTAGTGTCGGAGCTCATCAACTCACTTAACGCCGAAGAACGTTCCGTTGCTCTTGCGCTTCTGAATTGGCCAGAAGATTCCGTGGGCCGATTGATGACGCCTGACTACGTCGTCGTCAAGAAGGACTGGACAGTTCAACAGGCTCTTGAACACATTCGCCAGTACGGCAAAGACTCAGAAACGCTGAACTACCTGTACGTTACAGAGCACGGCACGCTGCTTGATGATTTGCACATACGTGAAATCCTCCTGGCAGATCCACAGAGTAGAATGTCGGACATCATGAACTACTCCATGGAGTCGCTGCTTGCTACTGACGACCAGGAAACTGCCGTCCAAAAGTTCAAACGCCTGGACAGATTCGCTCTACCGGTAGTTGATATCGATAACAAGCTCCTCGGTATTATCACGCTGGACGACGTGCTCGATATCGCAGAAGAACAGGCCACAGAAGAGATGCAGAAGTTCGGTGCTGTTCAAGCACTTGATGATTCCTACATCGACGTAGGTTTGTTTGAACTTGTCAAGAAGCGAGCCACATGGCTTGTTGTTCTCTTCTTAGGGGGCTTCCTGACTGCCATCGCATTGGACTATTACAAGACTCCGATAGAGAAGGCCGTTGTTCTGGCGCTGTTCCTGCCCCTTATCATTTCTTCAGGGGGCAACTCCGGCTCGCAGGCGGCAACACTGATCGTGCGTGCTCTGGCACTCGGCGAAGTAACGCTATCGGACTGGTGGCGCATCATGCGAAGAGAGTTAGCAGCTGGTTTCTTGCTGGGTTTGCTGCTTGGGGTACTTGGGTTTATTCGACTTGCCGTGCACGACCCGATACTTAGCGAAGGAGTCGATGTGCGCTACACCGTTGCAACTGTCATTGGCATATCCCTAATCTTTATCGTTATGGCAGGTACAATTGCCGGTTCGATGCTCCCACTGTTGATGAAGAAGCTAGGATTTGATCCAGCTGCATCCAGCGCCCCCTTCGTCTCAACATTCAGCGACGTGATGGGGATTCTCATCTACTTCACGATTGCTACGTTCTTCCTCAAGGGCATGCTGTTCTAAACAGCTCACGATGCCAACGTATAGGCTGCAAACGACGCTGCGTAGGCTAAGACAAATGTGATAGCAAATGCTACAGCAGGCCACTTCCACGTGCCTGTTTCGCGGCGCATTATCGCGATCGTGCTGATGCATTGCAGAGCGTACACATAGAACGCGAGTATTGAGAGTCCGACAGCCAGTGGGTACTCAGAACGCAGTACAGAGCGCAGCGATTGGTCGTTCTCTTGCACATCCGCAGCGTAGATCTGACCCATGGAGCTCACAAACGTTTCACGTGCAGCAAACGAACTCATCACACCGAGAGTGATTCTCCAATCATACCCAAGCGGTGCAAACATTGGCTGTATTGCGCGGCCTACGCCGGCTGCATATGACTGCTCGATCTGGAGCTTGTTTGCTTCGATCGTGGTGCGTGCCTGCGATACATCGGCTCGAGGCAACTCCGTCAATATCCACAGGGCAATGCTGAATCCGAGTATGACCGTACCAGCAGTACTCAGGAAGTCTTTCGTGCGACCAACTACGGTAACCCAGAGACTCTTGATCGGCGGCGCACGGTAGGGCGGGAACTCGATCAGAAACGGTACGATCGACCCCTTGAACATCGTCTTCTTCAGCACAAGCGCTATCATGAGTCCGCTTAGCGCACCAATCACGTACAGCCCTGCCATGACAGCTGCTTGGAGAGAGAATATGCCTCCAATCGTGGTTGCCGGTATCAATGCTGAGATTATCAATGCATACACCGGCAGGCGCGCCGAGCACGTCATCAGGGGCGTTGCCATGATCGTGACGAGTCGGTCGCGGTAATTTGGAATGATGCGTGCCGACATAATGCCAGGTATGGCACAGGCAAACGATCCTAGAAGTGGTATGAACGACCTTCCCTGCAGTCCGAACAGCCCCATCGCCCTATCGACCAAAAAGGCTGCGCGCGCCAGATAGCCGCTTTCTTCAAGAAGAACAACCAGCACGTTAAGCAGCAGAATCTGCGGAAGGAACACCACAACAGACCCTACGCCACCGATAAGCCCCTTCGAAAGAAACGAGGACAACAATGGGTTAAGAGTTTGTTTCTCGACGAATTCCTGAAGTGAGCCGATGAGTACATCGATTCCGTCCATCATGGGTTGTGCCCAGGCAAATATCGCCTGGAAAAAGAATGCCATTACTCCCAGGAACAACAACGTACCCCAAACCGGATGAAGGACTAGTTTGTCGATGCGTCGGCGCATCTTGTCTTCAGATCCGGGAACAAGCACCCGACCAACGATCTCCCGAGACCAGGCGAACCTATCTTCGAGTGCGGTGCCGGCCATCTTCATTGGTGCTGGACGTTTCCACGAATCCGATGCCATTGCCCGTTTTACCTCTGCTACACCGAGCCCCTTACGACCAACAACAGGGTAAACATTCACACCCAACTCGTGCAGAAGAGTGATATCGTCGAATACACCGCCAGCTAGCTTCACACTGTCGACCATCGTAACAACCACCATCATGGGAAGTCCAAGACCTGCCAGATGGCTAAAGAGCACAAGACACTTTTCAGGGTTCTGTGCATTCATCACGAGCATCACGGCATCAGGTTCGGGTATCGAAATGTGACGTCCCTGTAATACGTCGATCGTTAACTGCTCGTCTTCGGAGGCAGCCTCAAGTCCATAAATTCCGGGTAAATCAATCAGCTCAAGTAGTTGATTATCAACACTCATAGACCCAATAAGTGGATCAACCGTAACACCCGGGAAATTGCCAACTTTCTGAGAAAGGCCCGTAAGCTCATTGAACAGTGTGGACTTCCCAACGTTTGGGGTTCCAACGAGGGCAACACGTTGGACGGTGCTCATGCCGCCTCGGAAGCCAAGGCAGCAACAGGCTCAACGGTAATGATGAGGTCCTCCGTTGGACGCACCCCGATGTGGGCAAGAGGAGTTGCAACCTCAATGGGACCCGAGAAAGGGGCTTTGCGCACAATTGTGCAAATCACACCATGAATCAGCCCGAGCTCTTTTGCTCTGCGCACTGCAGCGGCCTCACCCTGAATATCAAGGATCCTGCACCTGCTGCCTACCGGGATCGATTCGAGTCTCATTGTCCGTTATTTGGATTTAGTCCAAATATACGGAGATCCCTCCTACTGTTGCCGACGCACTTGTACCGTAAACGTACGCCCTAATGCTACAACACGTCAATACGTGACATTTGACGTGATCGATTTCATGGTATTTTACATACTGTAGAATGCTTCGATCCCTCTATATAGACCTCAATTCGTACTTCGCTTCTGTTGAGCAGGAAGTGCAGCCCGAGCTGCGCGGACGTCCGGTAGCTGTTGTGCCTGTGATGGCCGACACGACATGTGCGATTGCCGCCAGCTACGAGGCTAAGAAGTTTGGTGTCAAGACCGGAACAATTATCGCCGATGCAAAGCAGCGATGTCCTGATCTCGTCCTCGTCCAAGCGCGGCATTCACTGTATGTGGAGTACCACCATAAGATTGTTGACTGTGTCGAGCGGGTGATTCACGTAAAGCGCGTGAACTCAATAGATGAGATGGTCTGTGAACTCACTGGTTCGTCGAGAACCGAGGAGAGAGCTGTTCAGACTGCTCACGACGTAAAGCAAGCTCTACGTGATGATGTGGGCGACTCGCTTCGGTGCTCCATTGGTATTGCTCCCAATGACTATCTCGCCAAGACGGCATCGGACATGCAGAAGCCAGATGGCCTTGTGATTTTGCACGAACATCAGTTGCCACAGGCTTTGTATGAGCTTGAACTTCGCGATCTCTGCGGTATCGGACGCAAAATGTACGAGCGGTGCTGGAAGCATGGCATCTACACAGTAGAGATGCTCTGCAATGCAACAGAACAGCAATTGCGTGACGTATGGGGCGGCATCGAAGGCGAGCGCATGTATGCGCGGCTACGCGGCGAGGACGTGCCATATGTTGAAACCCACAAAAGCACCGTAGGCCATTCTCACGTGTTAGAGCCACAACTCCGCACTCGCGAAGGGGCTTGCGGTGTGATGCATCGATTACTCCAGAAGGCCGCAATGAGGTTGCGTCAGTATGAACTTGCAACTGGACAGTTGGCGATACGCCTTCGCTACGTCGATGGCCGACGCTGGAAAGACGAGCGAGACATAACACCAACACAAGACGTGGTGCAGCTAACGTCCATCATGAGTTCTATGCTCGATCTGCTCCCACCAGACGGCATGCCCCTTAAGGTATCGCTGGCACTGAATAAGGTGGCCCCCTGCGAATCAATCCCGCAACCGATGTTCGATAACGTGGGTCCTGCCCGCGACGCATTGAACAATACGCTTGATGCTATCAATAAGAAGTACGGCAAGAACACAGTCTATCTTGGTCCCGCATGGAACGCTCTTGGCAGCGCACCAATGCGCATCGCATTCAACCATATCCCCGACCTCGAGGTAGACGACGACGAATAACTCTGACTGCTCGGCACTCGCTGTTCGCTGCTCGCTGCTTAACCCTATTTCCCCATCTTCCCCGCATCGAACCACGTCCTGTTATGCGGAGTTCGATCCATTGAGTTGTTAGGATGGTTCATAACGTACGGTTGAACAAACCGGTAATCTTCATCGTTAAGGATCAGCAGCATTGGTGCATCGTTGATGGCTATCTGCTCTGCCTGACGATACAGTTTCATCCGCTCTGCATGATCAGTGGTCGATAATGCCTGCTCAAAGATCCGGTCGAATGCAGGATGCTGATATCGCACTGAATTGATCGGCGAATCGCCCCCATCCTTCGGTACGAGTTTGCCGTAATAGAGATTGAGAAACGACTCAGGATCAGGATAGTCAGCAACCCAACCGAGCCTGTAGAAGGGGGCTTTGCCTTTATCGATATCAGTAAGATGCTGCGCAAACTCTACCTGCATCAGCCTGATGCGCACATTGAGATGCTCTTCGAGCATTCCTTGAATCGATTCTGCGATAGACATGTTGCGTCCGCCCCCTGCGTTAAGCTGGAGTGTTACCTCCGGGAATCCTTGCCCGTTCGGGAAGCCTGCCTCGGCAAGGAGCTCGCGGGCTCTCGTTGGGTTGAACGAGTATCCCGATACGCTATCTGATTGATATCCGGGCATCGATGGCGGCACGAGTCCATGATGAGCAGGGCCCGATGCCTGCCCCTTTAACACGTATCGAATGATGCGATTGCGGTCTACAGCGTAATTAAAGGCCTGACGGATTCGCACATCCCGAAAGACTGGATCAGTATTCAAAAAACCATAGTACTGCGTTGCAAGTGCTGTCTTGTGAAGCAACACGTATTTGGCCCACTTCCCTCGGGGCTGTTTGTTTTCATCTACAATATCAGCGAAGTACTCATTTGGAATGCGATAACTTTCTTCGAGCTTACCCGATGCAAACTCGAGCAGCTGCATCTTGTCATCTTTCATAAACGAGAATCGAATACCGTCGAGATATGGCAGCTTGTTGCCAAACGTATCGCGTTCCCAAAACGATGGATTTCGCTCAAGTATGCAATGCTGGTCGGGCGACCATTCAACGAAACGGAAGGGTCCGGTTCCAACAGGATGTTGGAAGAAATCCCGTCCATACGCGAGCACAGCCTCACGCGGCACAATCCCAAATGATGGTTGAGTTAGCGTGTAGATAAATGGTGCAAACGGCTTGGTAAGAACGATCTGAAATGTTGTATCGTCTACAACAACAAATCCCTGCACATCACGAATACGTGGACTGCTGCCAGCTCTACTTGCATCCCGCGTTGCCT
>JBEBCJ010000100.1:0-8709 GCA_041157865.1 Bacteroidota bacterium
CAGTAATTCAGTAATTGAGTAATTCAGTAATTGAGTAATTCAGTAATTGAGTAATTGAGTAATTCAGTAATTCAGTAATTGAGTAATTGAGTAATTGAGTAATTCTGTAATTGATTACCGCCTCATTCGTCTTCCTCCTCCATGAACATGAACAAACTCACGGTCAAGGCGCAGGAGGCTGTGCAACAGGCGCAGCAGCTAGCTGCCGACCATACGAACCAGGCTATTGAGCCCCTTCACATCCTCGCCGCACTGCTGCAGGATGCAGGCGGCATCGTTGTCCCGGTGCTCGCAAAGGCAGAGGTGCGCACAGAGTTTCTAGCAGACAAAGTGATGCATTCAATCATGGCCTTGCCAAAGGTGCAAGGGGCTGGTGGACAGCACATCTCGAATGATTCGCAGAAGGTTCTGCAGGACGCGTTTGTTGAAGCATCAAAGCTCAGCGATGAATACGTGAGCACAGAGCACTTGCTTCTCGGGATCGTCGCATCGAAGTCAACGGCCGGACAGCTCATCCGTGACCAGGGCGTTACGCGCGACGTGCTCATGAAGGTTATCAAGGACGTACGTGGTAATCGACGCGTAACCGGACAAAACGCAGAAGAGACATACCAGTCGCTCGAGAAGTATGCACGCAATCTGAACGATGAAGCGCGCAAGGGTAAGATCGATCCTGTGATTGGTCGCGAAGATGAAATACGTCGTGTGCTGCAAGTGCTCTCGCGTAGAACAAAGAACAACCCAGTACTCATCGGAGAGCCCGGCGTTGGCAAAACAGCCATTGTTGAAGGTATTGCCCAGCGCATCATCTCGCAGGACGTCCCGGAGACGCTTCAAAGCAAGACCATCTACTCGCTGGACATGGGCGCGCTCATTGCAGGCACCCAGTATCGGGGTCAGTTCGAAGAACGCCTCAAGGCTGTCATCAAAGAAGTGGCCGACTCGAATGGAGAGATCATTTTGTTTATCGATGAGCTTCATACTCTCATTGGTGCTGGTGCAACGCAAGGGGCTATGGATGCAGCAAACATTTTAAAGCCAGCTCTTGCAAGGGGCGAACTGCGCGCGATCGGCGCCACCACGCTCGATGAATTCCAGCAGCACATCGAAAAGGACAGCGCACTGGAGCGCAGATTTCAAAAGGTCTATGTCGCAGAACCAAGCGTAGACGACACCATTAGCATCCTGCGTGGTCTGAAAGAACGTTACGAAGTGCACCACGGCGTGCGCATCACCGATGCAGCAATCGTTGCAGCAGCACAACTTTCTAACCGCTACATCACGGACCGTTTCCTACCCGACAAAGCCATCGACCTTGTTGATGAAGCCGCATCAAAACTTCGCATCGAGATCGACTCTATGCCCGAGGAACTCGACTCACTCGAGCGCCGCATACGTCAGCTCGAGATTGAGCGGCAGGCGTTGCTGCGAGAACTCACGTAGAGAGTGGAGAGTGGAGAGTGGAGAGTGACATGCGTCATTCCCGCGAAAGAACGTCATTCCCGCGAAAGTGGGAATCTATCGTAGAACAATGCTGGATTCCCGCTTTCGCGGGAATGACGTTCTTTGTTCGGCACTCTCCACTCTCCACTCTCCACTCTCTACTCTCCACTCAAGCGAGTCTTTTCTTCAGTGCCTCGTACATCTCGGGTACCTTGCTCTGGGTAATGTCATCACAGTAGATAATCCAGCCCTCTATGTAATCCTGGTTCATAGGTCTCATCGGACCGTAGTAAGCCAGCTTCATTCCATAGCGGGCATAGAACCGGTAAATCTCCTCGGAGCCGGTAGAGCCAACCATCATTGTATCGGCTCTTGAAATCATGTTGCCAAAAATGTGCAACCATAACTCGAGCTTTCCGCGTCCGTTACGTTTTTCGTGCTCGACCCATATCGTACCTAGCTCATAGGACAGAACTCCACTTGCCTTCTCACGGTAGAATGTGGCAAACTCTGCTGGTATAAATTCTAGCGTGCGATATGCTTGTTCGGTATTGATCGTATAGCCAGCAACAGGATTGCCGTCATGGTCACGGAACATGTAGACCTCGTCGCAACCCTGAAGAAATTCAAGTGTGAGAATGCTTGCGCCGTAGGCGCGATCATAACACCTGAGGAAGGTTCCCAGATCTTCGACGGATGTAATCTGTTCTGCAGTTGTTAGCATGATGCCTCTTAGGTTGGCTGATCAAAGGTCGATACGTAGGGACCCTCTAACAGCGTTGGATCTTCGAGATGACGTTCAAGAATATGCACGAAATGTCCGATGTGATAGCCGTCTACAAGGCCATGGTGGACTTGTAGACCAAGTCCAACTTTGATGCGCCCATTGTCATCGTACATCTTACCGACACAAAATACTGGAACAGAGGCGAAACGCTTTGTATAAGGGGCCTGCACTGCTGTTTGTGTTGTCCAAGGATTAACGGTAATAAAGATCTGTCCCTGGTTTTCAGATATTGGGGGTAACTCAAGTCCATTGGCAACGTTATCGTTGATCGAAAGGTTTTCACGGTAATCACTTGCGAAGGATTCAGTGTAAACACCTTTGGTTATTGCAAAGACCTTGTCCTTTGACATAACGGTAAACGATGGGATGACCTTGTTATACACTACTGGTTTATCACCTTCGATTCGATGACGGAATTCATTAACGTGATTACTCGCACGTGTTAGAATGAACCCAATGGTTAACGAAAATTTCAGGTTGTGTTGCTTGCAATACAGTTTCAGTGCCGTCACATCAATCTGGATTGTTCGGTAGGTAAGAGGAATCTCAAACTGACAAAAATGTTCGTACCACTGGCGTCGAGGGTATGTATCAAGGTCAATGGGGATTGCTGTTGGCCATTCAATCATATTGCGGTTTCCTCATGTACCCTATATTCCGCAATTCCGTTTAACGAAACAACATTGAAAAACAACCGTATATGCATTGATTTATGCATTGATGCTAACCATGAGTGATCTAGCACATTCACATCATACCGTCTCGGTAAACCCCGATCGCTGTCAAGGGCATAGCCGCTGCTGTCAGCTTGCCCCCGAACTCTTCGATTCAGATGATCTAGGATATGGTGTCGCAAGGGGTGAGGGCATCGTGCCCCCCGAACTTTTGGGAAAGGCCAAACTCGCTGTCGCAAACTGCCCGGAGTTTGCGATCATCACAAAGAGAAAGATGGATTCAATTACCTGAATTACAGAATTACAGAATTACAGGAGTTACATCAATTACATAAGTTGCACGAGTTACTGTAATTCCGTAATTCATGTAATTCTGTTATTCTGTAATTCTTGCAACTCCTCATGCGTCCACCTGTAACAGACTGGGAAATAGATTTTGATCACTTTGATCCAGAGTGGACCAAAGACCCTTCGCGTTTGTGGGCTGAGCTTCGCAAGAAGTGTAATGTAGCCACTTCGCAGCGCTTTGAGGGTGGAGCCTATTTCCCTTTGCGGTATCAGGACATCCACGACATCGCCTACGACGCAGAGCATTTCTCATCGCAACGTATCGTTGTGCGAGAGAAGAAGATGTCCGTCAAGGGTATGCCCCCTATCACTTCGGATTCCCCTGTCCACACTCCAGCGCGCCGATTGCTGCTGCCGCCGTTTGCACCAAAGGAAGTTGCGAAACTTGAGCCCCGTATTCGACAGATTTGCGTCTCGCTTCTCGATACAATTGGTGATCGGCGAGAGTTTGATGCAGCAGTGGAATATTCGCAGAATGTTCCTGCGCATGTCATCGCTCACATGCTGGGGATTGATGCAAATGATGGTAATCTCTTTCGTGCATGGATTTATGCCCTCAGCACAGAAAGCGTTCATGATCCGGAGGCAGGTATGCGTGCCAGTCGTGAGATCGATGAGTATTTTCAAGAACATATTCGGCAGCGTAGGCTAGCTCCATCAGAGGACTTGATCACGTATCTCACGCAAGCTGAGATGGATGGCGAGCCCCTTACCGACCGTCATATTCTTGGCACACTTACCCTGTTGTTGGCTGCAGGCATTGAAACAACCTGGAGCGCGATCGGTGCTTCATTGCTTCACCTTGCAACACATCCTGAGGATCGACGCAGGCTTGTTGCAGAGCCGGATCTGCTTCCGCTAGCCATAGAAGAGTTCCTGCGTGCCTATTCACCCGTGAACATGGCCCGTGAGGTTATCGAAGATGTTACAGTTGGAGGGTGTCCGTATGCTAAGGGCGGACAAGTATTAATGTCGTATGCCACAGCCAACCGTGATCCTGAGAAGTTTGAAAACCCTGACACAGTGATCATTGATCGCCAACACAATCCACATGCTGCCTTCGGTCTTGGACGTCACAGATGCCTTGGTTCAAATCTTGCACGACTCGAGATGACGGTAGCACTTGAAGAATGGCTCAAGCGTTTTCCGGAGTTCGAGGCAGTGCCAAACAAACCTGTCGTCTGGTCTGAAGGACAACTGCGCGGGCCAATAGAGGTTTGGGTGAGGATAGGGACGGGGTACTAGGTGCGGGGGTACGAGGGTACGATTTTTTGTTGTTCGCTAGATTCGCATTGCATCACATTATTGTTTATCGCTTCTCTATACCACACATATGGCATACGTCTGGACCACTGTTATCATAGTTCTATTGTCCATCTCATCAGGCTGCACCAAACCGGATACATATGGTAAGGCCGCCATTGAGGCTCTTCGTGAGCAGGACCTACCCAAGGCATTTGAGCTTTCATTACAAGCCATGAATGATGGCAGCACTGATCAATTGGTGTGTTACATCGCGGCTATGGCAAAGTTCTACGAGGGAGACCTTATTGCATGCATGGACTTTGCGAATAGAATCACAGAGTTTGATAGCATGTACTCGCGGGCACGGGTTATCTACACATCAGCGTGGGTGCAAGCGCATCCGAAGCAGTGGGTTCCAAAGGGGCTGATCGATTCGCTGGAAGAGCAGATCAAGTTCGAGACCAATAAGCAGGACCTAGCTGTCTTGCACGAGGCTCGGCAGCTTGTGTATCGTCAGCTCTGGTATCAGGCCGACAGTACAGATCCGTACCGACCGAGGTATGGTATGGAGATGATGATGTCTGCGACAGCAGCCATAGCCAATGACTCCGTTTCCCTGCCCTCTTGGAAGGTGATGGTAGAGCGTAATCTGCTACGCGGCGTTCCTCACTTAACAAACCTGCTCTACCGAACTGCTGACGACATCGCTGGTGATGATCGGCTGTTTCAACCTCAAAAGTTGGGATTGGTGTATCTAGCAATGCGCATAGCAGCAGACAACGAGGACATTGCTCTTGTGCGTCACTTCGCAGAACTCTACATAAAGCTTGATCCCACCGCTGAGAGTGTTGTCTTTACCAAGATCGCACAACTCAAGGATGGAACTCCGTACGAGATATGCTATGAACTTCTGCAGCTTGCCCTTGAGCAAAGCACAGTCCTCAATGAGGCAATGTTTAAAAGCGACTATCCACGAATCCTGTTGCCAAGGCTGGAGGCGAAGGAAAAGGAGAACGCATAACATGGCCATTGCACAGGTATACAGCCCAGCGAGGCTTGTACACTAGTCCGATCCCGAGTCTTCGTCCTTCGTTTACTCGAATCGACGACACGTGTTCTTTGCAGCTCACGAACCAATCCAACGTTCTGCGAACTCGTCTGCCTCCGATTCCATATGTGGTTCAACTTGATCGTGTTGACTGCTTTCGAGGAAGACATTCTTCTTTCCGTGCAACAGAATGTGTCCTACCTGATGGAAATACCGATACCAATAATCACCATTGATTTTACCTGTCTTCGCTATCTGCACAACGGGATTACCATTACACCAGCGTGCTGCCCCTGTTACCCCAGAGCTGCGCAGCATTGGAGTCCAGATAACTTTTAGCCCGGACTTGCTCGATATCTCTTGAAGTCGTTCCAATGAAGTAGACGAGTTCTGTAGCATTACCCTCTTCATCTCAGGCAAAGCATTCCTGAGCGCCGATGCCGAGAATTCAGATGTCTTGAGTTCGTAAGCCTGCTGTTCTCCCTTGCGGAGCCACGCAGATAATGCATGAGGCTCCTGTATGCCATTGATTGATATCCCAAAAGCAACTTTCAACTGCTGTTCGCAATAGTACTTCGACCAGGCAGTATGACTTGCAATTCCAAAGAATGCCAGCAATGCAAGCGTCTTATCCTGCATAGACTTCGTAGCTGGCAGCCAACCCTTCTTGATCATCTCTGTCAACGGGAACTGCTTTGCCCACTCTACGGACGCTTCAACGGTCCCCCGTTGCTTCTGGCGTGCTACGTATTCGTCGTAAGCACACTGATGATTCATCCAAAAGCTTGCTGGTATCATTGTGACGGTCTCAAAGGCTATCGCCATATCAGGTGTGATTGAACTTTCGCCATTGAGAACCGCGATAATTGTCTTTTCGGGTTTGCACGTGCGCAGCGCAAACTCTTTTGGTCCCATTCCCAATTCTTGAAGTTTCTCACGCAACGTCTCACCAGGATGGGGTCTTGACTGAGGTTTGTATTGATGCCTAGACATGCTACCCCTCTTTGTGATAGTTAACGATTTCGAGAATCACAACACCGCGAATCTCCGACCATACGTACCGTCCGCTACTGTCGGCGGGTATCGGATCTTCTAACGGTGCAAAAACTAGTCTATACGGTTGATCAAGATCACAGCTCCATTGCCCCTTGCGGTCTGCCCTGAGTTCGTGATAGTTGCCTGACATATACCGTAAATCCTCTAAGCAGTTTGCATCTGAGAGCTGACTCAAGCGCAGTCTATATTTTTCAGCGCGTTGTCTGCCCATCTGTGCAAGTGCCTTCCGATCGTCATTTGCAAGTCTCTTGAGAAGCTTTTGAGCAAAGAGTATGACCATTGCAAGATAGCCTTTTTAGCTTACACTTACTGTTACTATTTATTGTGGCTTGCCACCTACTATCTATGTGTAAGTTTTGTCAAGAAACGTGACATGTACCATACTTCTCAACCCCGAGCCGATCCCTCATGCTAACACCTGAACTACTCGACACATATAACAGCACAGTGTTTACTGTAGCTGGAGAGCACGCCTTCAAGATTGGTGAGCCCCTTCCCCAGGCATTGATCGAATGGCTCACCGAGCACAACGCAACAACATCGGCCATCCTAGGGGCGGAGTGTCCGTATTCGCAGCCAACGACCGACGAAGAAAACGAGATACGTCACCAAAAACTGATAGCCGAATGCACCGCCCGCGCGCTTGCATTTCTGCCTGCCATCGGCACATGCCACAACTGGCAGGAGCACCACCTCTTTGTTGCCGGCATCAGCGAGCACGACGCGGTAGACTTCTGCAACCGCTATCATCAAAACAGCATCGTGTTCTGCGAGGCAGGGGGCTTAGCACGGCTGGTGGTGGGCAGCAACGTTCGGTAGCCGAACGATCGATAGTACCCCCGTACCCCCGTACCCATTCGGTCGACCACATAGGCCTGCGCAGAACGAAGTGAAGGGGTCGCCCCTACGGAATCAATGTCTTCACCAACCCCACGGTCTCCACGCTCACGGTGACCACCTTCTTGATAAGCCTGACGATGTACGTTGGGTCGTCTTCGCGGTTGGGGTTATTGGTGATGCCGGAGCGCTTATCTGTGCTGATTTGATATTGATCTACGATCCAATCCAGCGCTGAACGGTTTCCGAGTTTGTACTCGTCTACGTTGGTGGGGATTCCCGTGAGAGTAAGGAATTCGTTGACGATGAGACGTGTGGGGTCTTTCTTGTCTCGTTTCATCTTGGTGACCTTGTAACGGTCACGTTCAGGAACCTGCTCCACTGATGTTACAGGAAGACCATACGGATGGAGATATCCCTTGGGGAGTGTCCATTCTTCTGTGAGAGAATACTCAGGTTGGTCTTCATAGTGGACGTGGATGTCCATGAGACGTTTGCCTATGTTGGCTACTGACCAGAAGTCTTTTGCGAATGGTATACGAGGAAGTTCACGTTTGAGATTCGCAGCATACTTCTCACGATACGCGGAATCGTGAAGGATACCATACACGTAGTGGAAGATGTCTAGCTTTGTGATGCTAGAATCGTTGTAATGGGATGTGAACTGTTCTAAGCCCCAGTCGGTGATGCTGTCACGGCGGTTGGAGCCGTCCGTATCGTAGGTGTAGAGGGGAAAGCACTGCGTCTTCTCAAGGATGTCAAGACACGGGATTGAATCAGATGCCAATGCTTGAAACGGTTTTGAGCTTCCAATGCCTGACACACACACTACCGCGTTCTCGGTTTCAGGCAGTGGGAAGATGCGGGGGAGCTGATATCTCCTTGCATTACAGTATTGGTCAAAATAGAGTGACTGCATACAAAAAGGCCTATACTGTGCCCTACGTAAGCTCAATGCGTCAAAAGAAATCGTCAGTCCACGTCTTAGAAAGTTCTTGAGGTTTTCAGACCAGTTGATTTCGCCGTCATCATGCTTAACGAACCTGTCCATGTCTTTTACATTGCCAGCAGCCTTCAAAGCAAACACATGTTCGTTGTATTTGCCGATGAACCTCCTCATGTTCTGTTCAATAATGACGGAGTTATGATTCCATGCCCACGAATCACGACTCGTTGCGACTCCCAACGAAAACAACTCAAACAATGCATCCGCATTACCTGATTTGGCTTCCTTACTCCCCAACGGAATCAACTCGTCCCAATCATCCGCC
>JBEBCJ010000101.1:0-13081 GCA_041157865.1 Bacteroidota bacterium
ACCGTCAGATACTTATCGTACTTGCTAGCATCATCATGTTGGGTGCTGCTATTCAGTCGGCAAATGCCCAGCAGCTTCTCTCGTCCAACGCAGATACAGAAATGCTCTCAAAGCGGTTTGCGCAGAGTATCATCAAGGGCGACTTTGTAAACGGGGCTCGCGAGCTACAGATGTTTGCTATCATGGACTCAGCAGCTATTGCGCAAGCACTGAATGGACTGCCAGATAAGCTTGCCAAGCATGCCATAGCTAATGGTCCGCTAACTGAGGTTGACTTGCTATCAACGAAAACAAAGGGCAAGTCGTTTATTCGCCATGCGTATGCACTGAAGTCTCAGCGCAACGCATTGCGATGTGTTGTTGTTTTCTATAAGGCATCAAAAGGCTGGGCGGTGCAATCGTTTTCTGTTGACGATCAAATAGCTGACGAGATAAACGACTAGGGGCACTGGCTAGCCCCCTAATCCTACGATGATCTTGTACTCGGCTTCAGTAAGAGGGAGAACGCTCAGGCGTCCTTGCTTTACCAGTGCAACGTTATTCATGCCTTTTGCAGCCTTGATCTCCGCGAGTGCAACCGGACGCTTCAAGGCGCGCACGGGCTTGAGATCCACAACAACCCATGCCGGGTCTTCCGTCGTTGGGTCCTGATACGCTGTCTTTACAACCTCTGCAATGCCGATGGCCGAGCGCACATCACTTGAGTGGTAGAAGATCACGTGATCGCCCTTTTCCATGGCCTTCATATTGTTGCGCGCTTGATAGTTGCGCACTCCATCCCAAAACGTCTTCTTATCAGCAACGAATTGCTCCCAGGAATACACCTCGGGTTCGGATTTCGCGAGCCAGTAGTTCATGCAGATTACTTTGATGGTTGGACACAACGCACGACAACAAAATAACGAGCAGGTGAGTTCGGTCCGCTGTGTGTTATCGTATACTCAACCGTGTTGAGTGAATCTTTGAAATGCTGTGCATTGATTGCGCAGTAGAATCTCGCCGGCGTATCCTTGGTGGCAATGGCGCGCTGAATGGAAGCTGACGCGCAGCCGCAAGAGCCCGTTATACCAGCAAGCTTGATGGTGTCTTGTCCTGTTGTGTAGACCGGCACCATTGCCTGTACATATCCAGATGCATCACGATCAATGCGTAGCGTCTCCGGCTCAAAGCGAAGGGACGGGGCTTGCGGCTTCTTTTCCTGTTCAGGTAGACCGAGCAAGATGGCAAGTGCAAGAATTACGGTGATCATTGCTGCATTGATCGATAGAGTGCTTCAAGATCGTCGATAACCTCTGCAACATCATAGCAGCCCTTACGTTCCGCGATCCATGCGGCAGCAAGGAGAGCCCCTTGCGCAAAGCCACTTCTATTCTTGGCGTTGTGTACGATCTCGATATTCTCGAATGGACTGTCAAGCGTAACAATGTGCTTGCCAACGATCGATCCGCCGCGGGTTGAGGTTAGGTGCAGTGCGTGAGCGTCAATGCGCTGGTGCTGCGTCTCTGTAACGATGGCCGTCTTCCTGTCCACTCGTTGCATGATGTCATGTGCAATCGTATGTGCCGTGCCGCTTGGGCTGTCCACCTTACGGGCGTGGTGGTATTCATGGACCATGATGTCGAAGTCGGAGTTCCCGTTCACGAGCGCTGCAGCGTTGCGTACAAGACGAAAGAACAGGTGTGTGCCCAAACTAAAGTTCGAGCCCCAAACGCAGCCTGTTCCGGCCTCATGGATCATCGTACGCATATCATGCATGTGTTGGTACCAGCCTGTTGTGCCGATAACAATCGGACGCTTCAGAGCGCATAGTGTTTTGATGTTCTGCATCACAACATCAGGTGCAGTAAAGTCAATTGCAACGTCAAAGTCGGTTGGCGACAGCTCGTTGATCGGCTGTTCAACATCGTAGATGTAGACTATCTCGCAGCCTAGGCTTGGAGCCTGACGCTCTACTTCTTTGCCCATAGCCCCATATCCGAGGATGGCTACACGTATCATGTTGGCTCTCCGCTCTGTGTCTGCAAATCTTCGGAGGGAAGTTTCGAAATATTCGTCAGAAGTCCATCACGTAGTTCATACACCGATGCATTTGGCAGTAGCAACGCAAGACTTGGCTGAGATGTGGTAACCACAACCGAGCGCTGGTTGATGTTAATGCGCTCCAGAGTGTCGAGTATTGACCGTATCGAGACCTCGTCGTAGCCATCAAACGACTGGTCTGCAATGATGACCGTAGTGTCGCCGATCCATGCACGTGCTATTGCAACGAGGATGCGTTCCCATGATGAGAGGTTACAGATTGGAACTGAGCGTATGTGGCTGATATGGAGATCGGCAAACAGTTCGAGTGCACTTGCTGTCGCACGCTCTTTGTCGAGTCCGCGGGCAGCTGCTGCAACCAGAACATTATCGAAGGCCGACAACTCTTCATGAAATGTGGGATGATGTTCAACGAAACCAACGTCGGTTCGCGGACCATCCATGCTGCAATGTCCACCAGAAGGCAGGAGAACCCCGCAGAGGAGCCTTGAAAGCGTAGTCTTGCCGGAACCGCTTCGACCTATGATCAGAGCCTGCTGAGCCCCCTCCAGACAGAACTGAATGTTCGTGAGAACGTTATGAGAACCAGCAACATAGCAGGCATCCAAAAGTTCTATCTTCATGGCGCCTCTGTAGACGGGGTGCTGTCACCATTGCCCATCAGCACACCCAGTGGACGTGTGTTGGGGAAGGACTCGAGGATCACTTTGATGATTGCAACGATGGGGATGGAAAGGATCATTCCTACTATGCCCCACATCCAACCCCAGAAGATCAATGAAAACAGGACAACAACGGGGCTAAGCTTGAGTTGTACACCCATGATCTTTGGTTCGAGAACATTGCCAATGAAATTCTGCACAAGCGCAAGCACAGCAAGGAGGATCAGTGTGCTCGTGATGTCGCCGGTTTGCACCAGAAAGAGCAGAACTGGAAGAATCGTAGAGAGCAATGAGCCGATGTTCGGTATGTAATGCAGTGCAAACGAGATCAGTCCGAACAGTGCCGCAAAGTCAACACCAAAAGCAACCAGCACCAGCCATGTAGCAAAGCCATTAAGAATGTTAAATGCCGTCTTTACCTGAAGGTACTTCCGAATCTTACCATGCAGCTCTGTCATGATTCCAACGAGACGCTCTTCCTCGTTGTTCTTGAACGCTTGGCGAATCTTTGTAGAAAGCGAGTCACCCGCGAGCAGCATGAACAGCAGATAGAGCAAGACCATTACACTATCGCTCAGAAGGGTAAGGATACCTGCTGCCTGCTGCGTAACAAGCGATGTAATGGCATGCATGGAGATCACGTCTTTCCAACTAAATGCCTTGTGGCCCTGACCGAGGAACGGATTGATAACATCGCCGGCATTCTTAAGCAGCACGCTCAGTTTCTCTGCATAGTAGTCTGATCGTTCAGTGAACGACTCGGCTCCTGCAGCACCTATCAGATAGAACATCCATATACCGCTTGCCGTAATGCCGAGGACAATGACCAGTCCGATGGCACGTGGAACACCACGTTTGCGCAGAGATTCTACGACAGGTTTGAAGAGTATAGACAAAAAACCTGCAAGTACGAATGGGATGATGATTCCACCTAAGTGCTTGAGGACGATGCCGACTGCGATTACAGCAAGCAGTGCTGTTGAGACAGCGGCAAGCCGCTGCCACGAGGAATTTTGTGACATGCTACAAAATAGGGGTATTTTTGCCGTCCAATTGTAAGGAACCCCCATGGAACGCGGACCAATCTCACAGTTCATCGAAAAGAACTATCTCCACTTCAATGCAGCGGCTCTCGTAGACGCAGCTAAGGGCTACGAGGCACATCTTGCTGCCGACGGCAAGATGATGATCACGCTCGCCGGAGCGATGAGTACCGCAGAGTTGGGCATCTCGCTGGCCGAAATGATCCGTCAGGACAAGGTCCAGATCATCTCGTGCACGGGGGCAAACCTCGAAGAGGACATCATGAACCTTGTAGCGCACTCGCACTACAAGCGTGTGCCGAATTATCGCGACCTTTCACCGAAGGATGAATGGGAGCTTCTAGAAGGGGGCTTCAACCGCGTCACAGATACGTGCATCCCTGAAGAAGAGGCTTTCCGAAGGATTCAGAAGCACATTCATAAGCAATGGAAGAATGCCGAAGATGCTGGTGAGCGCTATTTCCCGCACGAATACATGTATAAGATGTTGCTTAGCGGTGAGATGGAGCAGTACTATGAGATCGATCCAAAGAACTCATGGATGCTGGCAGCTGCAGAAAAGAATCTGCCGATCATCGTGCCGGGGTGGGAAGACTCAACAATGGGCAACATCTTTGCATCATACTGTATCAAGGGCGAGCTAACGTCAACAACGATGAAGAGCGGTATCGACTACATGATCTGGCTCTCTGACTGGTATCGCGCAAACTCATCTGGCAAGGGCGTTGGCTTCTTCCAAATCGGTGGTGGTATTGCCGGTGATTTCCCTATTTGTGTTGTTCCGATGATGTACCAAGATCTTGAATGGCACGACGTGCCATTCTGGTCGTACTTCTGCCAGATCTCCGACAGCACAACTTCCTATGGATCATACTCGGGAGCAGTTCCGAATGAAAAGATCACATGGGGCAAGCTGGATATCGAAACACCGAAGTTCATCATCGAGTCTGACGCAACGATCGTTGCTCCGCTGATCTTCGCGTGGCTTCTGAAGCAGTAACGCCTGTCTAGCGCACTATCGAGACAAGTGTCGTGTGGTTGCCGTTACGGACGGCATAGACGCCTTGGAGGAGTCCATCAATTCGTATTGGGTTGTTGCTCTCTGCAACCGTGCATACTAGCGTGCCGTCTATCGCAAACACGTATGTAGCAAGTGTTGACGGCGGCACCCTAAGGACTCCGTCCTGTGATGTAACACCAAAACTCTCAACGTCATTGACTGACGCTGGAATATCGCCCAGGACCATGTCAACATAGACAGGCATATGGTCCGAGCCGCATTTCAAGGCTGCAACCATCTCGGCACTGTATTTCTTGTTTGTTGGCACATC
The DNA here is from genome assembly GCA_041157865.1 of Bacteroidota bacterium. Lineage (GTDB taxonomy): Bacteria > Bacteroidota > Ignavibacteria > Kapaibacteriales > Kapaibacteriaceae > UBA10438. The sequence continues at coordinate 5,077 of JBEBCJ010000101.1, forward strand.
AATGCCGCTATTGAGCCGCGGAACACCGTCGTTGCCCACATGCGTATATGTGCTGTTGATCACCCGCGGGGCCAGCTCGGTGGTTGGTAGAATATAATCGAACCGGTCATCAACGCCTCCATCGACACCGCCACCGCAACCACTGATAGTTGTAGCCCGTGTGCACTGCGAGTAGTATGACGCATACGCGGCGTCGTTGCGTCGCCATGCGGTTCCAAGCGGATCTACGAAGCTGCGCTTGGCTGTTGGGCCGACCAGTGCCTGCAGTGCAGGCTCGCTTGACGAGTAAATGTTGAAGTCTCCGCAAACAAGTACGAATCGCCTTGACGAAATCGTTGAGACAAGGGCACCCATCTCGCGTGCGCGCTGCTGCATGTCCGCCGAGTTGTCTTGCGCTTTCAGATGGACGGAGTAGACGACAAGTGTGTCGTTCGATGTCGGATTGGCAGAGCGAAGGGCCAGTGTTGTTTCAAATATGTCTCGCAGTTCGGTTGGGATCCTGCGGGTGCCTACGAGATCGAACTTCTCCTGGTTGAATACCACCATATTGTCTGTGTCTGGTCCGTCAGAGTACGGTGTGGCAGCGAATGGCGCCCACGTAAGCACTTCACTCACGAAGCGCGGTCCAGCCGTATTGTCGGCCACTTCCTGACACACAAGAACATCCGGACGTATAGAATCCATGATCATCTTGAACTGCGGAATGCGTCCGTCTTCGTTGTCTTGAGAAAACTTCAAGATGTTATAGGTGCAGACTCGGATGGTGTCGGCGGCACGTATGGGAATGCCAAGTGCACACACTAGTATGCAGGCAAGAAGAATCTTCATGCTGCAAGTTATGCAATCGTAATGATGACCGCAGATGCTAATAGGTGCCTGAGACTGCGCGCGAGGTAAATGGCTCTCGTGGATGACGCGGCAATTTTTGCGGTGGCTGCATGCGTAATGTGTCGGTCAATGCCTTCATAAACGCAACGATGTCATCCTGCTCTCGGTCGTTGAGATCCAGCTTGGAAAATGGTAGTGTTTGGAATTGAAGATCAAGCCCAATGCCGTTGCCCCCGCCACGGACATAGAAATCAACAACGTCTGCAAGAGTACTATAAGCCCCGTTGTGAAAATAAGGGGCTGTAAGGGCCACATTGCGGACAGTTGGAGTTTTAAACGACCCGACGTAGATGGCAGACTGCTCGCGTAGTATTCCGCCTGCTCGTCCGATATCAGGATCTATGACGGCATGTTCTATAGCCTTATGCTGAGGTACTCCAATGATATCAGATTCAGACTCAACAAATGCCGGCGGCACATAAACAGAAAATGTTGGCGGGAAGTGGCACGTAGCACAAAGGGCCTTACCCATAAACAGATTCATTCCATGCCGCTCTTGTGCGGTCAACACAGCACTCTCTCCCCTAAGATATCGATCAACGCGCGAGTTCATTGAAACAAGGGACGTCAGAAATGCGCTGATGGCCAGGTTGACATTTGTCGATGAAACGGACGCCTTACCCTGCGAAGCAAAGGCACGCTCAAATAACGTCACGTATTCATCAGACTCCTGAATTCTACCAACGACATCAAGAAGTGTTGAATTGAACTCCTGTGTGTCGGTGATAACGTGAGAAATCACATCACTCAGTCGCATTGCACGGAAGTCATAGAAGAAGCGCCGGCTGAAGACGGCATTGACAATTGTTGGAGCATTACGTCGTATAAAGCTTGTTTTGTCGTACGCTCTCGACGTCTTGTATCCATCTGTAAAGTTCATGCTTGGAACATGACAAGAGGCACAGGCACGCTCTCCATTGTGTGATAGAATCGGGTCGAAAAATAGCATTCTACCTAGGTCTACGATATCTGTTGTGATTGCCTTGTAGTGCAGCCCACTCGTAGCAGCAGCGTTGAAAAACGACTCAGAGAACATACTCTGTGCCTTCGGGTTAAGAACGGGTTGTGCCGGACTGATTTCAGTGCTGTACTCGATACCAAGTTCTGAATGAGCTAGGCCGATCTCACGAAAGATGGGCTCGAGATGATTGCGAATGAGCTCGACTTTGTCAAGTGTTGAGTCGGGGATAAGACAAATCGAGTCACGCAAAACACGCAACTGTTGCTGTGCTGCCCTTATGTGCTTGCGGGCACGTGTGTCATCGCCAAAAAGGTCGAGAAGTGCTGAAGTTGTCTGTGCCCATGAAGTATACTCCTGCAGCGTGCTTCCGGTTCCCGGCCGATCGAACCCAGTTATGCCCATTGTAGTGAATCGAACAACACCACTGCGACAGGCCTCAAGAATCATCCTGTCCGTCCAATATGTATTGAGTGCTATCGCCGAGGCTTGGAGAAGTCGTGACTGAAGCTGGACGAGCTCCGGACGCAGTTTCGCTATGTCAATCTCGCTGCCTCCTGCCCATTCACCAATCTGCTCGTCAATTACCTGGAAGCCCTGAGGCTCCAATACATCCACGAACTGCGACTTCACATCAAGTTTGGGTAGTGGCGCACCATTGAGAAACTGCGTCACATATGTTGGATCAACGTATTCAATGAGAAAATCAACAGACCGAAAACCTTTGCGCACTCGCTCGTAACGGAGTCGGACTTCCGCGTACCCTGCTTGCTGGTCAAGCGATTGCAGCAGCGTGTCGACTTCCCTCCGAAGACTGTCTGCTGCAGACGAAATGATGCTGTGAACCTGTTCGTGCCGCTTAGACTCGGAAGGTTGTTGAACAAAACGAAATGCAGATACGACACTTAAAAGTGTTAGTGGTATGAGTGCAAAGAGTTTCATAGCGTTAGGTGCATTGTTTGGGTTGTACCAAAAGGGGACCGAGTGTAATCACTCGATCCCCCTTGATGAATGTCGGCGTGTTAGGTATTGCTATTAGCGCTGCACAGTAACTTGACGTGTATCGCCATTTGCAAAACGAACATAGTAGGTGCCTTGCGCCAGATCACTGATGTCCATCGATGACGCATTGCGAATTACGCGAACCCGCTCGCCAACGGCATCGTAAAGAGCAGCATCAGTAGCTACATCAAAGTTTAGGCTTGATGACGTTGGGTTCGGGAACACCCGAATGCCCGACGTCGTTGACTCCTTGTCGTCATCCTGCTCAATGCTGCTTATTAGCTGCTTCATGCCGGTGATGGCAAATGTGAGCGAATTCTTGGCAGCCGCATCGCCGATCGTTGCTGCATCTGGGTGCTGAGAATTGATCAGAACCACATTACCGTCGTCAAAGGAGCAGAATCCTGTGATCTCTGATCCGTACGGCGAGATTGCAAGGCGATAGAGATTGTCAATCGTAGCAGGCTTTGACATATCGAGCAGCCATGCCTCACAGTTTGTGCCGCGCATGCCGGTGTTCGGCATACGGCCCATACTTACGCCGTTGAGGTCTTCTTCGATAACCATGTATGTCTTGCCGTTGATGTACAAGAATCCAATACCATCTGGGTTTGACAGATGTTTTTCAGGATACTTGCCTGGTACTGACTGTGCATCTGTGACGAATGGACCGCCTTCGATGTATGTCTTGACAGAATTGTCGCTTGGGTCGAACACCAAAACGCGTCCGTAGTAATCCCAGTATGCTGCGTTGTCAATCGTTGTGCCCTGCTCCTTGGCGCGATCATATGTATGCTGCGGCAATGACCAGCCATCTGTAAGCGCTGCTGCATAGCGCGCACCTGGCTTATCGTTTCCAGTTTCGGTGATGTAGATCTTGCCGTCTGTCTTGTTGAGCTGACCCCACTCAAGGCGTGTAAAGCCAGTGATGCCTTGTTGCTTTGCCCATGCATGAGGTGCTACCATGATATCCCAGTTCGCTACTGGATCGTTCGGAACCTCAACCCATGTGCCCGAGTACTGACCACTGTTCTGCTTGTAGAAGTAAAGCTTACCCTTCGTAAAGTCTCCTGGTTGTTCTGCCACAAACTTTGTGAAGAGCGACTTGCCGGCATCTCCATCCTCAAAAAGGTAAACTGTCTTTTGATCGTCCATGATAACGCCTGCTTCAAAGCCTTGGCGACCCCAGTTGTACTGCTTGCGAACACCTTTGGCATTGACTGGGTCGATCTCTACCATCCAGTTGAGATTCTCATAACGCTTGATCTTCTTGCCGTCCAAACCTGGGAATCCAGATGGCGTCATTTTGCCGATTTCGAAATCTGTCGTGTCAAGAAAACCCTTGCCGCTCGCGTTAATGCCTGCGTTGCTGGTCTGATACCATTCTTCGGCGGTCCAAACGCGATTCTGCCACGAGATACCACCGCAGTTCATTCCTGTTTCGCCTACGGTGTTCTTGAAATCAACATTGAAGAACTTACCCTTGCGTCCGTCTGCGAGTGTTTGCTCAAGTACTTCGACCGTTCCGTCTGGCTTCTTGCCCAGCTTGAACATCGTCATGCCGCCACCGTCACCGATCTTAGCATTTGCTTCAATCATCTCGTGATTGATGATTGCATAGCCAAGCGAGTTGCCAGAAGGATCTGAGGCATAGCCGATATAGTCGTGCCACTGCTTAGCAGCTGCTTTGCCCGAACTTGTCTCAACAGAATCCACACCACCGACGAAGATGTTTTGGTATTTGAGTGGTGATGGTGGAACAACTACTCGTCCCATCAGATACGGGACCATCGTTACAGGCTCTATGCGAACCGGGAAATCCTGCGCTGATACGGTGGCCAGCGCGAGGCAACCGATAGCGGCAGTGCGTAGAAAGTTCATGAGAAAACCCCAATGAAAAGTGAAAAAGTAGATTCTCGTGTGCAGTGATGCGCGAACCTACCGTTGGCCTTTCACCAGAGTGTTACAGAAGAGTTAGCAGTTTGAAATTGCGTGTTAAGAAATCGTATCCACTACCTCAACACCACGTCCATGCAGGGCTGTGCGAGCCCCTTGCATATCCATTAGCGTAACTACAACGCGTTTGCCGTTCTTAAGTACAAGCTCCATGCCCTGTTTGCCGTTCCATACATAGCCCATACGGTTGCCGAGGTTCCATCGGATGCCCCAGCCTCCGAATTCACCGAAGGGGCTAACCTTACGCAGGGTTATCGACTGTATATCTGACCAAACAATGAGGCGTCCGCCTCCGAGATGAAATGGTGGCATCTTGACGCGAATGCCTTCGTCAACTATCGTTACATGTAGGCGCGTAAACCACATCGTGAGAGCTATCGTGCCCGTGATCAAGAACTGGACCAAGACAGGAATCCACGTGCTGGGATGTTGGAGGTCGCTCGCGCCCAATTCGTGCTCTACAAGAGTAACAAGTCCACCTGTGAACAGTATGGAGAACAGCATAACGCCGAGCACGACATAGAGCACTATTCGTGGTGGCTTTTGCACTTCGTGATGCGTCATGGGGCTAATTTGCGAAATGCTCACAACACGCGATGTCATAAGGTTTTGGATCCCACTTAGTCTTACGTGGCTTATGATGGCCATCGAGGGTCCGGTTGTGGCATCTGTCGTTGCCCGCCTGCCCAATGCAGAGCTCAACCTCGCTGCCCATGGAGTGGCTTTTGCATTGGCGATGTTCATCGAGGCACCCGTCATCCATTTGCTGAGTACGTCTGTTGCACTTGCCCGTGATTGGGCGTCGTTTACACAGTTGCGACGATTTACGCGCAAAGTAAATGCAGGGGTAACGGCTGGAATGTTGCTCCTCTGTATTCCGGCAGTCTTTGAGGTAATTACCTCAACACTTATGGGTCTGCCAAGCGAAGTTTCATCACGCATGTATTGGGCAATCGTGGTGCTTGTGCCTTGGCCTGCAGCTATTGGATATAGGCGATTGTACCAGGGGCTGTTGATTCGCAACGGACACACCAAGGTGGTGGCCTATGGGACAATCGTGCGCATGCTTGTAGTAATCGTGAGTGCCGTTTCATATTCGTTCACCGGACTCGAGGGTGTGATCGTTGGGGCATTCGCATTAACGACAGGGGTTTTCCTGGAAGCCGCGGCAGTTCGCGCTATGTGCCAGCCGATCATTCGTGAGTACAAGGCGCGTCCACATCAAGATGGACTTCCCCTTACAAACGCCGAGATCTCGACGTTTTGGATGCCCCTTGCCGCAACATCGCTGATCGGATTTGTGGTAACACCTACGCTGTCGTTCTTCATGGTCCATGCCCCGAATCCCATCGCGTCCCTTGCGGTCCTGCCGGTGGTGGATTCGTTTGTTTTTCTGTTCCGCAGTTTTGGGTTCTCGTATCAGGAAGTGGGCGTTGCTCTGATTGGTAAGAATTTTGAGAATTACCAGGCAGTTCGGAAGGTGGCATTGTTGACGGTTATCGTTACGACCAGTGTGCTTGGATTATTGGCCGTAACGCCACTTATTGATGACATTTACATCCTGGCATATGGACTCGAGGCAAAACTTGCTCATTATGCCGTCTGGCCTACGATCCTACTCATTCCGTTGCCGTCGATTGCAGTAGCGTATTCACTGTATAGATCGGTTCTGATAACGAACCGACAAAATGTCAAGGTAACCTTCTCGACGGCACTCGAGGTAGGGGGCATAACAGCCGTGATGATCGCCCTTGTAAACTTCACCGAACTCAACGGGGCACTTGCCGCTGCCATCGCTATGGCCATTGGCAGAACGGCGTCTACGATCTATCTGAAGGTAAACGCCGGACGTGCTCTATCCAGCCATATTCGGTAACTTTGACCCCTTATGGAACCGTTGATCGAAGTCAAACATCTGGTCACTGAATTCCGGTCGGATGTCTACAACGTCAAGGCCGTGAATGACGTGTCATTTACCGTGCACAAAGGCCGTACACTCGGCATCGTAGGCGAATCTGGATCCGGTAAGTCTGTGACCAGCCTAAGCTTGATGCGACTCATCCCCTCGCCCCCTGGCAAGATTACCGGCGGAGAGGCACTGTTTCATGAGAAGGATGGAGCAGTAACAGATCTGTTGCAGGTTTCGGAAGACACCATGCGCACGTATCGCGGCAATCGCATCGCGATGATCTTCCAAGAACCGATGACGTCGCTCAATCCGGTGTTTACCTGCGGTGATCAGATTGTAGAGGCAATTCGGCTCCACCAAAATGTATCGAAAGAAGAAGCGCTAGCTCGTACGCTACAGCTTCTCAAAGAGGTCAAGCTGCCGCGTCCGGAGCAGATGATGACGTCGTATCCGCACCAACTCTCGGGCGGACAAAAGCAGCGCGTGATGATCGCCATGGCGATGTCGTGCAATCCCGACCTACTCATCGCAGACGAACCAACTACAGCGCTTGACGTAACGGTGCAGGCCACTATTCTCGATCTTATGCGCTCGCTGCAGAAGCAGCACAACATGTCGATGATGTTCATCACGCACGACCTTGGCGTGATCGCTGAGATCGCCGATGATGTGATCGTGATGTACAAGGGCAAGATCGTTGAGCAGGGATCTGTACAGGAGATCTTTGAGAACCCGCAACACCCATATACCAAGGGGCTTCTGGCATGCCGTCCACGACTTGATAAGAAGCTTAAAGTACTGCCGACCGTTCGTGACTTCATGGACGAAGCTGAGGATGGAACGATAACCACCCGTACTCGTGATAGTGTTGAAGCGCTCGTTCACGAACTCGAGTTCTCTGCCCAGGAGATCGATGAACGTAATGCAAAGCTCAAGACCATGAGCCCCCTGCTTGATGTGCAGCATTTGGAAGTACACTTCCCGATCAAGAGTGGTTTCTTTGGCCGTACCACTGGCGCAGTAAAGGCTGTCGACGACATCTCGTTTTCTGTTATGCCTGGGGAAACACTCGGTCTTGTGGGCGAGTCGGGCTGCGGCAAGACAACTACGGGTCGAGCGGTGCTGCGCCTAGTAGAGCCAACGGGTGGCAAGGTGATGTTTGATGGGAGGGATGTTCGGTCGCTCGGATCGACAGACCTTAAGACGATGCGAAAAGACTTCCAGATCATCTTCCAAGATCCGTACTCGTCGCTGAACCCACGTTTGAGTGTTGGTAGTGCGATCATGGAAGT